>JAGQYJ010000007.1:18362-44776 GCA_020436145.1 Cyclobacteriaceae bacterium | reverse complement strand
TCATTTTTTTGCATGTCCGATAAACCAGTTATTGATGCTAAGAGTTCTTCTTTCTCCCTACGTACCATTTCAGACGGGTTTGGTTGGGTGCCTCCCGGCATTCCAGGTTGAGCATATAACGAACCACTTATTGCTAGCGCAGCAACAAATAGGATTGACAGTTTCATTTTTTTTGATTAAATGTAAAAGCATAATTGATAGACAACCAATTTATTCAACCAAATGAATGTTTTTTTAAACCAATACCTTTGTTTTTTAATTACACACTTGTTGAAGAAAAACCTATGTTGGTTGAATTCTTGCTAAGTTGAAGTATGATTTTGCTACTTTTATTATGTGAAAAAGGATATCAATTATAAAAGCATAGGGCTGCATGTGCTGGTATGGCTTACCTATGCCTTAATTACATTTAATTGGGTATCAACAGCTTGGGGAAACTATTTAGTGGGGTTGTTTGTAACAGTTAGGATCATATCGTTACATGCTTTTGTATTTTATATTAATGTTTACCTGCTTTTGCCTAAGTTAATGGATAAGAACAAATATGTTCTTTATCTGTTTTCTATTTTGCTTTTGCTTGTAGTTGTATACTTTGCCCGCGAGTTGTTGGAGTATCCAAAGCCGGGGTTTAGGCCTGAACACTTTGAGGAATTTAGGGGAAATCCTTCTTTAATGAAAGCACCTCCAGAGGAATTCAACAGGAAAAATCCATTCTTTCGTATCAATCCCAGGGTTGTAATGGATATAATAACCTCAGTAGCCATTTTATTCATAAGTACTACATTTTGGTTAGCCCAACAAGCAGGTAAACGCCAGAAAGAGGAAGCCAATTTGAAAAATGAAAATCTAAATACAGAGCTTAAGTTATTAAAGTCTCAGATCAACCCACATTTTCTTTTTAACGCACTGAACAATATTTATTCACTTTCATTCACACATGAAAAAAGAGCACCTGATATGATAATGAAGTTATCGGATATGCTTAGGTACGTATTATATGAAAGCAACGAATCGAAAGTTACGCTTGAAAAGGAAATTGAGTATATAAATAATTACATAGATTTTCAGAAGGTAAAAAGTGAAGGAGATACAAATATAAATGTAGATATCGATGTAGACATGTCATCTCTGCTTGTAGAACCAATGCTATTTATTCCTTTTATAGAAAACAGTTTTAAACATAGTAATATAGAAAGCAATAATGGTTGGGTTAAAATGAAACTGACCACAAAAGAGAACGATATAATTTTTGAGATAAGCAATAGCAAACCTAGAAAGGTTTACTCAAAAGATTTGACAAAGGGAATAGGGTTAGAAAATGTTAAAAAACGATTGCAGTTACTCTATCCAAATTTGCATGATTTGTTTATTGAGGAAACAAGCGATTTATTTAATGTAAAACTTGTAATTCATACATGAATGCCTCTTGTATTATAATAGATGATGAACACCCTGCCCGGGTATTGCTCAAAGAATATGTAAGTAAGATTCCATATCTGAGATTGTTGGGGGTCTTTAAAAATGGAATGGAGGCTCTTGAGTATCTTAATCAAAATGGAGTAGATATAATTTTGCTCGATATTCAAATGCCCGAACTTACAGGAGTAGAATTTTTAAAAACAATTCCTCATAAAACCAAAACCATTTTTACTACTGCATATTCTAATTACGCGTTAGATGGGTATGAGTTGGATGTTGTCGACTACCTTCTAAAACCTATTCGGTTTGAAAGATTTTTGCAGGCGATAAATAAGGCTATGGAATTGATTAAGCTGGAAAATAAACAATTTGTTTCAACTTCTCAGATTGTTTTGAGTATAAAGGCCGATCGAAAAATTCATCGGGTTCCGATTCAAAATATTAAGTTTATTGAAGGCCTTAAGGAATATGTACGTTTTCATTTAACAAATGAAAAACTAATTGCATTAGAGTCACTTAAAAGCCTTGAGGAACTCCTTCCTTCTGACCAGTTTGTTCGCATTCACAAATCATTTATCGTGAATAAAGAAAAGATTAAAGCCATTTCTGGCAATCAGGTTCAAATTGATGATTCGTATATACCTATCGGCAAATCATATAGAGAGGGTATAACTAATAAAATATTTTAGAGTCTGCTAAAATATTACCAGGGAATCTCTTTTCTGTCCCGCCAGAATTTGCCTGTAGATATGTCTTCTTTGGTTGCTAACCATACGGCCGTATCTGCTCCTTGGTATACCGTCCTGGGTGCAGAGGAACCACCCATGTCGGTATTAACCCAACCCGGGCACATCGCGTTTACAGTGATGCCATTATTTTGCAAATAATAGGCCATATGGCGTGTTAGTGCATTAAGGGAAGATTTAGAAACACAATATGATGGGCTCCATCCACCAACAGAATCAGTCATGCTACCTCCACCACTGCTCATATTAATAATGCGGCCTCCATTTGGCATTATAGGTATAAATGTTTTGGAAACAATAAGAGGGCCATTGACATTAATATCCATGGTTTGTTGCCAAACCGAAAGGTCAGTATCTGGCATAGATATATCTCCTTTAGCCATAATACCAGCGTTGTTAATTAGCACATCAACCTTACCAAACAAGGTTTTTACTTCTTTAGCCGTAGCTTCAACCTGTTCAATATTTGTTACATCCATTTGTTGAAAATGAACATTCAATCCTTCCTCTGCAAGCCTATTAACAGCCTGGGTTCCTCTTTTCCTGTCTCGGCTTGTTAGTATTACTTTATGGCCTTTTTTGGAAAGCTGGTTGACAATTTCAAAACCAATGCCTTTATTAGCCCCTGTAACAAGGATCACCTTTTCCATACTTATAATTTAATTTATTAGCAGTTGAGTGTTTTGTGCCTTTTTCCAGTGCTCCTTTTTCCTAAATGAGAACCTGCTCAACCAGAATTTGGCATTTATCTTATTGTTGTAGTCAATCCCAAATTCCCTGTATTCAATGGCTGGATTTTCAGCGATACACTCTCTGATAGCTTCACTATATATAGAAGGTCCTGTTGTTTTATGCACATTATTGGGGAACTTATTGTTTTCGATGTTATCCAATACTTTCTCCAAAGTTTTTTGGAGAAAGGGATGCCCTTTATCAAATAAGAGCGCCCATTGTACATACATTTTTGGATTTCGTTCTTTTGAAATAATGGCAACATCTGCAGACCCAACCCACTTGTTTAAATTACCTGTTACACGGCTGTCTATATCTACATAAACTCCACCTTTCTTAAGTAAAATGGAGTATCTGAAGAAGTCAGCCTTTGCTGCTCCAATTGTAAGTTTCTTGTATTGTTCAAAAACATTCGGATCAAATTCTCTTCGTAGAAATTCATTTATGGCTTCATCATCATAAAATTCATATCTGTAATGAGGGTTCATCCTTCGCATGTTCCAAATATGAAACCGTGCTACAGGGGGAATATCCTTCCAGGAAGAATACGTTTGGTAAATTACTTTAGGTATGGACAAGGTTGCTTTTTACAATTTGTCCAAAGTTATGAATGATAGCTTTAAATTAAATGAAATTATTTCAGCACTTCTGTTCCATCTGCAAACAAGGCAAATCTGCCTTTCTCTCTAGGATGCACATACTCGTGGCTTGGCCAGGGCCATCCTCCAAATTGAGTGCGTTGGTATTCTTCCATAGTTTGGAGAATTTCAGCCTGGCTGTTCATTACAAATGGACCATATTGTGCTACAGGTTCATTAATGGGTTTTCCCTGAAGCAATAGCATATTGGCCTCTTTGTCATAACAGTTTATGGTTATCTTCTGAGTAGGCAAAAGATCAATGGCATGTGATGCTTTTACTTCTTTGCCATCAATAGTAACCGAATTACCTTCATAGAAATACAAAGACCTGTTTACTTTGTTTTTAGCAGGAGGGAGCACCCAGGTACTTCCTTCCTTCATCTTTATTGTCCATATGGCTACCTCATTGTCCGGATTGGCCGCCCATGAGCTAGGGGCAGGAGCTGGAGCTTTATGATTTCCGTAATCACCTGCTATCAAAGCTATTTGTACAGAGCTACCATTGGTCCCATTTTCATTAATCAGAGGAATATCTTCACTCCACAGCATAGCATAGTGAGGCTCAGCAAACTTCTTTTCTTTGGGCAGATTAAGCCATATCTGAAATAATTCCAGCGGATTATCCTTATCTTCATTGAGCAAGGGAAACATTTCGGCATGTTGCACTCCTTTTCCTGCTGTCATCCACTGTACATCTCCATTACCAAAACGGCCAGTGGCTCCCATAGAGTCTGCGTGATCAATTAATCCTTTACGAACATAAGTAACAGTTTCAAATCCCCGATGGGGGTGTGCAGGAAACCCTGGCACCTTTCGTCCATGATACATTCTCCAACCATCTTTAATGGTAAAATCATTCCCAATCGACCGGCCTCCCAAAGGAGCATTTGGACCCATATATTTATTACCGCTTGGATAATAGTCTTCATGGTGAACACAAAACAGGAAGGGATCTTTTGTTTCCCACTGGAATCCCAATGGGCGTATATTCAGTATAGTATTGGTGCTCATATCTTTTATATTAAGTTAACTCTAATAACCACAAAAAGAGAGATAAAGTTTTTATAAAAGCAAAATTATAATGCATATAATGTTTAAACACTGAATTAATTCTTTCCGTTAATCACTTTTTAAGCAACCATTATAATTAACATGCGTATATTCGTAGTAACAACTCGATAAAGGTCAACTCACTAACAACAACCTATGATAAAACTCGATGGGCTTCACAAATCCTACGGAGTAGGAAAACAAAAACTTCATGTACTTAAAGGGCTTGATATCACTATAAATGAGGGAGAATTTGTATCAATTATGGGTTCCTCCGGCTCCGGCAAGTCAACACTTCTGAATATTTTGGGTATTCTTGACAAATATGATGAAGGGAGCTATTATCTGGCGGATACGCTTATCAAAAACTTATCAGAAAAGAAAGGGGCTTATTACCGTAATAAATTTCTGGGGTTTGTATTCCAATCTTTCAACCTGCTTTCATTTAAGAATGCTATGGAAAATGTGGCCTTGCCATTATATTATCAGAAGGTAAACCGTAAAAAGCGCAACAAAATTGCTATGGAATACCTTGAGATGGTTGGCCTTAAAGATTGGGCAGGGCACATGCCCAGTGAGCTTTCTGGTGGTCAGAAACAGCGAGTGGCTATTGCCCGGGCGCTTATTTCTGACCCTAAGGTAATTCTTGCGGATGAACCTACCGGAGCTCTGGATACCACTACTTCTTACGAAGTAATGGAAATATTTAAACGAGTGAACGACTCAGGCAAAACTATCATTATTGTTACACACGAACATGATATTGCCGCTATGACCAATCGTGTCATTCATTTGAAGGACGGATTGATTGTGGACGCAGAGGAGGAAATTGCCGCTACTGTAAACTAACCGGCATGTTTGAGTTAGATAAGTGGCAGGAGATTTTCTATACCATGAAGCAGAACAAGCTGCGTTCTGCTATTACAGCCTTTAATGTAGCCTGGGGTATCTTTATACTCATAGTACTTATGGGCTTTGGCAGTGGCTTTCAAAATGGGGTAGAGCACCAGTTTGATGACGATGCAACCAACTCTATCTGGATTCGTCCTGGTCAAACCAGCAAACCGTATAATGGCATTAAACCCGGAAGAGATATACTGTTTACAAACGAGGATTATGATGCTATTAAACGAATTCTTGGCATTGAATATATAACGGGGCGCTATTACCTTACGGGTGAATTTACCGTGCATTACAAAGATAAATTATCCTTTTTTAATGTTCGCTCATGTCATCCCGATCATAAATATTTGGAAAGAACCATAATTACCCACGGGCGCTTCTTAAATGATACAGACCAGGCAGAAAAACGCAAAGTGGCCGTTATTGGTGAAAAAGTAATTGAAGTACTTTTTGCTAATGAGGAGCCAATAGGCAAGTATATTGATGTAAACGGTATCCAATACAAAGTGGTGGGCACCTTTAAGGATGAAGGTTCTGAATTTGAACAAAAGGTTATTTATATACCTATTTCCACGGCTCAAATTGCCTATGGTGGTGGTAATAGAATTCATCAGATTATGGTTACAGTAGGCAATGCCAACGTAGCCGAATCTAAAATTATTGAGGGTAAAATACTTGATTACCTTAGTTCAAAACACAACTTTGATCCGACAGACAAAAAAGCGGTACGAATTTTTAATGCAGTTGAAAACTATACTCAGTTTGTAAACTTGTTTAAAGGCATTCGTTTGTTCTTGTTTGTTGTGGGGGTATTTACCTTAATAGCCGGTGTGGTAGGCGTGAGTAATATTATGCTGATTGTTGCAAAAGAGCGCACCAAAGAGGTGGGAGTTCGTAAGGCCATTGGTGCTACTCCGGGTTCCATTATAGGGTTGTTTCTTCAGGAGAGCATGTTTATTACCCTTGTGGCTGGCTATATAGGTTTGGTTGCAGGATTTTCGTTTATAGAATCTGGTACACTTTCTAATTTAATGGAAGGTTTCGGTTTTCCTATGGATTTTTTCGTTCGTCCTCAGGTTAACATGTCAGGAGCCATTGCGGCTACCGTAGTACTGGCTGTTTTTGGTAGTCTGGCGGGCTTCTTTCCAGCCCGAACAGCAGCTAAAGTTGAACCTATAGAAGCGCTTAAAGACGAGTAGATATGTTTGAACTGGATAAATGGCAGGAAATTTTCTATACCATGAAGCAGAATAAACTGCGTTCAGGCATTACTGCTTTTAATGTGGCCTGGGGTATATTCATTCTTATTATTTTAATGGGTTTTGGCAGTGGTTTCCAAAATGGTGTTTCTCACCAGTTTGACGGTGACGCCACCAATTCAATCTGGATTCGACCTGGCCAAACCAGCAAACCATACAATGGTATTAAACCGGGACGTTTCATTGAATACACAAATGAAGACTATGAAGCCATTAAGCGAATTCCCGGTGTAGAATACATCTCCGGGCGCTATTTTTTAACAGGCGAGTTCACGGTTCATTATAAAGACAAGCTCTCTTTTTTTAGTGTAGTCTCCTGCCATCATGATTATGTATACCTGGAAAAGGCAGAAGTTACCAGCGGAAGGTTTATTAATGATATTGACCAGGCAGAAAAACGTAAAGTGGCTGTTATTGGAGTTAATGTTGTAGATGTTCTATTTGAAAGAGAGGACCCTATTGGTAAATATATTGATGTGAATGGTATTCAGTATAAGGTAATTGGAACATTTAAAGATGATGCCGGAAGTGACTGGGATCAAAAAAGAATTTATATCCCTCTTTCCACTGCTCAAATAGCCTATGGAGGGGGCAATAAGGTACACAGTATATCCTTAACTGTTGGAAATGCCAGTGAAGCAGAATCAAAGATTATTGAAGGCAAGATACTTAACTATTTAAGTACAAAGCACAATTTTGATCCTACCGACAAAAAAGCTGTACGCATATTCAACGCAGTAGAAAACTATATGCAGTTTATCAACTTGTTTACGGGTATACGTATTTTCCTTTTTATTGTGGGGGTGTTCACCCTAATTGCCGGTGTGGTTGGAGTTAGCAATATCATGTTGATTGTAGCGAAAGAACGCACGAAAGAGGTAGGAGTTCGAAAGGCTATTGGTGCTACACCTGGCTCTATTATAGGGCTTTTTTTGCAGGAAAGCATGTTTTTAACGCTTTTAGCCGGCTATATAGGATTGGTTGCCGGTTTTTCGTTTATAGAATCTGGAACCCTTTCCAACTTAATGGAAAGTTTTGGCTTTCCTATGGATTTCTTCCGACATCCTCAGGTAAGCTTAACCGGAGCCATAGCCGCTACGCTGGTGTTGGCCCTATTTGGAAGTTTGGCCGGCTTTTTCCCGGCTCGTACTGCCGCTAAGGTAGAACCCATTAAAGCACTTAAAGACGAGTAATATGTTTGATTTAGATAAATGGCAGGAAATATTTATGACCATTGGTAAGAATAAGCTAAGAACTTTTCTTACGGTGTTTGGTATCGGTTGGGGAATATTCATGATCATTATTTTATTAGGTGCCGGCAAGGGGCTTCAAAATGGTGTAGAGAGAGATTTTTCAACCTGGGCAACCAATGCAGGATTTTTCTGGTCAAACAGAACAGCTATTTCCTATGGTGGTTTTCAACCAGGCAGGCGTATAACCTTTACTAATAAGGATACTGAAATGATTCGCAGAAGAGTGGGAGGCCTTGAGTACCTGGCGCCTCGCAACCAGTTGCAAGGTTTTGGAGGTGGTAATAACGTGGTTTATGAAAACAAAACAGGTAATTTCTCTGTGTATGGAGATTATCCGGAATATATCAAGATACAACGAGTTAAGATAACCGAGGGGCGCTATTTAAATGAAAAGGATATCGAAGACGAACGTAAAATTGTGGTCATTGGCCGCAATGTAAAAGAGGTACTATTTGAAGATGAAGATCCGATAGGTAAGTATTTGAAAGTCAGTGGAGTAAATTTTCAGGTAGTAGGAGTATTTGATTCTAAAAGAACAGGTGATCAGGCAGACCGGGATACTCAAACAATTTTTATTCCATTTACTACATTTCAAAAGGCTTTTAATTATGGTAACCGTGTAGGCTGGTATGGCTATTCGGTAAAAGAAGGATACGATGTAGAAAAGGTAGAAACGCAAATAATAACTATGCTGCAGAAAGAGCATAGTATCCACCCATTGGATGTAGATGCTATCGGTCATTTCAACCTTCGTGAAGAATACGAGGAGATTTCCGGTTTGTTTACAGGAATCAACCTTTTCACATGGTTTGTTGGTATAAGCACCTTGCTTGCAGGTGTTATTGGTGTAAGCAATATTATGCTTATCATTATTAAAGAACGCACCAAAGAAATTGGTATTAGAAAGGCGCTTGGGGCAACGCCTTTTTCTATAATTTCGCTTATAATTCAGGAGTCTATATTTTTAACTACCATTGGTGGCTATGTGGCACTGGTAGTTGGTGTATTTCTTATTGAAGCCATTGGTAAAGCAGTGCCTGAGGATGGTATCATGGGAGCCCCGGAAGTAGATATGAAAGTTGCTATAGGGGCACTATGCCTGCTTATAATAGGTGGAGCCCTTGCCGGCATAATGCCGGCTCGTAAGGCAGCTGCCATTAGCCCTATAGAAGCAATACATAATGAATAAAGTAAAACTAATTAAATTATTGAATATCAGTAAATTAAGAACTCAAAATTGAACAACAAATAACGTATTATGAAACGAATTTTAATCATCTTCCTCGTCCTATTGGCTGTAGCAAGTTTTGCAGGAACTGGCTACTACCTGTATAAGAAATCTGAAAAGCCACCGGTTATTTATGAGACAAATAGCCCCTTCTTTACAAATATTGAAAAGAAAACAGTAGCTACAGGTTCCATTGTTCCTCGTAAAGAAATTGACATTAAATCGCAGGTATCAGGTGTGATTGACAAGATTTACCTGGAGGCCGGAGAGCATGTTAAATCGGGTGATATTGTGGCTAAAGTGAGGATTATACCCAATGTGGTGGCGCTAAACAATGCTGAAGTTCGTATAAAAACAGCTAAGATTAATTTTAAGAATGCTGAAAAAGAATTGAGAAGGCAAAAAGAGCTTTTCGAACAGCAGGTAATTTCAGAATTTGATTATAATCAATACTTGTTATCATATAATCTGGCGCAGCAGGAAGTGGAAGCGGCTGAAGATAATATGGATCTTATTAAGGAAGGAGCCTCTAAGAAGGAAGGTATGGCTTCCAATCTGGTGCGCGCTACCAGCACAGGAATGATATTAGATGTTCCTGTTAAGGAAGGATCTTTTGTGATTGAATCGAACACCTTTAATGATGGTACTACCATTGCTTCCATAGCCAATATGAATGAGATGATCTTTGAAGGTAAGGTAGATGAAGCAGAGGTAGGAAAACTTAAGGAGGGGATGAATCTTGTGCTCAAAGTTGGAGCTTTGGATTCTGTAACTTTTGATGCCAAACTTGAATATATTTCACCTAAAGGAGTAGAGGATCAGGGTGCTATTAAGTTTGAAATCAAAGCGGCCGTTCAATTAGACGAGGATAATTTTCTCCGTGCTGGTTATTCAGCCAACGCTGATATTGTTTTGGAAAGCCTGGAAAATGTGCTTGCTATTAAGGAAAGCGATATGAAATTTGATGAAGAGGATAAACCCTTTATAGAAATTATGGTGGGTGAACAGCAATTCGAGAAAAGAGAAATAAAAACAGGTATATCTGATGGTATTAATATTCAGATATTGGATGGAGTGAAGGAAGGCGATAAATACAAAAAGCAACAAATTGATTAAGTGAGTGACGTGCTCCAGTAATAAAGTTGGTTACAACTCAAAGGAAGAAGCTGAAGAAGCTCTGGTGAAGGCTCGTGCAAGATACAGGCATGGGCCTGTATCTTTTTATTTGTGCCAGTTTTGTGGAATGTATCATCTTACTTCCAAAGGTACCTCAGATGTTTTTTTGAACTCTGAGGAGGCTGAACAACGGATAAAGAAAGAGCAAGAAGCAAGCTATTGGGAAGCCCGTCTCAAAAACGGTTTTTAAATACCAGTTTAGCGTAATTCTCGCCTGAATGGCTGTTCAATCAAGCTATTCAATGTAACTTAGTGCTAATCAAAAACAATTCATATGAAGTATAAAATCATAGTTATTACGCTTTGCGTATTTATTGCAATTTCCTGTTCTCCTACAAAGGAAGAGGAGCAAGGTGTTTTTCCTTACGAAATTCATCAAGCTAAATTAGAGAATGGCTTGAATGTAGTTACTGTACCCTACAATAGCCCGGGTCTGGCCTCATTTTATATTGTGGTACGTGCAGGCTCACGCAACGAGATAGAACCTGGTAAAACCGGTTTTGCTCACTTTTTTGAGCATATGATGTTTCGCGGAACCGAGAAGTATTCCAAAGAGCAATACAGTGAAGCACTTAAGGCCATTGGGGCTGCAGCTAACGCCAATACCTGGTGGGACCGCACCGTTTATCATATGACAGGTAATGCAGGTATGCTGGATAAGATGTTTGAACTGGAATCAGATCGTTTTATGAACCTGAAATATTCTGAAGCAGACTTTAAAGTGGAAGCAGGTGCCGTTAAGGGCGAGTACACCAAGAATTACTCAAGTCCTTATATGAAACTATACGAAAAAACGTACAATACCGCCTTTACTGAGCACACCTACTCACATACAACCATCGGTTTTTGGGAAGATGTAGTAGATATGCCAAACCAGTACGAGTATTCGCTTGAATTCTTTAACCGGTTTTACAGGCCGGAATATTGTACAATCATCGTTGTTGGAGATGTTACTCCCGATAAAGTAGATGCTTTGGCAAAAGAATATTTTGGGTCATGGGAACATGGTTCTTACACTCAGGAAATTCCAAAGGAACCCGAGCAAACCGAAACCCGATATGCACATGTGCAGGAAAAAAACTTCCCGCCTGTGCTGGGATTGAATTATAAGGATCCCGCATTTTCGGTAGAGAACAAGGATATGGCAGTTCTGGATGTAATTGGAAGTATTGCTTTTTCTGAAAAATCTCCCATTTATAAAAAACTGGTGGTTGATGAACGGAAGGTAAGACAACTGGATGCCGGTGGTCTTGATATGGTTGATCCTGGTCTTTGGTCGGTTGATGCCGTACTGGTGAACCCGGACGATATGACGGAGATTAAAAACGAGATAGAAGGTGTGCTGGAAAAGCTGAAAACCGAACCTGTGGATTCGGCCGATTTGGCTCAGGCAATTAGCCATATTAAATATAATTATGCTATGGATATTGACAGCCCGGATGCCATTGCCAATTCGCTGTCATGGTACACATGGCTTACAGGCGATCCGGCCAGTGTAAACAAGGCGTATGCCCGATACGATAACATTACCCCTGAGGACGTTATGGATGTTGCCAAACGTTATTTTGTTCCTCAGCATTTAACAGTTTCAACTATTTCTGCCGATGAAGAATACGTTGAGCCTGAAACCCTTAAAACCGACATGTAATATGAAGAAGCTCGTATATATATTTTTAATAAGTTTTAGTATTAATGCCTTGGCTCAGGAAGTAGTTGAACTACCTATGGAATCGAACAAAGTGGTGGTTAAACTGGCGTTTAAAAACGGCTCAGTTACCGATCCTGTGGGTAAAGAAGGGTTAACGAATTTGACTGCTGCACTACTATCTGAATCAGGTAGTGACACCTACACAAAATCGGAAATTGATAACCTGTTGTACCCCATGGCGGCTTCGTATGGTACCTTTACTGATAAGGAAATGACCACTATTACTTTCCAGGTGCATAAGGATTTTGCTGATCAGTTTTATGAAATTATCAGAAGCGTATTATTGCACCCCTCATTTGCTGAGCAAGATTTTGAGCGAGTGAAATCTAATACATTGGTTAACATTACTGAAGTTATCAAGGCAAGTTCTGATGAAGAATTTAGCAAAATGGCCCTGGAAGAGCAACTGTACGCAGGTACCCGCTATGCACACATGAAAGTTGGTACTGCAGATGGAATAAAAGCCATTACCCGTGACGATGTAGTTAACCAGTACAAAGCCTATTTTACCAGAAATAATGTAATTATTGGCATTGCCGGTAATTATTCACAAGATTTTCTAAGTAAAATCAAGACCGATATTAATAGTCTTCCTGATACCCAACCTGATATACCTGTTGTAGAGACCCCGGCTATGCCGGATGGTATTCAGGTAGAATTAGTGCCCAAGCCTAATAACTTGGGTACCGCCATTTATACGGGTTACCCTTTAGCCATCAACCGTGCTTCCGAAGACTGGGCTGCAATGATGGTAGTAAACTCTTATCTGGGCGAGCATAGAAAATCGTATTCTAAGCTCTATCAGCTTATTCGGGAGCAACGTTCCATGAATTATGGTGATTATACTTATATTGAATGGTATCAGTCTGGAGGCAGTAACCAGCTACCTTTGACAGGTTTCCCGCGTAGCCAAAACTATTTTGCCATCTGGATACGACCGGTTCAAACGGCCTATAGTTTAAAATCTCAGTACTCGGAGCTTAAAGATATTGAAACAGGACAGGCTCAATTTGCATTACGTATGGCACTTAATGAAATAGAAAGGGTAAAAAACGAAGGGTTGACCCAAGAAGAGTTTGAGCTGACCCGGCAGTTCCTAAGAAGCTATACCAAATTGTACATTCAAACACCTGATAAACAACTTGGTTTCCTGCTCGATTCAAAATTCTATGGTTTAAATAACTATATAAGTGAACTGGATATTGCTCTTAGTAAACTTACGTTAGCAGAAGTGAACGCTGCTGCGGCCAAGTACCTTCAAACAGATAATATGTACGTTACTATGATTACAGATAAGGGTGAAGCAGAGGCGTTGAAAAATAGTTTATTGACGAACAAAGTGTCACCAATGTCTTATTCAAATGTTGTAAGGGAAAGTCTTCCGGAAGAAGTGTTTAACCTTGATGAAGAGGTTGAAGGTTTGAGGATAAATATTAAAAATGTGAAGGTCATTCCACCAGAGGATTTATTTATTGATTGAAGTAATTACTAAATCAAAATATTAAAGCCCCTGACGGGGCTTTTTTTATTCTGTTCTATGTCACCTGACCGACAAAGGAGTGTCTTATTCATTTGGTCAGTTTTAATTGGAAACTTAAAAGGATAGATTTTAGTTTTTAACACATGATGCAAAAATTAATCATTGCCCTACTCATTAGCAGTTTGTTTGGATGTATTGGAACAGATATTGTGGATGATACGGTTCCGCCTCGTGTAGCTATTAAAAACCCTATTGATAGCCTTAAAGTTGGAGAAAGTTATCTTTTTGAAGCCAAATACTATGATGAAAGCGGACAGGAAGTGCCAGCAACCATAGAATGGAAAAGTACAAATGAAGAAATAGTTTCAATTTCTACAGGTGGCTTAGCTCTGGCACTTATGCCTGGTGAAACAGAAATCATTGCCAGTTTTCAAGATGCATCAAATGCGATACTTTTAGTTAGTGGTGAAAACACCAGTGTAGTTGTAAATGCACGTTCAGCTACTTTGTCGACCGTAAGTTCATATCCATTGGATGGAACCGTTTCTCTGGAACAGGAGGAGGGAGGTTCTTTGTTCTTACGTTTTTCAGATGATTTTAATACGACCTCGGCATTACCTGGATTGTATGTTTATCTGTCGAATAATGTTACTACAAAAGCCAATGCCTACGAGGTAGGTGCAGTTACTCAATTTACAGGAGCCCAAGAGTATTCACTGCCTCCTTCAGTACACATAACCGACTACGATTATGTATTGTTTTATTGTAAACCCTTTAATGTACCTGTAGGTAATGGTCAATTTATGCCATGATTATGAGAAAGCTGCTTTTTGTAATTTGTTGTTTGTTTATGAAAACCCAGGTATGGGCAGGAGGTGGATGGCCCCAGCCTAAAGGGAAAGGATATTATAAATTAAGCCAGATGTGGATTGTTGCTGATCAACATTTTACGAATACTGGCGAGATTGACCCAAATGGTACCCGTGGATCTTTTTTTACCAGTATTTATGGCGAATATGGGATAACCGACAGACTCACAGGTATAGTAAACTGGCCTTTTTTTGCCAGAAGTCTAATTTATGAACAGGTATCAGGAACAACAGGGCAGGTGACGGACCCCGGAGACGCTATCAATGGAATAGGGGACATGGATATATCTGTAAAATACGGTCTTACTCAGGGTAAGCCAATTGCAGTAAGTGCAAGCTTGCTCCTTGGCCTGCCATTAGGAGAAAGTTCGGGAGGATATGATGGTACTTTGCAGACAGGTGATGGTGAATTTAATCAAATGCTTCAGATAGATGCCGGAACAAGCTTTAAAGTGGGCAAAATTTATCCATATACAAATGCGTTTATTGCCTTTAATAATCGCACCGGTGGGTTTTCAGATGAGTTCAGGTATGGTTTGGAAGTTGGGTCAGAAGTCGGTTTTGTATTTGCAGTGCTAAGAATATACGGAGTGCATTCTTTTATGAATGGAGAACCTAATTTTAACACAGCAGGCACAAGCTTGTTTGCCAATAACGCTGAATATTTGGCAATTAATCCTGAGTTGTCGTTTAAGATTTCGGATAAGTGGGGTGTTTCTGGTACTCTTGGTACTGCAGCATGGGGCAAACTTATTTTTGCCAATCCTACGTATTCGGTTGGAGTCTATTTTAAACCTTAGAAGGTCCGACCTATCCCTCCATATCACTTAATTCAAGATTTAAAGCTTTCGTTGAAACCTGTATTTCAACAAGTGAAATGATCAAGGAAATGAGTAGTGAAATCAAGCTAAGCCCGAAAACAATATTTGCCCAGTAATTTAATTCTTTGAATAAAAGAAACATGCAAATAACTGTGAATACAAAGCTAAGCACACCAAAAGCCTGCATATAACGAATCATGGTAAGGCGGGAACGCAGGTTTTTTATCTGTCCATAGATTACCTTGTGAGAAGGGTCTGTTTTAAACTTGGCGTGCAGTCCCCTAATAAGTGTTGCAAGCCCCAGAAAGCGATTGGTATAGGCAAGCAAAAGGAGTGTAATGGCAGGAAAAAGTAAGGCAGGAGTAGATATTGTTAATTCCATAGCAAAGCTAATTAAGTTATTGTCAGGTATTTTTCTTTAATGGTTTGGGAATAAAGAAATCGAATGGCACTTTTATTTGAGAAAGTCTTCCGTGCTTGATTTTATATCTGCTAAAACTTAGCGTAAGGTAGAGTACCATATACCCGTAAGCAATCCACGAGGTAAGCAAATATCTGTTACCTGACTCTACTCCATATACAAGGCTCACAATTATGTAACCTATCATTAATATTGATGAAAGTGATAACACGAGGTACCATTTGAGCATATCATTATCCAGGGTAAGCCTGGGATCATAATAATTTGAGATATTAACAGCATTATTTTTAAGGATAAACCATATGTGAATAGTTATAAGAAAAAAAACAGTTGTAAGAAATGAATAGAAGCTTACAAAATAATTAATAAGCCAGAAATCGTAGAATCCGTGCATTATTGCTGCAATGGCAAAGAACGTGAAGAAACCAACCCACCTTGTACGCTTGGGAAATCTGAACCTGTAAAGCAACATTCCATAGCCAACAACAGATGAAAACACCATATGAGCCACAGTAGAGTACAAGGCACGCCCACCAATATTAATTAGCCCACTGTTGTTGATATACATAATGTTCTCTGCAAACGCAAAACCCAATGCAGAAACGCTGGGATACAATATGAAATCATAGGGTTCGTCAGCAGCCTTGCTATATTTTAGCAATAACAGGAAGGGGATTATTTTTACGGCTTCTTCCAATCCTCCAATAACTCCAACAGAGTATAGCAGATCGTTTATGGGATAGCCATTAAGACGGATACCAAAGCTGGAAAACAAGCCATAGCCAAATACGGCTAACTGGCTGAATAGTACACCAAGTATAAATGTGATGAATACATGTTTCCAGCGTTCTTTTTCGTAAATATCAATTTTTCTAATGTACATCATCCAGACCCCTGAAATAAGCAATGACATAAAAACACTGATAATGAACTGCCATTTAGGATGAATACCATTAACAGGTGGTGATTTGCCAACTATACCCGTTGAAAACAATGCGACTGGGCCTGCACCAATTATTATCAATAGCAGGAGCAAAGCGGCATCGTTGGAGCGAAGTACCTGTGAAAGAGATGTACTCCTTATTTGCACTATAGCTCTTCGTAAAAGAGTAATCAGCAAAATGATATAGAATAGATTTAGAATGATAATTTCCATTGGGGTGAAGTTACTAAATCAATCTATTTTTACAACCTATGCTCTTCTCTGAAAAAGAATTTAATGTGTTTTCTGATACCGATTTCTTGCTTACCAAGGTTGAGGTAATTGATAAAATGAAACAGTTACTTGTGGATACCAGGGATAAATTAAGCAAAAGAGCAAACGAAAGTGGTTTTTCGTTTCCTTACAATGTAGATAAGAATGCAGGTAAAATTTCTAAAGGAGAGAACTATCTTGGTTTGCCCTACCTTGTGTTGGATTACCCTGCCTGTTTCAGTAATGAAGATATTTTTGCCTTTCGAACAATGTTCTGGTGGGGCAATTTTTTTAGTTGTACTCTGCACTTGCAGGGACGTTCATTGGAGCTTTACCGCAGGTTTTTGATTAATAATTTTGACAAGCTAAAGAAGAAAGGGCTCTATGTAAGCATTGGCAAAACCCCCTGGCACTACCATTATGGATCAGACAATTATGTTTTAGCTACCGAAGTGGATGAGTCGAACATTATACATGCTGATTTCATCAAGTTGAGCCAAAGAATCGAACTAACCAAATGGGAAAGGTTACCTAATCTGGCTGCTTCTTTTCTGACAACCCTATTAAGCAGTATTACTGAACCTTTATAATAAGGGCGCTTAATGCGTTTAGTACACCTCCTTCTGTAAGTACTATCTCCTTTTCTGTAAGCAGGTCTCTGCCTCTAATATTTATGCTCCCGGGTAATTCTATTTTGTCATTAGAGTTATTAATAACCAAAATGACCTTTTTCTTTTCAGAACTTCTTTCAATGATTAGCAAATCGCCCTCAGCTTTAACAAAACGCAGTTCTCCATTCCTTAAAACAGGGTTATCATTTCTTAATCGTATTAACTGTTTATAATAATCGTTTAGATTTTGATTGAAGCCTACCTGATAGGATGCTTTTTCAGATTTGAACGGATCTGAACTTTCATTTTCGAAGGTCAACCCATTCCACCAAAGAGGTTTTCGGCAGTCGGGATCATCACCACCCCACATACCCATTTCATCACCATTCCATATCTGTGGGGCTCCCGGCATGCTAAACTGATAGGTAAGGTAAAGTTTTACACGATTATAAGTTTCTTCATCGGGTTTGCCGGTTATATAGGTTGCATTATCCCCTGGTTTACTCTGGAATTTGTATTTGCCCTTGTTAAAAAATGAGGTTAAAAGGCGAGGAGAGTCGTGAGAAGCGCTCATCATCATCATGCCTTTTATTGTTGCAGCCGGAATTCCATAAGTTGCGCGATCCCATTCTTCCTTCAGTCTTTCGGCTCCGGCATATCCTATTGTTTTTGCAAAAAAATCTCTGGCTGGCTTATACGCCTGGTAAAACATTATTGCATCAAAAATATCCCCGTCTATAACATAGGGCCTGGGATCCATCATTACATCCGGCCATTTCTCCCACCAAATTTCACCAATTAGGTAACACTCAGGGTTGATTGAACGAACGAACCTACGATAATCTCTCCAGAAATCCATTCCAATCTGATCCGCAACATCCAGTCTATATCCATCAACACCATCCTCAAAATTACCATCGCCATTTGGGTCAAGCCAGCGTTTGGAAACATTGAAAATATGCTGTTTTATAGGATCATATATATTGCCTTTGTAGGGTTTTCCATGTACCCTGTTTTCAACATCAACCTTTTTAAGCTCGGGCAGATCTTTAACACCGGCCCAACCTGTATACTCAAATTCATTTTCTGGTGTATTGGGATTATCAAACTGTTTGATCTCATACCAGTCAGCATATTTTGATTCTTTTCCATTTTCCAAAACATCCTGCCAGGCCCAGAATTTTACTCCTGTATGATTCCATGAATAATCAAGAATAATCCGGATATTACGTTTGTGCAGTTCATTAATCAGCTCCAGAAATTGCTTGTCGGCATTTGTCCACTTCCAGGTTTCCGGATCAGCAGGGTCTTCTTGTTCCATTATTTCTACATCACCTTTTGGATCAGGACCAAAGTTTATATCAATATGCCTGAAATTACGCGCATCGTATTTATGGAGTGATGGCGCATCATTTAGCGGGTTAATGTAAACAGCATTAATTCCCAGCTCTTCCAGGTAGTCGAGCTTGTCCAGAATTCCTTGTAGATCACCACCATATCGTCTGGACTGAATCCCAAAATCGTAATACCCTTTGGGTGAATTGTAATTACTGTCAGCTTGATACCAATCTGAGGTCCATTCCATAACTTTCCAGTCATCACTAAATGTATGTGGCCATGATCCCTCTATGCTTGCCAATGTTGGGTCATTTGTGTTGTCGCCATTGTTAAATCTTTCTGTAAATATCTGATACCAAATGGCATCTTTTGCCCAGGAAGGCACCCTTAGATTTTTGGAAGACTCTTTGGTTTCCTCCTTTACAGGTGCACATGCAATACTGAATAAAAACAAAATACTAAGCAGAGTCTTAATTCTTGATGTCATAATGTTCAGGACCTTAGGTGATTGTAAATATCTAACATACTATAGCTCCAAATTACTGTTTGAATTCATAAGAACAAATTCGAAAGAGTATTATCATCATGGCCCTGTTTCTATAAAATTCTTTCTACGACTGCATTTTTATCGGCTCTATTAAAACAAATTATAAATTTTGAAATTGACGGTTAATTTATGACCCATGTTTTGTTTTTTGACTAAATGAATTGCTAGTTTTGGGTTCGAATTAAACCCAATAAAACAAAACATGGCACATTTACGATTTAAAGCACTTGAGGAGGTACAAAACAGGCCCGCAGTACGCGTAGAGGCTGATTCTAACAAGGTTTCTGATTATTTTGGCGAAAACTCTTTTGATCTTGCAAAGATGCGTCAGGCGCTTGCTCCGGACGTTTATAAAAGGGTAAAGCAGGCAATAGAAAAGGGTGAGTCAATTGATACTGATTCTGCTGATGCAGTTGCTGCTGCGGCTAAATCCTGGGCAGTATCCAAAGGTATCACACACTATACGCACTGGTTTCAGCCTCTAACAGGAGCTACCGCTGAAAAGCATGATTCTTTTTTTGATGCATCTACTGGAATAGAGCGCCTTAAAGGAAGTACGTTGGTTCAGCAGGAGCCTGATGCTTCTTCCTTCCCAAATGGTGGTATAAGAAGTACATTTGAAGCACGTGGTTATACTGCCTGGGATCCCAGTTCACCTATTTTTATTATGGGCAGAACACTTTGTATTCCTACAGTTTTTGTTTCGTATACCGGTGAAGCTTTGGATTATAAAGCCCCCTTGCTCAAAGCAATGGAAGCAGTGGATAAAGCATCGGTTAGGGTGTGCCAGTATTTTGACAAAAGTGTAAGTAAGGTAGTTCCATCTCTTGGTTGTGAGCAGGAGTACTTTGTGATTGATAAAGCATTACATGATGCAAGGCCTGACCTTGTGATGAGTGGCCGTACTGTTTTTGGGCATAGTCCTGCACGTGGGCAGCAATTGGACGACCACTATTTTGGTTCCATTCCAAGCAGGGTGTATGATTTTATGAAGGACTTTGAAATTGAAGCACTTAAATTGGGAATTCCTGTAAGTACACGTCATAATGAGGTGGCACCAAGCCAGTTTGAAGTGGCACCTTTATTTGAGGAAATAAACGTTGCTACAGACCATAACCAGTTGCTTATGGATGTGATGAATCGTGTTTCTGTCAGACACCACTTAAAAGTCCTTTTTCATGAAAAACCATTTGCAGGGCTTAACGGTAATGGTAAGCACAATAACTGGTCATTGATTACAAATACAGGAGTTAATTTATTTCAGCCAAGCAGCAGTGCCCGTGAGAACCTTCAATTCCTGACATTTTTTGTTTGTACTATTAAAGCTGTTTATGATCATGCTGAACTGTTGAGAGCAAGTATTGCCTCGGCAGGAAATGATCACCGTCTAGGTGCTAACGAAGCTCCTCCGGCTATTATGTCCGTGTTTATTGGTTCACAGCTTTCGGCCGTTCTGGATGAACTTGAGACAAATGGAAATATTAAGGTAGAAAAGGGTGACAACATGTACATGAAACTGGGTATTGATAAAATACCTTCCATTATACTTGACAACACCGACAGGAACCGTACCTCACCGTTTGCTTTCACTGGCAATAAATTTGAGTTCAGAGCAGTTGGCTCTGATGCCAATGTGGCTTCGCCAATGTCTGCTTTAAACCTGATCGTAGCTGATGTTTTGAATGATTTTGCCAACGAGGTTGATGCCTTGATAGAAAAAGGTAAAGATAAGCGTTTAGCTATTGTGGAAGTACTGAGAAAATATATTAAAGGGTCTAAAGCCGTACGTTTTGAAGGAGATGGTTATTCAGAAGAATGGGTGAAAGAGGCTGAAAAGCGTGGGTTGCCAAACGTAAAAGATACACCTAAGGCACTTGCAGCCTTTGTAAGTGATACAACAGTTAAGCTTTATGATAAGTTTAATGTGTTGACTAAAGCTGAGCTTGAGGCAAGGAATGAAATTAACTATGAAAACTATATAATGAAGGTGCAGATTGAAGCCCGCTCAATGGGTGATTTGGCGCTGAATCATATCGTTCCTACAGCTATTAAGTACCAAAATAAGTTAATAGAAAATGCCAAAGGACTTTCTGAGCTTGGTTTGGATAATTCACATGTAAAATCAACCATTTCAGCGATTTCCGGTTATTTAAACGACCTGGTAAAAGATGTGGAAGCAATGGTGGAAGAAAGGAAACGTGTTAACCAAATTGAAGATGGCGAAGAGAAGGCTATTGCCTATTGCGATAGTATTAAACACAAGTATTTTGATAAAATTCGAAGATCGGTTGATAAACTGGAACTGCTGGTAGATGATGAGGACTGGCCGCTTCCCAAATACAGAGAGTTATTATTTATCCGCTAGGATCTGATTTAACATACTATTTAATCCCGCTTAGTATCTTCTTGTACTGGGCGGGATTTTTTAATAGCTCTCTGGCACGGTTTACCTCAAAATCGTCTGCCAGGCTTGCCTGAATTCCACCTTCTTCGCTATAGTATCTTAAGGCAATCTCTGCCTCAAGCGTTCTTTCTATATCTTTCTTAATGGCATACAACTGGCTTGATACCGGTTGTTCTAACCCACTTTTCACTTCAGCCAAAGTAGATGCATATAATTCAGACTGTTCATTCAGGTTCTTTGAAAGCTCCTCAATCACATCAAATTTCTTTTGTGCAGTACTTTCATAGGTAATTGTATCCGCTTCTATCCAATTGACAAAATCCTCAAATTGTTTATCTGTTAAATTGAATTCTTTAGGTTCAGCTATAGTAGGATTTGCCAGCTTAAAAACATTGGCATAAGTATATATCTTCCCTTGTTTTACCAATTCGACAAGTAAAGAAGGCCATTCTTTATCAGGCAAAAGTACGTCAGGATCGACACCACCACCATCGTAAACAGTCCTCCCGTTAACAGTTTTAAAAGATGTCTTTAATGAATCGGCTATGGTACCCACACTGCCGTCTTCGTTGCGGTGGGTATAATCAAGGGCCTGAATGCACCTGCCACTTGGGGTATAATATTTGGCAATAGTTACCTTAAGCTGTGCATTATAGGAAAGCGGGCGTACGTTTTGCACCAGTCCTTTGCCATATGATTTTTGACCCATAATTACCGCCCGGTCGTAATCCTGCAATGTGCCTGCTACAATTTCCGAAGCGCTGGCACTGGAATGGTTTACCAGAACAATAACCGGTATTTTCAGGTCTAATGGGGCATTAAGTGTTTTAAATTCGCTTGAATTCTCAGGACGTTTACCCTTGGTAGATACCACCAGCTTTCCCTTAGGAATAAACAGGTTACAAATATCCCTTGCTTCATTGAGCAGACCTCCGGGGTTATCTCTCAAATCGAGAATGACAGAGGTAGCACCCTGGTTTTTTAAATCCTTGAGTGCCTTAGTAATATTTTTGGCTCCATTGGCAGTAAAGGTTGTAAACTTAATATAGCCGGTATTTTCATCTACCATACCAAAATATGGAACGTTTTCAATGGTTATCTTATCGCGTATTACACTTAAGTCTTCAACGTTGTCCTGACCATTCTTTTTAATACCCAGGAGCACACTTGTTTTGGCTTGTCCTCTTACCAGTTGGTTTAACTCATCGTTTGTTTTTCCGAGCACAGGTACCCCGGCAGCTGTAATTACTTCATCACCTATTTCTATACCTGCGTTATCAGCAGGGCCATCATTTACAACCATGGATATAAAAACCCTGCCATTGAGGCGAACCGTTGAAGCGCCAATTCCTCCGTATTCACCTGTACTTTCTGTTCTAAAATCTTCGATTTTGTCTTCGGATATATAAACCGTGTACGGATCAAGGTTGCTCAGCATGGTCTCGACCGAAGTGTTCAGAAGCTTATTAGGATTTACCTCATCTACATATATCTCATTGATGGTTTTATACAATGCCGAATAGATTTCGATATTTTTGGCAATCTCAAAATATCGTGAATTGGGAGCTGCTGCAGCAATAATGATTACTAAAAAGGTGATGCCGGTCACTCTAAAAAAACTCCGTTTACTCATCTATTCTACCTGTTAATGATTTCTTAAACTAACGATATTCTTTCTCCTTTGTTATGGGTAATATTTTGCGCAAATTGCGGTACCAAACTAAATTACCGATGAAAGTTATAAAGGTAGTACTAATTATATTTTTTAGCTGGGCATGCAACACTTCGCCTCAAATTCAAACTAATGAATTGAAAGCCCAAAAGCCTAAGAATGTAATCTTAATGATAGGTGACGGCATGGGCCTTTCCCAGGTTTCTTCTGCATTCTATTATCAAAAAGATTCTACCAATTTCTGGAGATTTCCAGTTATCGGATTATCCCGAACTTCCTCTGCTTCACATAAAATAACGGACTCCGCTGCAGGTGCAACTGCTTTCTCCATAGGAAAAAAAACATATAATGGAGCTATTGGTGTTAACGCAGATACTATACCCGAAAGGACCATTCTTGAGTATGCAGAAGATGCAGGTATGGCTACAGGCTTAGTAGCTACAAGTGCAATAACCCATGCAACCCCTGCATCGTTTATTGCCCACCAACCAAGCCGGCAAATGCAGGAGGAGATTGCTTCTGATTTTTTAAAAACTGATATAGATGTTTTTATAGGTGGTGGAAAACAATTCTTTACTGATCGAAAGGATGGAGTTAATTTAGCAGACTCATTGACTGCAAAGGGATACAGGGTATTTTTTGACACAACAGGAATAAATGAAGTACATAATGGTAGAGTTGCTGCCCTATTAGCTCCTGACGAAATGCCTCCTTATGCACAAGGCAGGGGGGAAATGTTAATGCCTTCGGCAATGAAAGCCATTGAAATCCTTAGTCAAAACCAGGCAGGATTCTTTCTTATGATAGAAGGTTCTCAAATAGATTGGGGAGGGCACGTTAATAATGCTGAATATCTTATAAGTGAAGAAATTGATTTCGACCATACTATTGGTGCCGTGCTCGACTATTCCAAACAGCACCCTGAGACATTGGTAATAGTTACCGCTGACCACGAGACAGGCGGATTTACACTCGCTGCTGACCATGCCGATAAGATGAAAGGTGATTATAATACAATTGCTCCTTCCTTTTCAACCACTGGACACTCAACCACGCTTGTACCGGTGTTTGCTATTGGACCAGGTTCCGAAACGTTTAGTGGCGTGTATGAGAATACAGCCATCTTTACCAAAATGATGAATGCATTGGGATTAACTTATAATAAAGTTCGATAGATTATCTATTGGGTTCGCAAAGATTTTTGGAAGCATTTTGAATTGATTAACTTTAAAGAAGCTGATACAAATAAGAACGGTGTGATTTTTTATGGAACCTGAAATTCAAAATACATTTTCAATTGAAGACCTTGCTACCGTGCAATCGCGGGAAGATTTGATAAATCTTTGTAAGAAGAAGGATATCAAATATGAAAAAACCCTTGCGCATCTTCAGTATGAATGGGAATTGCGTAAGCTTCAGGCAGAACTCATCAAAATGCAAAGCTGGATTAGAGAAAACGGCAAGCGGGTAGCAATTGTATTTGAAGGGCGCGATGCTGCAGGAAAGGGGGGCACTATTCGCAGATTTGTAGAGCATTTAAACCCACGATCAATGCGCGTGGTTGCTTTGGATAAGCCAACTGTTGTTGAACAGGGGCAGTGGTATTTTACACGTTATGTAAAGGAATTGCCTAATCCGGGCGAAATTGTGTTTTTTGACAGAAGTTGGTACAACAGGGCTGTAGTGGAGCCGGTAATGGGCTTTTGTGACAAGAATCAGTACGAGCAATTTATGCGTCAGGTTCCTGAGTTTGAACATATGATCTATGAAGATGGAATTACCATTATAAAGCTTTGGTTTTCAGTATCAAAAGAGGTGCAAAGCTCAAGGTTTGAATCGCGAAGAGTAACACCCATAAAGCAGTGGAAAATAAGCCCGGTGGATGAAAAAGCAACTGAGCTTTGGAATAAGTTTACCCGGTATAAGGAGGCTATGTTCAGCCGCACGCATACCACCTATAGCCCCTGGGTAATTGTAAAATCTGATAACAAAAAAACAGCTCGCCTGGAAAGCATGCGGTACGTGCTTTCTTTAATGGAATACGAAGGGAAAGAAGAAGCAGGGAATTTGATAAATCCGGACCCTACAATTGTGAGCAGATTCTATAGGTCCATTGAATTAATTGATTAGCAGGATGAATAATAAATTAGTTGAAAAGCTTACAGAAAAGGATATTAAGCTTCTTAGTTCCAAACAGGGCATGATTGAATTGTTCAGGGATGATCCTGTGAATATTAAAAAAGCGCTTAGAAGAACAAAGTATCTCAAAAGACTTATTGACTTGCATGAGGAGCTTATTAAAATGCAAAAATGGGTCTCTGAAAAGAAGCAACGGGTTGCTATTTTGTTTGAAGGCAGAGATGCAGCGGGCAAGGGTGGATCTATAAGGCGTTTTATTGAGCATATGAATCCACGTCTTTTACGTGTAGTTGCACTACCCGCACCCACACTGGTAGAGCAGGGGCAATGGTACTTTCAGCGTTACGTATTACAGTTGCCAAGTCCCGGAGAGATTGTCTTTTTTAACAGAAGTTGGTATAACAGGGCCGTGGTTGAACCGGTAAACGGGTATTGCTCTCAGAAGCAGTACCGTGAATATATGGCTCAAATTGGAGATTTTGAGCATATGTTACGTAGTGATGGTATCCAGATTATTAAATTATGGTTTTCCATTTCCAAAGAAGAGCAGGAAAAACGTTTTAAGGAAATACGAAAGGACCCTTTGAAACAATGGAAGTTAAGCCCGGTGGATGACAAGGCAATTGAGCTTTGGGACGATTATACCTATTATAAGAACACGATGTTTGCCCATACAAGTGTTGCAACCTGTCCATGGAATATAATTCTGGCGAATACAAAAGCGAGTGCCCGAACAGAAGCTATTAAATATGTATTAAGGACTGTTAATTACCCCAAAGACGAAAAAGTGCTTGAGATGATAG
>JAGQYJ010000007.1:3092-18265 GCA_020436145.1 Cyclobacteriaceae bacterium | reverse complement strand
GGCTGCCAGACAGAGCAATTCTCCTTTTTTAATTCTGCCCTGATCTACTGCTTCGCTAAGCGCTATAGGAATAGACGCAGCAGTGGTATTTCCCAAATACATAATGTTGTTAAATATTTTTTCGTCCGGTAGTTTTAGCTTACGCTGAATGAATTGACTAATTCTTAAATTGGCTTGGTGAGGAATAAGTAAATCTATGTCTTCAGTACTTTTACCCGCTTTTTCAAGTGCTTCATGAATAACTTCTTCGAACCTCACTACCGCATGTTTAAAAACCCCATTGCCGTTCATATAAACCTTAAAGCTATCGCCAGCGATAAGTTCCGGGCTTAAACGTACTTTACGACTGCTTCCAGGATCTTTTACATATAATTCTTCGGCATAGTCACCATCTGCGTGTAGATGAGTAGTCAAAACGCCAGTCTTTTCATCCGTGGCTTGCAAAATAGCAGCACCAGCTCCATCAGCGAAAATTACATTGGTGTTTCGCCCTGCAGTGGTTTTGTCAAGAGCTGAAGATTGAATTTCAGCACCTACTACAAGAACTGTTTTATACATGCCAGATTTAATAAAAGCATCAGCTGTGGAAAGCCCGTAAATAAAACCTGAACACGCATTTCGAATATCTATAGCTCCAATGCCTTGGAGGCCCAATTCACGTTGCAATAAAACACCAGAACCAGGAAAAAAGTAGTCTGGTGTTATGGTAGCAAAAACTATGAATTCAATTTCCTTTGCTTCCATTCCTGCACGCTCTAGAGCCATCTTAGTAGCTCTTGTTGCCATGTTGGCAACAGTATCTTTATCAGGGTTAAACCATCGCCTTTCCTGTATCCCCGTTCGCTCGCGTATCCACTCATCCGATGTATCAATATATTGAGCCAGATCATCGTTTGTTACCACATTTTCAGGTACATAATGACCAACTCCAACTATCTTAGAATTCATATTTTCTCTATTTTTAAGCAAATTACAGCAATTGTGCCTAAATAACAATCAAATAAATTACATTGCTAATCGAACAGGGAATAATTGCCAAACTGGTCGGCAGGCGGAACAGGGGTTATCAAATCAGGCCCATCGTTCGCTACATTGTTAACCCTGGAAGACACTGCATAGGATGTCATGGCACTGTTTTCAAACGGCTTTAATAGGGGTAGTAATGTTTCCATTTTTTCATCGGCATTCATCCATATTTTTTCAGTTTCTTTGGTGAGCAGCACCGGCATTCTGTCATGCACCTGTGCTACCAAACTATTGGCCTCGGTAGTGATAATTGTAAATGTCTGGATTTCCTGCCCATTTGTATTTTCTGAGCTTTCCCATAGCCCTGCCATGGAAAAAAGCTCATTGGAATTTAGTCCTATTCTATAAGGTATTTTAGATTTTTTCCCTACCGGCTTCCATTCATAGAAAGCGTCAGCAGGCACAATGCATCTTCTTGTTTCAAAAGACTTTTTGAATGAAACTTTATCCAGTAAAGAATCAGCCCGGGCATTAATAAGCTTTGTGGCTACGTCCTTGTTTTTTGACCAGGAAGGTATCAAACCCCAATAGAGGTAAAGCAATTGATCAGGCTCGGAAGAAATTATGACTGGTAGCGCTTGAGTTGGAGCGGCATTATACCTCTTCTTATAAGCTTCCGGCACCGTAACATTAAATCTCGATTGTAGTATTTCAGGCTCAGCGGTTATAGTATATCTCCCGGGCATTCTTTATTATTCAATGTCTAGATAGCTCTCCATTCGTAGAGCCCTCCTTCCAAATTATAAAAATTCTTATAATTTGAGTGGCTTGCCAGTTGTTCAATTGCGTGAGCACTGCGCACACCACCAGAACAATAAAAGACCACTTTTCCTTTTTTAGGTATTTCATTACTTCTTGACGCTATGCTTGACAATGGAATATGGATACCACCTATGTGGCCTATTGTTCGTTCAAATATCTCACGGACATCTACAAGTTCAACACCTTCTTTGTTCTCATTCAACCATGTTTTCAACTCATAAGCCGAGACGGATTTGGGGCTATTTTCTTCATGCGTTGATTGCCCGGAGCAAAATGCCTCATAATCAACTAACTGTGTTAGTCTGTTCTGTGGGTTAGGGGCTCCCAGGTTAATAACATCATTATAATAATGCTGGCTGTCAAAAAGAAAGAGCTTACCGGCCAGACCAGGTTTCAGCCCTGCAGCTAATTTGATAGCTTCCACAGCCATTGTAGAGCCAATGATACCTGCCAAAGCACCCAAAACGCCACCTTCTGCACAATTAGGTACCGATTCAGGATCAGGAGGATTCGGATGAATATCACGATAATTTGGACCTTGCTGGTAGTTGAGTACACTACATTGTCCTTCGAAGGCATGAATGGAACCATAAACCAGTGGTTTATTGGCTATAACACATGCATCATTTACCAGATAACGTGTCGGAAAATTGTCCGACCCATCGGCAACAACATTATAATTGTCAATAATAGCCAGTGCATTATGGCTGGTTAGCCGTTCCTTGTAGACTTTAAATTCTACATATGGGTTTAACTGCTGAAGGCGTTGCACAGAAATTTCTGCCTTGTACTTACCAGTATCGGATGTATTGAATAATACTTGTCTTTGCAGGTTGGAAAGTTCTACCAAATCGAAATCAATAATACCTATTTTGCCAACACCTGCTGCTGTTAAATACTGCAATAAAGGAGCACCAAGGCCTCCGGCACCCACAACAAGCACACTTGATTTCTTCAATTGTTTTTGAGCTCCTTCTCCAAATCCGGGAAGAACAAAATGACGGCTATATCTTTCCAGTTCTTCTTTAGAGAACATATCAATTGAAATGCTTTAGTGTAATATCAGCAATAGTATCACCAATGGAAAGAGAAGATGTAGCAGCAGGTGAAGGTGCATTATACACATTCACAGTTCTGTGATTTTCAATAATTGCAAAATCGTCCAGCAAGCCACCATTTTTATCGCATGCTTGCGCACGAACTCCGGAACCTCCTTCAACCAAATCACTTTCCCTAATTTCCGGTATTAATCTTTGCAGCGCTTTGGTAAAAGCCTTCTTCGAGTAGGATCTGTAAAATTCTCCCATTCCGGTTCTCCAGTATTTTTTGGCTACTTTCATAAAACCAGGCCAGGTTAACGTTTCCCAAAACTCTTTTACACTAACTTGTGATTTTTTATAACCTTCTCTTTTATAGGCTAGTACGGCATTCGGGCCGGCTTCTACACCTCCCTTTTTCATACGTGTAAAGTGCACGCCCAGGAATGGAAAGTTGGGGTCTGGTACCGGGTACACAAGGTTTTTAACCAGGTACTCCTTTTCCTTACGCAACTTATAATATTCGCCCCTAAAAGGGATAATTTTAATAGGAGCATGGTCATCGTTAAAACGGGCTACCTTATCTGAATAAAGGCCTGCACAATTAACAAGGTATTTTCCTTCAACTATTCCTTTTGCCGTATTCACAGAAACAGAACTTTCACTTTTGCTGACACAGGTAACTTTTGTATTCAATTCAACAATACCTCCTTCTGATTCAAAGACTTTCGCCATCTTTTTAGCCACCACTTCATAGTTAACAATTCCGGTCTGTGGAACATGAAACCCTTTAAGACCATTCACGTGTGGCTCATATTCCCTGATCTCTTCTGAGTTCAGCATCTTTAACCCTTCAAGCCCGTTTTCAATGCCTCGATTGTATAACTTCTCAAGCTCAGGAAGCTCGCTCTCCTGTGTTGCTATAACTACCTTTCCGCAAAGCTCATAGTCTATTTTATGTTCATTACAGAAGTCAATTAGCATATGGTATCCCTTTATGCAATTAACAGCCTTTTTACTACCCGGTTTGTAGTACAAACCCGAGTGAATTACACCACTATTATGCCCCGTTTGATGCATGGCAATATCCTTTTCTTTCTCAAGAATAATAACACTTAATTCGGGCTTTTTCTCTTTTAATTTAAGGGCTGTTGCCAAACCTACAATGCCTGCTCCAACTATAATAATATCGTACTTCACTGGTTTAATTTTGATAAGCGAAAATACTGTTTTTTTCTTTCCTTTCGGTGCTTGCCCATGTACTTTTGAGGCGGAAATTCAAACAGCATGACACCTAAAAAAAAGCTTACTCCGGAGCAGGCCGTAGCGGGTATACGGTCAGGTGACAGAGTATATATTCACTCTGCAGCCGCAACCCCTCAGGCGCTGGTAAAAGCACTTGTAAACAGGGCAAGCGAGTTACGTGGAGTAGAAATTTTTCATTTACACACCGAAGGAGATGCTTCTTATACAAACCCTGAATATAGTGAGTCGTTTCACCTGAATGCTATGTTTCTTGGGCCCAATGTAAGACAGGCGGTAGAGGACGGAAGAGCGGACTTTATTCCCTGCTTTCTTAGCGAGGTTCCTATTATGTTCAGGCGTGGTAGAATTCCTTTGGATGTGGTATTAATTCAAGTGTCTCCACCTGACAAACATGGATATTGCTCCCTTGGTATTTCCATAGAAGCAACATTGGCGGCCATAGAGGTGTCTCGTCTGGTTATAGCGCAAATTAACCCCCAAATGCCACGGACTCATGGCGATGGCCAAATTCATATAGATAAGCTGGATGCTTACTGTTTTTGTGATGAGCCTATTCAGGAGTACGGAGGGCATGAACTTACCGAAATTGAAATGCAAATTGGTCAACATGTAGCCGGGATAATTGAAGATGGAGCTACACTTCAAATGGGGATTGGAGCTATACCTGATGCTACATTGAATTACCTGGGCAATCATAAGGACCTTGGAGTTCATACAGAGATGTTTTCTGATGGCATTTTGCCTTTAGTAGAAAAGGGGGTAATTACAGGAAAGTATAAGGTTAAGCATCCTGGTTTTATAGTTACAGGCTTTTTATTAGGCTCCAGAGAGCTATATAATTTTGTGGATGATAACCCAATGGTACGTGTAAAAGATATTGAATATGTGAATGATTCAAGTGTCATTAAGCAAAATCCCAAGGTGACAAGTATTAATAGCGCTATCGAAATTGATATTACCGGACAGGTCTGCGCAGACTCCATTGGTACACGCATCTATTCTGGAGTTGGAGGCCAAATGGATTTCATTCGGGGGGCTTCCTTGAGTGAAGGAGGAAAGCCAATTATTGCCTTACCTTCCCGTACAAAGAAAGGGGTTAGTAAAATTGTACCTTACTTAAAACAGGGTGCTGGTGTGGTAACTACAAGAGCGCACGTTCATTATGTGGCTACAGAGTACGGAGTGGCTGATTTGTATGGCCAGACACTGAGAGAACGTGCCAGACGTCTGATTGAAATCTCACACCCCGGAGACAGGGAAGACCTGGAGAAAGCTGCTTACACTCGTTTCAAACATAAACTCTGATGAAGGAAGATATTTCAACGGAAGAGGACATTAAGGCACTTATTGATATGTTTTATGAGAAAGTGAAGGCCAATGACGTTATTGGTTATATTTTTAACGATGTGGCACAACTTGACTGGGAAGTGCATATGCCGAAAATTTATAAGTTCTGGGAATCTATTTTATTAGGAAAGCCAGGTTTTCAGGGTGATGTAATGGGAGTACATGTACGCCTTAATAAAAAAGAGAGACTAACTGCAAGGCATTTCGACAAGTGGATTGAGCTCTTTACATCTACTGTGAATGAGATGTTCGAAGGAAGAGTTGCTTCTGAAGCTATTAACAGGGCTTCTATTATTCGAAGAACAATGGAGTACAATATCGCCAATGCCAAATGAGGACAAAATCAATTGTAGCACTTGGGGTCTCATTACTACTCATACTTGTATGGTTTCTGGGCCCAGCTCCTGAAAAACCCGTTTATAATCATTACATGCCAATCATAGATTCGGAGCTCCATCAACTTTCGGATTCCATTGATAAAGCTGAACACTCGAATTCGCTGATTAAAATTAACAATGAAGCTCGTATACTATGGGCTGATTCCATTCCCAAACAAACAGAGTGGGCCATTGTTTATCTCCATGGCTTTTCTGCTTCACAAATGGAAGGACACCCTGTACATACACACACAGCCAGGCATTTTGGTATGAATTTATACCTTGCACGCCTTAGTGATCATGGACTGGAATCGGATAGTGCATTGGTGGACTTCACACCAGACAGGGTCTATGAATCTGCAAAACGTGCTCTGGCAATTGGCAACAGAATAGGCAAGCATGTAATTCTAATGAGTACATCAACAGGGGGTACCCTTGCGCTTAAACTGGCAGAGCAATATCCTGATATGGTGCATGCACTAATTAATTATTCCCCAAACGTGCGCATTAATAATGCAATGGCATGGATGCTGAATAATCATTGGGGAGGGGATATATTAAGCCTTACCGCCAAAAATGGATATATCAATACACAGGGCAGGGAGGATTCTGTAGTTTGCCAGTATTGGAATACTCATTATAGAATGGAGGCACTTCCACAGTTGGAAGAACTGGTTGAAACGACCATGAAAAAACCTGTTTTTAAGACTATTACATGTCCATCTCTAACAATTGCTTATTACAAAGATAAAAACAACCAGGACCCAACGGTAAAGGTTAGTGCTATGCGTTGGATGCATAAAAATCTTGGAACCAAGGAAGAAAATAAGAGGTTTGTGGAACTTCCTGATGTGGGCGTTCACCCGCTTGCATCTGACCTGCGGTCAAAGGATATTAAGGCTGTAGAGCATGAAACTAATAGGTTCATTGAAGAGGTTCTTAACCTCAGAGTTAGGTCTGATACTGTTACTGAAGAACAGATTCAATAAGAAAAATTCTAAAGCTGTCTATTTCTTACCTTAAAGTTGTTGGGGGTAACTTCAGTGGATGTTAAACCAAAGGGAAGACAAACAATTTCAAGTACGTTATCCACGCCCATGGATTTATTCCATTGGCCAGTAAATAACAACTCTGAAGCAAATTCACCGGATTCTATGTATACATCGAATTGGCGTTCAATTTCATCAAGTACCTCACTAAGGGTAGCGTTATTATACGAAAATCTACCTGAGAGCCATTCAGGTTGATGAGCAGGCTTGTTCAATGCGGATTGGGTCAAATTTCCACTTATTTCCAGGGTCACAATTTCACCAGGTAATATGGTTTTGGAGTGTTTTTGATGATCTACATTTACTTTACCCTCGTAACAAGTTACCTGAAAATTACCATCCCTTGAAAATACATTAAAGGAGGTTCCCAGAACCTCAACACTTCCATTGGATGTATTAACCTTAAATTGACTGCCTTTGGTGACCTTAAAAAAACCTTCACCGGATAGATTAACGTTCCTGTTGAAAAGCCATACATATTTATTGTAATTCAAACTACTACCTGCATTGATCAGCGCAGTTGAGCCATCAGGCAATGTAACGGTAACCTGCTGATTGTTAAAGGTAGTATGTTCAATTTTTCCGGAATAAAAAACAGCATAGGAAAGCAGCACTATTGTCAGGCAAGCTGCTGCCACCCAATGCCATTTTTCAAGGGAGATTACTTTTTCCCTTTTTGTTGTTCTGATTGCACTTAATAACTCCTCTTTTACAGTTTCTTTTCCTTTTCCTCTGGGTAAATGCCAATTATTCAGGATATCGGAAATTTGCCTGTCAAAATTTTCCATTCTTGTTTTCATCGCTTCTCATATTAAAATACAATCCAATTTGCTTTTACCCTACTTTTAAGGAGATTTTGCTACGAAAGTTAATGTATCGCTGCTAAAGGCAGCAAAAATTCCAAACCCATTAGACAGGTTTCCAACATTGGTTGCGCCAATGGATGAGCTTGAAATGCGGTACAGTTTAGCATAATCTTCGGTTATACCATAAAGTACAAAGTGCTGACTACCAGTATTATTAACATCTTCTGTTTCAATTTTAATTGAGCTTTCTTTTGTTGGTAAGCTAAAGAAATTATTAAAAGGAAATTCTGTTGAAGAGCCTTCCTCGGGCGCTATTACCCCAAGGTACCATGTAGAATCACTATTTTGCCAGGTAATGGTTATGAGATCATTGTTATTCGATAAATCTATGGTGTCTTTATTAGCTTCAAGTTGTTTCGGAATGGAAGGTACAATCGTTTCTGCCAGGTACTCCTCGTCATGGTAGCGCACAATCAATGTGTAGGTATTATTTTCAATTATTTGAAGGTTTATGTTATCCGAGTAAAATGTCCCCGGTTCGTCTATTATTTCTTTTAACTGGTAGTATTTGTTGTTCCATTGTATAAATACTTCCGCATCAGATACGGGTTGTCTTTCAGTTTCATTTATGGGTTTCACCAGGCTGAGCTTAATATGATTTATAGGTTGAGCTTCGTAAATATATGCTTCTACCGATAATGAAGCTTCAGGAACCTCCGGGTTGGAACAGGAGAGGAATAAAATCGAAATCCAAATAAGTAAATTAAGTTTCTTCATAAGTTAAAAGCTCCAATTAAAAAATATACTGGGGGTTATTCCAAGTAATCTAATATCCGTAACAATATACCTGTCATCACTTAGAATATTACCGTTTTCATCAAACGTGACCTTGCTGTACCTCCTGTATTTGATGTTTTTTCTATTGTATACATTGAAAACAGATAGTCCGACTTTAGCCTTTGTAACTCCAAGATTAAAATTGTATGTAGCCGATAGATCGAGCCTATGATAATCCGGTAATCTTTCATTATTTATTCTTGAATAGGCGACATTATTTATAGATGAACCATCAGGAGTTGAAATACTATAACTACCCTCAGGAGCTGAGTAAGGTTTACCGGTTCCATAAATCCAGACAACAGACCAATTCCATTTTCCATAGTTGAACATATTAACCAGCTTAAACTCATGGCGTTGATCGTAGCGGGAAGGGAAGGGCTTGCCTCCGTTTAGATCATTGAAATAATTTAAAGAATTGCTTAATGTATAACTTATCCAACCGGAATAATTACCAAATCCTTTCTCCAAAAGCAGTTCAAGGCCTCTGGTTTCGCTGTCTCCAATGGCATACAGTTGTTCAATGTTATTTTCATTGGTATCGTAATTTCGCAAAACCGGCAGGTACTCAACTTCATTTTGAGTACTTATTGCAAAAGCTTCAAAATCAATTGTTAATATAGGAAAATTGAGATGAACCCCTGCAGCAATATGGTTAGAGTTCATTACAGGTACCTCATTTCCCGATAGCACCCAAAAATCTGGGTTGCTGGTAAATAAATCAAGCCGTAATATCCTTGAAATCATTTGGTTATTGATTGCCCAGGATGATTTCAAGCCTAGCCAGGGCAGCATTTCATAGGTAAGGCTTATTTTGGGTTCAATGTAGAATTTACGTTTCAAATCGAAATAATTTACCCTGATACCCAAATTGGTTTCAATTTTAGGAGTAATAAATAGTCCATATTCAGAATAAAGCTGAAACTGGTTACCATTCTGAGAAAAGAGAGGAAATTCTTCTTCATCCAGTATAGACACCAGCCGAATGGTATTATATGTATTTGTAATACCAAATTTTAATACGGAGTTGGAAGATGTTTTGTACTGGTTATCTACTTTAATGGTAAAATCACTTACATTGTTGTCCTGGGCCTGAATATATTCCTCATCTGCAATACCAAGTGAATCATTGTACACATATGTATCAGTAAGCGTGGTATTACTATAATATGTTGAGTACGCAATATATGCCTGTGTATCAAGCTTTTTGCCCCATTGTCTTGACCAAATTCCGCTCATACCCACATTGCCCCATGAGCTTCGTTCTGAAGTTGTATAATCAACCACATTTTCTATGGCTTGTTCATAGGAATATTTCAGATTATCTGAACTTGTGTAGAAACTAATTGCATACTGATCCCTTTTTGAAGCTCTATAGGTCATTTTAAGATTAAGATCGCCAAAATTGAATTTTGGACTCAGATCTTTGTAGTTTAATGTTGAAACATTGTTAAGATCGCCAGAATTAACTACAGCTTTGTCAAATAGTTCTTTAAACAAATAGTTTTCAACAACATCCGTAAGCGATCGCCTACCAGCAGCTATAAATGTCAATTTCTTATTAATTGGCATCTCAAACACAGCATTAAAATCCACAAAATTGATCCCAATATCTCCGGAAAACTTAGAACGGTTACCATCTTTGGCAGTTAACACCATCACGCTGGAAGCACGGCCACCGTATTGCGCATTAAAGCCACCTTTATATAACTGGATGTTTTTGATTGCTTTGGAATTAAACGAACTATATATACCATAAAAGTGGTCAATATGATAAAGGGAATAACCATCCAGCAATACAAGGTTTTTGTCTGGCGAATTACCTCTAATCACAAGCCCGGAGGATGTTTCGTTGGTACCGCTTATGCCGGGGAGCAATTGAAGCGCTCTAAAAACATCATTGTCGCCCAAAACGGGCAATCTGTCAATCGCATTTGGGTTGAAGCTTACTTTACTTGTTTCCTCACCATATTCAATGGTTGTCGAACCCTGATCCTTCACAATAATTTCTTTCAAAAGACTTGGGTCAGGCTTCATTCTAACAGCACTCTGAATGACTTCTATATTCACAATAGTGTCTTTGTAACCCAAATAACTCACATGAAAAAGCGTTGTATCCGGGATGTTAATGAGAGAAAAAGCTCCACGTGTATTGGAAATAGCAAACGTTTTGGTGCCCATTACAGAAATCAGGGCATAAGGCAGGGGCTCCCTGGATGCATAATCTTCTACCTTAGAAGAAATATTTATCAATTCTACATTTTCCTTTTTCTTTTCCTTAGGCTTAACCACATATACTTGTTGAATTTTTACAATCTCCAATCCCGTATTTGCAACCAATTGTTTAAGCACCTCTGAGACCGGAGCTGCATCAATATGAGCAGTAATTGTGTATTTGCGCGTTTCTATATTATCGAATGCAACAGGAACCTTATATTGACGGTTGATTTGCTGTAAGGCTTTCTCCAGTAATACATTATCGAACGAAACGGAAACAATTTTTTCATTCACTTTTTGCTGAGCAAATAAATGAATGAAAACAAATAAGAATGATATGGTGGCTACTATTCTTAGTCGCATTCAGCGATTAAAATGATCTGTTTTTATTGGTTAATTAACTGAGTTAAAGGTAAGCAATTAGAAATCGATTTGATATATGAACGGCCACAAGGAAGAATAATTTTATTTTATAGTTTATGACCAAGTAATTGAAAAAGTTGCTGGATCGAACTACTCATTCTTTTTTCTACAGCTTTTACACTTATACCAAGGCGCTCTGCTATTTCAGCATATGTATGCCCTTCAATACGATTCATTAAAAAAGTAATACGATTTGCTTCAGACAATTCAGCCAACGCATTCTGCAACCGGTTTTCAAACTCGGTCAGTTCCATAATTTCTTGAGGAGATTCAGAAGCTTTTTCAATTTTAGGTGCATTGATAAAATTGAAGACAATCGTTTGATGCTTGTAATGATTTTTTGCAAGATTAGAGGCAATAGTATAGAGCAGGCTTTTGACTGTTTCCTTATTTACCTGCTCTTTCTGCTTCCACAGCTTTAGAAATGTTTCCTGAACAATATCTTCAGAGGTCTCTATATCACCTGTTTTGTAATATACAAACCCACGAAGGCTATCAAAGTACTGGTCAAAAAGGCGCTCAAACTCTTTTAAATCAATACTCATACAGATTGTAAAAACTAATTATTCTCTCTAATTGCCTTAAATTCAGAGCCTTCTTTCCATTTGGGCCAAAGTGTTGTGTCCTGCGATAATTCATATCCTAACTTATAAAGCAGGGTTGCATCCTGAATCATTCCACCCATGTCCCAATCATCAGAATATTCGTCTGAAGGTTGATGATAATCATGAGATACATAAGCCTCTGACTTTTCTTTCGCATATTCAACTCCTTTTGTCATATGTTCATAAGAGCCAGAAGCGTACAAAGCAGGGATACCAACCTTGGCGAAATTAAAATGGTCAGAGCGGAAAAAATGCCCGGCCCCCGGTTCTGGGTCAGGTATAATGTATCTGCCTTGATTTTCTGCCAATTTAGTTGCCATATCATCCAAATCAGATTGTCCATATCCAACAATGGTAAGGTCCTTCATTTCACCTATTGACATAAATGCATCCATGTTTATATCTGCAACAGTTTTAGAAGGAGGGAAGATAGGGTGCTCTGCATAATAGGCAGAACCCAATAATCCCTGTTCTTCAGCAGTGACTGCAAGGAATAAGACGGATCGCTTAGGCTTTTTATTGTTTCCGGCAAAGGCCCTGGCTATTTCCAGTAAGGCGGCTGTACCCGTAGCATTATCAACAGCTCCATTATAGATTGAGTCTTCATCTACAGGAGAACCAATTCCAAGGTGGTCCCAGTGGGCCGAGTATATGATCACTTCATCAGGTTTTTCAGTTCCACGAACCAGGCCGGCCACATTCTTAGATTCTGATGTTTTTGTTCTATTGGTAAAGGAAAGTGAAATATTCAATCCCATATCAAATGGTTCAAACGAACGTTTTTTAGCTTCTGCGGTAAAGTTATACTCACCCTTGCCAGTTGCCTTAAAAAGCTCTTTGGCTACATCCAGGCCTATCCATCCTTCAACCTGGCACCTGCTCATATTGTTATCATCCGATTTAAGGTAAAGGTTGGCACCTGTCCAACCATTTTCCACTACCCCCCAAGGATAGCTGGCAGGTTTGGTATCGTGTACAATAAGAATACCTGTAGCACCTTGACGGGCAGCTTCTTCATATTTATATGTCCAACGACCATAATAGGTCATGGCATCACCTTTGAAGAAAGTACTGTCGCTGGTACCAAAACCAGGATCATTTACTAAAACCACAACTGTTTTTCCTGTAACATCAATACCTTCATAATCATTCCATTCATATTCGGGAGCAACTACTCCATATCCGGAAAATACTAGTTCTGAATGATTGATAGAGATAGAATCTGCCACACGTCTTGTTAAAGCAACAAATTCGTCTTTAAAAGTATAGTCCTTTGAAAAATCACTTCCTTCCACATGGAGATCAGACATATTTTCAGCTTCTATTTCCACCATAGGAACTTCCTGAAAATAGGAATCACCATTTCCTGGTTCTACACCCATTTGTTCAAACTGGTCTTCCAGGTATTCAACGGTTTTGGTCTCATACTCCGTGAAGGGCATTCTGCCTCCAAACTCATCAGAAGCAAGTACTTTCACATGATCGGCTATTTTAGCTCCATCTATAACAACAAAATTGTTTTCATTTTGAGGTGAACATGCAAACAAGCTTACAGCAACCGCAAGCACACCGAATTTTGGTTTTAACATGGTTGGTTTTGTTAAATTGAACATTCCCGATTTTTTGATTACGGGGCCAAATCTAATGAAAGAACATATAGGAAATGAAAATTGCAGAAATAATACCGACTAAGTCGGCAAATAAGCCGGCCGTAACCGCATAACGGGTTTTACGAATACTAACGGCACCAAAATATACAGCAATTACATAAAGTGTTGTTTCTGTGGTTCCCTGCATTACACTGGAGAGCCTGCCTGCAAAGGAGTCTGCACCAAAAGTATTCATAGTTTCAATCATCATCCCCCTGGCTCCACTTCCGCTTAATGGTCTCATAAAAGCAGTCGGCAGTGCATCCACAAAATCATGATTTATGCCTATTGAGTCTGCCATCCATCGTACTCCACTTATAAGATAATCCAAAGCACCTGAGGTTCTGAAAACGCCTATGGCAACCAGCATAGCTACCAAAAAGGGTATGATTCTAATGGCGATGGAAAATCCTTCTTTGGCCCCTTCAACAAACGACTCGTACACATTTGCACGCTTTCTTATGGCCAGCAAAATGAACAGGATGATAACTGAGAAAAGTGTGAGATTGCTTGCAACGGAGGATATTGTGCTAATTTCTTCTTTAGGCAACTGGCTAAAGTACCATATTATGCCTATCACTATGAGTGTAAGAGTCCCAAGGTATCCAACTATCACTTTGTTAAGAAGGTTAATCTTTTGGTAAATAGAAACAATTATGATTCCTGCAAGTGTGGCAAAGAAGGTGGCCAGCAGTGTGGGAATAAAAATATCCGAAGGATCCGCAGCACCCATCTGAGCACGGATGACCATGATATTTATGGGCAAAATAGTCAACCCTGAGGTGTTGAGGACAAGGAACATAATCTGCGCATCTGAGGCAGTATCTTTTTGCGCATTATGTACCTGCATTTCTTCCATGGCCTTCAACCCAAGGGGTGTGGCAGCATTATCAAGCCCCATCATATTGGCAGACACGTTCATAATCATAGGACCAAAAGCTTTGCTATCGGCAGGAAGGCCAGGAAATAATCTTCGGAGTAAGGGGCCAGTCAGCTTATAGAATATATTAACGATTCCACCATTTTCACCAATTTTCATTATACCAAGCCACAAGGTCATTGCACCGGTGAGGCCAAGTGAAATCTCAAAGCCTGTTTTGGCCATATCCAGAGTGCTGCTAAACAGAGCAGGGAATATCTCCACATCACCCAAAAAAATAAGCCTTGCAAGCCCTATAGCAAAAGCAATAAGAAAGAAGGCAATCCAGATATAATTCAGAACCATTAGTTATTGATCAGGTTTAAGGTATGGCAGGCTACGAGGCCAGCAGTCTCTGTACGCAATCGACTTGGCCCAAGGCTTACTTTTGCAAAATTATTAGCCTCTGCCAATTCTAGCTCTTCTTCATTAAAATCTCCCTCTGGGCCAATAACTACAACTGAGCGCTTGCCTGCTCTTGCAGCCGATTTTAATTGCAAAGGATTATCAAAATCCACATACGCTATAAAACGCTCGTCTGCAGATTTAACATGGCTAATAAGGCTCTCAAAATCTTCATAAAGTTCCACTTTAGGCAATTGATATTTTAGAGATTGTTTCATGGCAGCAATTGCCTTTTTGTGCATGCGCTCCATATTTAAGCTCTTTCTTTCTGAATGACGTCCAAAGAAGAAGCTTATCTCGTCAACACCTATTTCTATCGCTTTCTCAAGAAACCACTCTATTCTTTCTATCTGTTTGGTGGGAGCAATAGCAATATGAATGTAATAGGGGAGCTCAGACCTTCTCTCATGACTTATGATATCGAACTCAGTTTTGCGGGCATTTGCAC
>JAGQYJ010000007.1:0-2995 GCA_020436145.1 Cyclobacteriaceae bacterium | reverse complement strand
AGCAATATGAATGTAATAGGGGAGCTCAGACCTTCTCTCATGACTTATGATATCGAACTCAGTTTTGCGGGCATTTGCACTTGTGATTCTTACCTTAAACTTGGCTCCGGCTCCGTCTACAACATCAAGGGTATCCCCAACCGAATGCCTAAGCACTTTAATACAATGCCTGGACTCTTCTTCTGTTAAGAAAGTAGCACCATTTCTAATTTCCGGTTGGTAAAAAAGCTGCACTTATTCTTTGGCGTGTAATTCGTTTACAAGTTCAATATAATTTGTCATAGCCTCTTCAGATGACATTCCTCTTATCGATTCCCACACATCATACTTGGCAGCTCCCTTAAAATCAAAGCCACCAGGCCTTTCTCCACTAACATCACCTTCGGTGGCCTGTTTAAAAAAACTGTACAATTTTAGTAAATCTTCGTTGTCAGGCCTTTTGGTCAGTTGTTTTGATCTCACTACCGCTTCTTCAAACTCCTTTTGCATACTCATTCTTGTTTCACTTAAGTCTAAAATTGGAATAAAAAAAGTTGTTGAACAAGCCATCAGTCTTTCACGACATATCCCAGCAGTAGGGGAAGGGCTTATTCAACAACTTTTGCTTACAATAACAGTTTATTACCTTTTATTCATTGGCACATATTGTCTTAATTTGCTTCCGGTATAAACCTGACGTGGTCTTCCAATAGGCTCTCCATTTTCCCTCATTTCTTTCCACTGAGCAATCCAACCTGGCAGACGGCCAAGAGCAAACATTACGGTAAACATATCTACAGGAATACCTAGAGCACGATAAATAATACCTGAATAGAAATCCACATTGGGATATAGCTTACGCTCAACAAAGTAATCATCTTTTAAAGCTACTTCCTCAAGTCCTTTTGCTATATCCAAAATAGGATCGTTTACGCCTAATTTATCAAGCACATCATCAGCTGCCTTTTTGATAATTTTGGCTCTTGGGTCAAAGTTTTTATATACCCTGTGTCCGAATCCCATTAGGCGGAAAGGATCATCCTTATCTTTAGCTTTAGCCATCCACTTTGCTGTATCACCACCATCTTGTTGTATTCTTGCCAGCATTTCAATTACGGCCTGATTAGCACCACCATGAAGGGGACCCCAAAGTGCATTGACACCCGCTGAAATGGAAGCAAATAAGCTTGCCTGTGAGGAGCCAACTACCCTCACGGTTGCAGTAGAGCAGTTTTGTTCATGATCTGCATGCAATATCAACAACTGATCAAGGGCTTTGGCCACAACAGGATCGACTTCATACTTCTCAGAAGGAAGCCCAAACATCATGTAGAGAAAATTTGAAGTATAGTCCAGATCATTTCTAGGGTACATTACAGGGTGCCCTACTTCGTTTTTATAAGACCATGCAGCAAACGTTGGTAACTTAGCCAATAAACGAATAATGCTAAGATTCACTCTGTCTTTAGATCGATTTGGATCTAAAGACTCTGGATAGAACGCTGTAAGCGAAGTTACCAAAGAGGAAAGCACACCCATAGGATGAGCCGCTGAGGGAAATCCTTCGAGTATTTTTTTAATATCCTCATTTACTAGAGTGTGAAGACTCACTTCTTTTTTGAACTGGTCAAAGGTTTCCTTGTCAGGAAGTTCTCCATAAATAAGAAGGTAAGCGACCTCTAAAAAAGTGGAATTTTCAGCCAGTTCTTCAATGGAATATCCTCGATAGCGAAGGATACCTTTTTCACCATCTAAAAAAGTAATAGCGCTTTGTGTCGATCCTGTATTTTTAAAACCCGGATCTAACGTAATTACACCACTTTGGGTTCTGAAAGAGCCAATATCAATGGCTACTTCATCTTCAGAACCAACAACTACCGGAAGCTCATAAGAGTTTCCATTTATTCTAATTTCTGCTGAATTTGACATAGTAAAAATTATCTTTTCCTTCTTCGATTATTTTAGATTGCAAATTAGCATTTTTTGCCCTCAATTAAAAGGTAAGTTGTCACACAAAACTGGTATTAATTGTTACCTAAAATCAGAGGAAGCCCATCTTTACCGCTACCGATGACCACAACCTTAGCATTAGGTGAATTGGCAAGTTCACTGGTGGCTTCTATTCCTCTCATTTTCAATAGGTTATTTGTTAAGCTATTGTTAATAATTTCGTTAGCTCTTGCCTCTCCTTCGGCAGCAATTCTTTTTCTTTCAGCTTCTTTCTTTTCTTTATCTAATTTAAACTGGTAGGCAAGCGATTCCTGCTCCTGGCTAAGCTTTAGCTCAATCGCATTTTTTATATTTTCTGGTAGTACAACCTCACGTATCAAAAGCGCATTCATTTGAATATTATTCTTTTCGCTGCTTAAGCTCGATTCAGCCTCATTAATAATGCTTGTCTCCACTTCTGCTCTTTTGGTGGAATATATTTCTTCCGCAGAATATCTTCCCATTACTTGTCGTACCGCAGATCGTACTTCAGGTATGACCAAAATATGAATGTAATCTTTGCCAAAACGCTCATGTACATATCCTATTTTTTCCTTATAAGGATTAAACCGAACTGTAACATCCACCGCAATACTTAACCCATTTTTGTCAAGAACATTCATTTTTTCTTCAGCGGTCTGTTCCTTGACATTGTACACGTACATGGTATTCCAGGGGGCAACAACGTGAAATCCTTGATCGTAGATTAAATCTTTTTCAAGACCTCCTCCAAACTTTTTGAAAAGTACTCCAGCTTCTCCAGCATTTATCGTTAAGAACGTGCTGTTAGCAAGAATGAGTGCAAGGATAGCAATCGCAGCAATCCCAACTACATAGGGTAGAAATTTTCTGTTGTCCATAGTTATCTGTTTTTAATTATTGTCTGTTCACAAATGGTTTTTATTTTATCAAAATCGGCATAATATCCTAATTTTCCAGCAATGGTCCAGTCCAGGCATGCTCCATTGCGATTCCCCTTTGACATTTTAACATTACCCCGTTTTGAATAGTAGGTACCGTCATAAGG
>JAGQYJ010000078.1:6528-13127 GCA_020436145.1 Cyclobacteriaceae bacterium | reverse complement strand
CCCTGTAAATCCGAAACACCTTATGGCTTTCTATGTCATCCGTTGCACGTAAGCGATCGGCCACTTCAGCAAAAAAAGCCTTCATGGTTTTCTGATGCTCCTGGAACGTAGCCTTGTGGGCTTCGAACCACTCTTTGTTGTTGTTTTGTTCCAGGTCTTTCAGGAATTGGATAAGGTCCTTGGATATCATAAGTTTTAATTAAGTTGATATATTAATCCAATGAGTATATTTCTTTAATTTCTTTAATAATAAGCGGAGCAATTTCGGCTTTCAAAGAATTCAATTTTGTATCTTCTACGCTTTCAATTATACTTAAATAATAAAACACATCCGGATCTACATCTAAAGCGAGTGATAGGCTCCTAAGAGTTTCATCTGTTGGTTTATGCATATCACGCTCGATTCGCGAAATAACATTTTGGGCTAGCCCTGATTTATTAGAAAGCTGTTCCTGCGAATAACCTCTTGCCAATCTTATTGTTTTAATAGAGTTACCTATGTGCATATATGTTCTATATAATCCCAAATCTTTTTAATTATAAGCATAGCTGCTAATCGCTTAATATTATTTTGCTTTGAGACTCTTTTAGCTTCATTGTATTCAGCTACCATATTTAGAATTATGGTACGATCTTTTTTATTTAAATTATATTTTTGAAATATTTTTTCAATGTCATTTTTTTTCATGATAATATTATTTTAAATACAAAACCTATCATTACATAGTTGTACTTAAAATAATATCGTCTTCGGATGAGTTGTTATGGTTTCTTAAACGTCCAGCTACAATCTTTCTAAAATTCGTTCTAAAATCAAAGGGCATAAATGATATGGCCCTCAATGGAATCAAAAGACTCCGTTTCAGACCACTCACTTTTCTCATGACACCTCTTAAAATAGTATGCTTTTTCGCTTTGATACTCTCCAAGTATCTTTCAAAGGCTGCTTTAATTGAATGATTTTCAAAATATTCTTCTCTAGCAAATAGTAATTCACTAAGCAATTCATCTTGCCAGTCAAGACTAATAACTTCTTCAAGTTCATTACTAAAAATCTTTGAAGGTCCCTCAGGAATTGAATAATAATCCAATGTTGATCTATTCTTAAAATAGTTGCTTCCGGCTATTTTTTTGGCTAAAAGAACCGTTCTCTCTCCTAAATTTTGAGCATCTTTAATAAGATCAATTACATTCAGATTTATTGTACTCTGTTTCATATTACTTACTTATCATTGCAATGATAGTACATTTAATGTACTATTCAAAATTTGTACTAATTAGTTTGAAAATTATTTTAATTCTATTAAACTTCGATTAACTATTTCGCAGGTCTTTTAAGCCTCAAACGACTTTCGGTATGAATCTCGTTATCTTTGAAATTAATGAATTTTATCCACATCAAACCTTTCAAAGAACTCACCCTCCATGAGCTCTACAGTTTTCTCAAGCTGAGAGTGGACATTTTTGTGGTGGAACAAAACTGCCCCTACCCGGAACTGGACGGGGCGGATGAAAAAGCGATACACCTATATATAAAGGAGGACGATGCGGTAATTGCTTACCTGCGAATCATCCCTTCCAAAACCGGAACAGCACGCATTGGTCGGGTGGTGACAAAAATAGAGCACAGAGGCAAAGGCTTATCCAGCCAATTAATGAAGAGGGCCATGGAATACATTCGGGAGCATTACCCGGAAGATACCATGATCCTTTCTGCCCAGGAACATTTGAAAGAGTACTATGGCAGCTTTGGGTTCAAAGCAGTTTCAGAGGTTTACCTGGAAGACGGCATTCCGCATGTGGATATGGAATACAAAAAATAATTTTTACTCTGATGATGGCTTTTTCGTTTCGTCCACACAGTTTTGCACTGTTGTACGCCTGCACGCAAAAGCAGTTATATCTTACTGCTTATCCACAAAAACCTGTGGATAACCCTGTGCATAAAACGGGTATAATTACGTGGGTAAGTTGTTGAAAACTAGCTGATTATTTTTTTGGATTGATGTAGAAAACTATCCTACCTTAGCAATACCAAGTGAGGGATAAACGACTGAAATAACCCTACAAACGTAAGTGTCGGTTAATGCAAAAGTGGTAATAGGTCTAACAGCTATAACATGAGTTAACGGAAGCGCAAGCGGAAAGTAACAGGCATTATGAAGAGGTATTGAAACTTTCGGGTAGCAACATCTCAAGACCTTATGACCAACCAGTGGGGCGCTGAATTGGAAAACGCAAGTGATCTGATTTAGTGTTTGGTCAAACAAAACTTGGCACGAAGCAATTACTTCGGTAATTGCCGAGTGAGAGCGGAAGTTAGTTCTAATTTATTAGGATTGCCTTCCGCTTTTTTTTGTTAAGACCCGTTATGATTCTTAGCCAGACGCTGCTGACAACACAAAAAAATCATAGAGGTTTTATGTTCCTTTTACCCTTACACTTTCCTCCCTTTCTTATTTTCTTATCTTTGACCCTTCATTTAAAATAGTCCAATGACATTTGAAGCAGTTATTAATACTTTAAACAGCTGGGTTTGGAGCAATTTTTTGATAGCTCTTTGCCTGGGTGCAGGAATTTATTTTTCCATCTCAACCCGTTTTTTGCAGATAAGATATATCAAAGAGATGATCCGCCTTTTATTCAAGGGCAAGTCATCTCAAAAAGGAGTTTCTTCGTTTCAGGCATTTGCCATAGCTATATCGGGCAGGGTTGGAACAGGAAACATTGCCGGGGTTGCAACTGCCATCGCTATGGGCGGCCCGGGAGCCGTGTTCTGGATGTGGGTTATCGCTTTTCTTGGGGCTTCATCCGCTTTTGTGGAAGCAACGTTGGGCCAGATTTATAAAGAAGTAAAAGGAGGTGAATACAGAGGAGGGCCAGCTTTTTATATTGAAAAGGGCCTTGGAAGCAAATGGTATGCTGCTCTGTTTGCTTTCACAACGGTACTTAGCATGGCAATTTTCTTACCCGGAGTACAATCCAATAGTATTTCTGCCAGCATGAAAAGCGCTTTCAACATACAGGATATCCCCTTGTTTGCCGGCTTCGATCTTAATGTTATTGGTTTGCTGGTGGTATTAGCTTTAAGCCTGATCATTTTTGGCGGAGTCAAGCGTATTGGTAAAGTGGCTGAGGTAGTGGTTCCGTTTATGGCTTTATCTTATATTTTGATGGCTGTGGTTATCATTTTTATAAATATTTCTCACGTTCCGGGTGTTATTTCACTTATTGTTAAATCAGCTTTTGGGGCACAACAAGCTTTTGCAGGTATTTTGGGTATGGCCATTAGCTGGGGAGTTAAACGGGGTATCTATTCCAATGAGGCCGGACAAGGAACAGCCCCTCATGCAGCAGCAGCTGCAGAGGTAACCCACCCGGTTAAACAGGGGTTAGTACAAGCCTTTTCGGTTTATGTAGATACCCTATTTGTTTGCACAGCCACTGCCTTTATGATTTTATTTACTGACCAGTACAATGTGTTGAGCCCGGATGGAGGATTCATTGTAGAAAACCTGAAAGGAGTGGCGTTTGGGCCGGAATATACCCAGCACGCTGTGGCATTACATTTTCCTTCCATTGGAAAGGGCTTTGTAGCTGTTTCCCTTTTATTCTTTGCCTTCACTACCATTATGGCTTATTACTACATGGCCGAAACCAATGTGAGTTATTTGGATAAAAATGGGAACCGGAAATATCTGGTTACCGTACTGCGACTGGTAATTTTAGCGACTACCTATTATGCCACTACCATAACGGCCGGAGCCGTTTGGTCGTTAGGTGATATTGGAGTTGGGTTAATGGCCTGGCTAAATGTGATAGCCATTTTGTTGCTCCGTAAACCTGCATTTAAAGCATTGAAGGACTATGCAGACCAACGCAAAGCAGGTAAAGACCCTGTCTTTAACTCGGCCAAACTGGGCATAAAGAATGCTCCGTTCTGGGAAAACAAAGGGACAGATGCCAACTAGTTGGTTAAAAGAGAAATAAAAGCAATGAAAAGGTCAAAAACACTTATTTTAACTACCCAAAAAATTGAATTTTATTTTATTATTACGATATTAAATTTTGTCATAATCAAAACCTATGCATCTTTTTAAAAGCTACCTCACTGTTCTAGGGATCATAGCAACCACAATTGTCGGGTATTCTCAGGAAATTCAATGGGCTTCTAAAGTGATTGAGTTTTCATCTGAACTTACGCCTATTCAATATTCTGCTGATCAGGTACTAGGCAAACCAAATGTACTGCCTGCAGCAGGGGAAAGTCCGTCAGCATGGACACCTGATCGCCCCAACAGCAAAGAGTTTCTAAAGGTGGGATTTGAAACCCCCATTCAAATTCGCCAGATAGTTATTGCCGAGTCGTATAGCCCAACGGCTATAACCAGTATTTATGCATACGATGTTTCCGGCAAAGAGCATCTGATTAATACTTTTAGCGCTTCCAGTATTCCATTAAAAGGAAGACTGTTTAGCATAATCATGAATGAAACTCCCTACAAAGTGGCAGCAGTTAAGGTTGAGTTTGATGGCTCGACTGTGCCTGAGTATTACAGTGTGGATGCAATAGGTATTTCAGCTTCGGGCAAGCCAACAAATGTGGAAGTTGAAATTATGGAAAATCTGAACACCAATTTATTGGCAGAACGCTTAAGTAATAATGTAAACAGCCCTTATACGGAGTACAAACCTTTACTTTCACCTGACGGAAGAACACTTTATTTCAGTCGTAAAAACCACCCTGAGAACATTGGAGGTATTGAAGATGATGAAGACATATGGTATTCGGAAATGGACTCTACCGGTGAGTGGCAGGAGGCTGTTAATATAGGAAGGCCATTGAACAATGAATCTCCCAATTATGTGTGTTCGGTAACCCCTGACGGCAACTCGGTTGTGATGTTATTGGGAAACCAGTATGATGAAAAGGGAAAGGATAAAATGAGAGCCGGGGTTTCGATCAGCTCCAAAGAAGGAGATAAATGGACTAAGCCGTTTAACCTGATCATTGAAAATGATTATAACTATAATGAGAAGGCCAATTATTTCTTAGCCAATAACCGCCAGGTTCTTTTGCTTTCAGTTGAACGTGATGATTCCAACGGAGCACGTGATTTATATGTGAGTTTCTTTAAAGAGGACAGCACATGGACTGAGCCACTTAACCTGGGCAAAACACTTAATACTGCCGGTGATGAAGCTTCCCCATTCCTGGCAGCTGACGATAAAACTCTTTATTTTTCTTCCAATGGCCTAAGGGGTTATGGAGGGCAGGATATTTATGTTTCGACCCGCTTAGACGATACCTGGACAAATTGGTCAGATCCTCTAAACCTTGGTCCTGATATTAACTCAGACAAGGAAGACCTGTTCTTTAATATACCGCTTACGGGCAATTATGCATATTACACACAAGAGGTTGGGGAAGATAACTCAGATATCTTTAAAGTGGAGCTTCCTCTTAGGGTAATGCCTTCGGATGTGATTGTGATCCGGGGCAGGCTATTGGACAAGGAAACAGGTGAGCCCATTGAAGCAAAAATTATATATGAGAAGCTTCCGGAAGGAACAACAGCCGGTATTACAAAATCGCACAAGGGAACCGGCAATTATGAAATTGTCCTGCCTAAAGGCTACAAATACGGATATCGGGCTGAAGTGGAAGGCTATTTGCCTATTAATGAGAATATAGATTTGACTGATAATGATGAAGTAGCCAGTGGAGAAGTGAGTGCAGATATGTATATGGTTCCTGAAAAGGTAGCAGCAGTAATTACACTTAACAATATCTTCTTCGATTTCGATAAATCTATTTTGAAACCTGCCTCGTTCCCTGAATTGGATAGATTGGCTGAATATCTGGCAAAAAGCGCCACTGTTAAAATTGAAATAAGAGGGTATACAGACAGTACTGGTCCGGAAGCGTATAATATGGGACTTTCTCAACGCAGGGCCAATGCGGTGTATAAATATCTGCTAGATAAAAATATAGCTGCAAACAGGTTGTCAGTTAAATGGTTTGGTGAAAACAACCCTGCAGAATCGAATGCAACTGTAGTGGGAAGGAGAGCAAACAGAAGGGTAGAATTTGAAATTCTTGAAAAATAGTAAAATGAAGAGATACATACTTTTTCTTGGCTTAATTGTTCTTTCATTAGAGGGGATAACCCAATCGGCAGAGCCTGATAGTTTGGTGACCTACAAGGCTGTAATTGTAGATAAGTTTTCAGGAAACCCTATGTCAGGTGTTAATGTTCAGTACAAAAAATTACCTTACCAGTCTGAAATAGGGTTGCTTAGCACAAATTCAAAAGGCGAATTTGAAGCATATTTCAGAGCTAAGGAGTCTTATTCTTTGCAACTTACCTATAAGGGATATCTTTCATTTTCAGATGTTATAAATCCAATCGAAGGGGCAGATGAAAACCTTATGCGGACAGATACCATTCAAATGCGCCCTGGTGGAGTTGGAAGTGTTTTATCTCTTCAAAACCTTAATTTTGAGCAAGGGAAATCAAAAATTACGCAGGATTCATTTGGTGAGTTAAACAATCTTGTAAATCTGTTAAAAGAATCCTCAACAATGGTAATTCAGT
>JAGQYJ010000078.1:0-6430 GCA_020436145.1 Cyclobacteriaceae bacterium | reverse complement strand
TTTACCTAACCTAGTATACGCTTAAGATCTGCTGGAGAATAATTCACAGACTTAAGCGTTTTTTTATCTTCGTCCCGGTACACTAAAAATTTGCCGTCAACTTCTTCAACATGTGCTGAGAACCCCCTGTTTTTATAGTGTTCCACAGTTTGCGCGGCCTCTTCCATGCTAGTGCATGCTTTGCTCATATTAGAGCGCTGTACCTCATTAAATAGTTCAACAAACTTTTCGCCAAGGCCAAATTCCAATACAGCCCCGGAAAGCACGTATTGAATATCGCAAAGTGCATCAGCTATTTCAACAATATCATGGTCTTCAATAGCTGCTTTGAGCTCGTTAAGTTCCTCCTGAAGGAGCGAAACCCTAAGCTCACACCTTTTAGCATCGGGAATCTGAGGAGTGTTTAAAACGGGGTGTTTAAAAGTTTTGTGAAATTCGGCAACCTGGTTTAATGAATCAATTTTATCCATAATTTCAATTACTAAAATTTTTAATGAAGGGGCCCTTACGGACAGCTACAATGTTACTAAGGCTTTCGGTATATCAAAATTTTATTGATACCTAAAATTTAATGTATCTTTAATATCTCTATATTCATGCAAATGGAAACGAAAGCAGAAGCCCGGGTGGGTGTCAATCCGTATGTTAAAGTATTTGAGGCACAGAAGAGCAGGTCTCAAATGCTAAGATCAGAGTCCTTGGCTGATCGAAAATACAAATTAAAGAAAATTGAAAGGTGGTTGCTGGAAAATACTGACAGTGTAGTCGAAGCCTTATATAAGGATTTTAAAAAGCCGGAAACTGAAGTATTCCTTTCCGAAATTCAACCGGTAACTGCCGAAATTCGACATGCATTGCGAAACCTGCATAAGTGGGCTCGGCCCAAAAGGGTACCTGCTCCCCTCACTATGTTAGGTACGGTTTCTCATATTCACCTGGAACCTAAGGGTACCTGCCTGATAATAGCTCCCTGGAATTTTCCTTTTATGCTTACAGTATTGCCTTTAGTTGAAGCTATTGCTGCAGGTAATACAGCTATTTTAAAACCTTCTGAGCTAACGCCCAATACAGCCCAGCTCATTGAAGATATGGTGGGAGAACTATTTGCAGAGGATGAGGTAAAGGTGGTTCAGGGGGAAGTTGAAGCTTCAAGACAGCTACTCACCCTCCCTTTTGATCACATTTTTTTTACAGGAAGTCCAGCCGTTGGTAAAATTGTGATGGAAGCGGCTTCTAAAAATTTAACTTCAGTTACGCTTGAACTTGGGGGCAAGTCACCGGTAATTGTTGATAAGACTGCGAATGTTGCTGATGCTGCCGAGAAAATTGCCTGGAGTAAGTTTATAAATTGCGGACAAACATGTGTGGCGCCAGACCATTTATATGTTCACGAAAGCATAGAGAATAAATTCACTGAAGAATTAAAAAGGGCCCTAAAGAAACGCTTCTATGAAAATGGGAAAGTTTCCGAGATAGATTATGGCCGTATTGTCAACGACAGGCATTTCAAAAGGCTTTCGCTTCTGATGGAAGATATGGTTGACAATGGAGGGGAGATTTTACATGGTGGTTCTGTCGAAGCTGAGAAAAGACTAATTGAGCCCACCCTTGTCACAAAATTGCCCACAACCAGTAAGCTTATGCAGGAAGAAATATTTGGACCTATATTGCCAATCATCCCTTTCAGTTCGTTGGATGAAGTGATAGACAAAATACTCCAGATGCCTAAGCCTTTGGCTTTATATCATTATTCAAGATCAAGGTCAAATTCCAAAAGGATTATTGAAGAGTTGCCTGCGGGTGGTATTTGCATAAATGATTCGGTGGTACATTTCACACATTACAACCTTCCTTTTGGGGGTGTCAACAATAGCGGTATTGGAAAGTCTCATGGGTACTATGGCTTTCTTGCTTTCTCCAATCAAAAGCCTGTTTTGAAGCAGAGAATTGGATTTACAACGGTAAAAGCATTCTATCCCCCTTATAACCAGCTAATTAAAAAACTCACAAGACTTGTGGCAAAATACCTCTAGCATAGAAGCACTAATTGCAAAATAGCCATTCCATGCTTTTATTTTCGACAAAAAAATACTAGCTTCATGCGATAATTTTTAGAATCTGGTTGGCTAAAAATTTGATCAAGAATGGACATAGTTTCGCGGCAACGCATTAATCTTCTAATTCAGTTGGCAGGTATTAGTTCGGTGAACTCAAACTCACCGGCAGCAAAAATTGTAAAAAGAGTAGCCAAAGAGTGTGAATTCCCTGATAAGGACTTAAACAAATTGCTTAAGTCTCCTGAGCCAATTGGTACTTTTGGAGCCCTGTCTCCAAATCAAAAAGAAAAGTACGTAAACAATTTAGGTGAGTTAATGGGTTCCATTAAGCTGAGCAATCATAAAGCATTGCTTTGTCAAAAACTCGTTTATGATTTGGGCTATTCAGCAAAGGAGTTCAACTCCATTGTAAGTAAGGTTCAAAGAATAAAGGGAAAGCCAGCGTCTTCTTCAAAAGAAGAATTAATACTAAGAATTACTGCCTAGGGTTATCTAGCCTCTGCCATACCTCCATCATATAAGTTGAATCAATTTCTGAGAATTCTCCTGTTTTCGGATTTAAAGCCAACGATTTTATATACCCTTTAATTGTCCACTGCTTTCCCTTGAACGAATACTCGAAGGATGTTTCAGTACCAGGGATTCCGGAACCAGAAGGATACCAGTAGTCTGTTTTTTCTATATAATACTCTTTATTAAATGCATAGGTTCCGCCTCCGGTACCTACTACAGATCCGTTTTCCGGATTATATGAACACCATGTAAAATGAGTAGGGGTAATGTTTTTAATATAGCTCATAAAGGCAGGCACCTCACTTAGTTCATCATTCAAACTATACTTGTATTTTATAAGTTTCCATGAACCTTCAAACTTGGGTTTTACTTTGTCCGACTTGGGTATGGGGCTATCAACAAATAATAGGGCTAGTATTAACGCTAGAGTTTTCATGGTGTTTGAGTTTGGTGAACTTCTAACTTACTTTGAAAAGTAATCTACTAAAATTCTAGGAATAATACAAGGTGCAAACCAGGCTTATCGGTCGGAGGATTTATGAATTGTATTATAGAATTTTGAACATTAAAAGGGCTGCAATTGTTAAATTTGTTAATTGATGGAATGAAATATTTATTATGCCTAAAGTAAAAACATATCCTGTTATGGGCATGTCTTGTGCAGCTTGCGCTGCAAGTGTGGAAAAAGCTTTGAACGATTCAGATGGTGTAGCTAAGGCAGAGGTCAATTATGCAAATGCGAGTGTCCTTATAGAGTTTGAAAAACCTGATTTACAAGTGCTGGATCTTAAGGCAACTCTAAATGGAATTGGATATGACCTGATCGTGGAAGAAGACGAAGATGTAGCAATGGAGGAAGCAGAACAGCAGCACTCCAGAGCGTTTGATATTCTAATCCGTCAGACAGTGGGGGCAGCTTTGCTAACCGTGCCTCTGATGATAATTTCAATGATTTTCCCTGGACTACCCTATGCCAATTGGATAATGATGGCTCTGGCCCTTCCCGTGGTGGCAGTGTTTGGCCGAAGGTTTTTTAAAAGTGCATTTAATCAATTGAAGCACAGAACCACTAATATGGATACCCTGGTTGCCTTAAGTACAGGTATTGCTTTTATGTTCAGCTTCTTTAATACTTTGTATCCACAATTTTGGTTAAGCCGGGGACTGGAGGCGCATGTGTATTATGAAGCCTCTGCTGCAATAATCACATTTATATTACTTGGTAAATTGCTTGAGGAAAAGGCTAAGTCCAATACATCATCAGCTCTTAAAAAATTGATGGGTTTGCAGCCCAAACAAGTGGTTCGGGTCTATGAGGATGGGAGTGAAGAAACGATAGCCGTTAAAAGCGTGCGGGTTGGGGATATCCTGCTTGTTAAACCCGGAGATAAAATACCGGTTGATGGAAGGGTTGTCAAAGGAGATTCATTTGTTGATGAGAGTATGATTAGTGGAGAACCAACTCCTGTTCAAAAGTTGGCAGAAGATCAGGTTTTTGCAGGAACGATCAACCAAAAAGGAAGTTTTCGGTTTGAGGCGGAAAAAGTAGGAAGTGAAACCGTGTTGGCACATATTATTGCTATGGTAAAAAAGGCACAGGGAACCAAAGCACCTGTTCAAAATCTGGTGGATAAAGTAGCGGCCATTTTTGTGCCTGCCGTTTTGGTTATTTCAATAGCTACTTTTTTAGTATGGTATTTTTCAGGAGTTGACCAGGCATTTTCACATGCGCTGCTTGCAGCCATTACGGTCCTTGTAATTGCATGCCCCTGTGCCCTGGGTTTAGCTACGCCAACTGCTATAATGGTAGGAGTTGGCAAAGGAGCTGAATACAATATTTTAGTAAAAGATGCGGAAAGTCTTGAACAAGCGCATAAGGTAAATGCACTTGTATTGGATAAAACAGGAACAATAACAGAAGGAACTCCACAAGTTGTGGGTACCAAGTGGATGACATCCGATGAGAACATACAATCTATTTTGCTAGGAATAGAAAGTCAATCAAGCCATCCGCTGGCTGAATCCATTGTTGAATCATTTGATGTAAATGTGAAGCGGAAGGAACCTTCTTCCATTGAGAACATTCCCGGAAGGGGAATTGTAGGCATAGTAGATGGGGTAAGTTATTATGTAGGAAGTAAAGCATTAATTGAGGACCTTTCCATTGAAACTATGGAAAATCTAGAGGAAGTTGTGGACGAGTGGGAGCAAAATGCCTATACGGTTGTTTCCTTTGCTGATGTAAACAGGATTTTGGGAATTTTAGCAATTTCTGACCCAGTGAAGGGCACCTCAAAAGAAGCAATCTCTAAACTGCATCAGAAAGGTATTGAAGTATATATGCTTACTGGAGACAATGAGCAAACAGCTAAGGCCGTTGCAAGCCAGGTTGGAATCAACCATTTTAGATCGCAGGTAATGCCGTCAGACAAGGCTTCGTTTGTGAAAGAGCTTCAGCAACAAGGGAGGCGCGTAGCAATGGTAGGAGATGGTATTAACGATGCAGAGGCTCTTGCTCAGGCTGATATAAGTATTGCCATGGGAAAAGGATCAGACATTGCCATAGATGTGGCTCAAATGACACTTATTACATCAGACCTGATGGCGATACCAAAAGCTTTTGTGCTTTCAAAACAGACAGTAAATGCTGTAAAACAAAACCTGTTTTGGGCATTTATTTACAATCTGATTGGTATACCGATAGCAGCAGGAGTTTTATATACATACAATGGGTTTTTGTTAAACCCTATGATTGCTGCCGGTGCTATGGCTTTTAGCTCGGTTTCGGTAGTTTTGAATAGCTTACGCGTAAAATGGAAATCTTTAGACAGATGAAAAAGACATCAACCTATAAAACAAATATTAAGTGCAATGGATGCATTGCTAAGGTAACTCCTTTTTTGCATAAAATGGAAGGTATCAATCGGTGGTGGGTCGACCTGGAAAGCCCTGAAAGAATTATGACAGTTGAGTGGGATGAAGAGAATGAGAATGAATTGCATGGTCTTTTAAAAGATGCAGGGTATGAAGCAATAAAAATCAGCTAATAATTTAATTTTCTCAAAGCAGTGCAGTATTGGGTTTAGGAACAATAAGTAGTAAATTTATATAGTAAAAGTGCATTCAATTTAACCATTCGCAGAATGCGATTATCGTGATTGCTAACACAGAAAGAATGCTGTCAAAAACAATCTAAAATAGGGTTCTAACATGATAATCGTCATTATTTAACATTAGGTGGCATTATAATTTAGCAACCTCAAATTTGGAATAAAGTTTTTAGCATATAAATATCGCTATCATGAAAAAGAAGTCAGATAAAAAGAATCCAAAGTACCCAGGCAAAAGAATGACCACCAATGGCAATTTGTTGGTTTCTTCGGTAGAAGGGCTAGTGGCTGAAGCAGGGGTATTTTATCCAATTACTCCATCCACCGAAATGGGTGAAAACTTTCAGAATTTATATTCAAAAGGTAAGCTTAATGCATTTGGTAAATCTCTTGTGGCTATAGAAACCGAGGGTGAGCATGCAGCACAAGGGGGCGCTATTGCTATGTCGGTAACCGGTAAGAGAACGGTTAACTTCACTTCAGGCCAGGGTATAGTGTATGGTTTGGAACAATATTATCATGCCCCTGGTAAATTGAGCACCATGGTGCTAGAGGTAGGTGCAAGAGCGCTAACTAAGCATGCATTGAATGTGCATTGTGGACATGACGATGTGAATGCAACGTTGGATACCGGTTGGAACGTGCTTTTTGCCAAAGATGCACAGCAGGCTGCGGACCAGGCGCTTATTTTGAGAAAAGTAAATGAGCTTTCATTGAACCCTGGTATCAATGCGCAGGACGGTTTCCTAA
>JAGQYJ010000077.1:8947-13325 GCA_020436145.1 Cyclobacteriaceae bacterium | reverse complement strand
GAAGTATCGCTATCCAAATCAAGGTTTTCTTTAATGTTTTCATGGCTAATTAATTTTGTTAATAGTTATTTTTCGTTTGGTTGCTTCAACCTTCTGTGGTTAAAGTAAACTTTTCATACATTCAGGTCTTTCCGTTTTGAATGTTATAAACCATGTCGTAAATAAGGTAATTGATACCTACAACAGGGTTACAATTGTTCTTTCATACGCCTATAATTTTGTGACTACTTTGTGACCGATTATCAATGTCTGGGTGACTTGATAATGATTCAAAATTAGTTCTGCGAGCTTTTCAAAACATGATAAATGTCCTTGCAGTCGTCAAGTTTCACTTTTAACTTTATCGTCAGAGAAATTGATACAGATCAAGTTTTTTATTGCAATTAACGTAACTGCGTAATGGCTATCCAGCAAATATTCGTCAAATGCCACAATTGCTCATGCATGTCCGGTCCCTTTATGCAACTGAGTAAAGAAGAAATGGCGATTGTGGATCAAAATCGTACCGAATTGACCTATAATAAAGGTGAAACGATTTGCAAGCAGGGTTCATTTATTTCTAATCTGCTTTTTATTAAAAAAGGTCTGGTCAAATTCTACCTGGAAACAAAACCGACCCCCACCGTTATTTCCATTGAAAAAAATGGCTATTTTATTGGTCTTCAGTCATTGACAGGCCAGCGTATTTTTCATTACTCAGCCGAAGCGCTTGAAGATACTGAGCTCTGCCTTGTTAATATAGAGGTGTTCCAGGGACTTCTTCAGGAAAATGCCCGGTTTGCCACCGGAATTATTGAGTACATCAATAAAGATATGATCAAGTTGTATGAGCGGTTTCACTCTATTGCGCATAAACAAATACACGGACGCTTTGCGGAACTCCTACTTTACCTCAAAGACAATATTTATCAGCAAAATCCTTTTGCCCTATCCATTAGTAAGAAAGATATGGCCGACATAATTTCTACCTCCAATGAAAGCGTATCCCGGCTTTGTTCTGAGTTGAAAAAGGAAGGTATTATTGAAGAGAAAGGCCATACTATTACAGTGAAAGATGAAGAAAAGCTTAGGCAAATAAGCAAATTCGGATAACAATTTGTTGTTAGGCACATAAGTAAATGTGGATTAATGTATTTTTACTAGACACATTAACCTACTATCATGAAAAAACTTGCTTTACTCTTTTTACTAACACTTTGTTTCGCATTTTCCTATTCTCAAAGCTTTGAAGGCTCGGTGGTTTTTAAGATTACGTACGAAAACCTTCCTCCTGAAATGAAAGGGCATGAGGGCATGATGCCAACAGAATTCAGTTTCCAGATTAAAAATGAAAAATCTAGAATGGAAATGAGCACCATGATGGGTCCTGCTATCACCATTACAGACAATAAGGCAAAGACTTCTACGGTTTTAATGAATATGATGGGGCAGAAAATGAAAATGACGGTTGATTTTGATGAGGCTAAAGAAATGGCAGATGAGGCGAATAAACAAATGGATATACAATATGTAGATGGCACAAAGGTAATTGCCGGCTATACATGTAAGAAGGCCATAATGAAAATTGGTGCAGATGACGAGTCTGGAGTAGAAAACGAAGGAGAAATAACTTTCTATTATACCCAGGAGATTGCACCCATAGAAGGCATGAAAGGCTTTGAAGGAGTTGGCTTAAAAGGAATGCCCCTGGAATATACCATCAATCAGCAAGGTATAACCATGATGGTAACTGCTACGAGTGTCGAGAAAAAATCAATAGATGAAAGTGTATTTCTTATACCGGATGGATATACTGAGATGCCAGCTAATATGAAGCAGGCTATGCAGCAACAGCGATAGCTCATGAAAAAATGGTCGTACCTGTTTGTCTATTCACTACCTGTAGCCGTATATGTTGCATTTAATGTAAAAGGGGTACTTACCTTTCTTCCTATTTTTATTTTTTACGGGCTGGTGCCATTGTTTGAATTAATGACAAAACCCGACTCTTCTAACCCGGAAGATCTGGACAGCCTGAAAAGAAACAGGTTTTATGATTTTTTACTTTACCTGTCGGTTCCAGTACAGGTCATTTTCTTGTTCTATTTTCTTCACGTAGTCTCAGTTAATCACTATACAACGCTGGAATATATTGGCATTTCTATTTCCATGGGATTAATGTGTGGCGTTTTTGGTATTAACATTGCCCACGAACTAGGTCATAGGCAACAAAGATTTGAGCAGCTACTGGCGGAAATTCTTTTGCTCACATCCCTTGAAATGCACTTTCTTCCGTACCACAATAGTGGACACCATAAGAACGTGGGCACTAGAAAAGACCCTGCCACTGCCCGTAAAGGAGAGCCTGTATATGTTTTTTGGTTCCGGTCTCAAATTGGAAGCTACTTTCAAGCCTGGAGCCTTGAAGCCAAGCGTTTGAAAAAAAGAAATATGACGCCCTATTCATTAAAAAACAGGGCCTTTGCCTATACAATTATTCAATTGGTTTTCATTGGTGCTATATACTATTTCTATGGCCTGTTACCCCTGTTACTTTTTACGATTGCTTCCGTATTTGGTATTCTTTTGCTTGAGACAGTGAACTACATTGAGCACTATGGGTTGATGAGAACCCAGAATGAATCAGGTTATTACGAACGTGTAATGCACGAGCACTCATGGAACTCAGATCACCCTATTGGCCGAGCTATGCTTTTTGAACTTTCCCGTCACTCCGATCACCATTATAAAGCAAGTAAGAAATACCAAATCCTTGAATCGTTACCTGGTGCTCCCCAAATGCCCACTGGCTATCCGGGCATGATGCTCTTTTCACTTATCCCACCACTTTGGTTTAAGGTAATGAATAAAAAACTTTCAACCCTGCAGCTTTGATTTAATGGAAGGAAGAATGGATAGCTTCCTGGTAGATAAATCTTATTTGCTCAAAAAATATCCGGGCAAGGGAGGTTGGACCTATGCTGAAATTCCGGAAATTGCCCAGAATAAATCGAATCCCTTTGGATGGGTAAAGGTGAGTGGTTTTATCGATAACTATGAGTTAAAGCATTACAAGCTAATGCCTATGGGTAATGGCAAACTCTTCTTACCCGTTAAGGCCGAAATACGAAAGAAAATTGGAAAACAGGCAGGAGACTTTGTACATGTTCGTCTTTTTATTGAGGAAACACCCCTTGAGATTCCGGGTGAAATCATAGAGTGCCTCAAGAATGAATCCTTCAACGTTTACGATACTTTCTTAAGTTTTACTGAAAGTGAACAAAAAGCCTATATTGATTGGATATACGAGGCCAAAAAAGATGAGACCAAAGTTGATCGTATTGTAACTATGATAAAAAGGGTATCTCAGAATAAAAAGTTCTTTGATTAAGCTACAATATTTAGAGCCTTTTCCTCGTCAGCAATCCAAATGATAAAAAAAATGTTAATTGCTTTAGTCGCCTTTATCGGCATACTTATTATAGGTCTGCTTATTTTCCTGCAGCAGCCTCAGTTTGGTAGTCCTCCTGGTGAGGCGCAAACAGCTTCTTTCGTAGGGTCTCCTGAATACGCAGGAAATAAGTTCGAAAACAAAGGAGGTGTAAGTGTAAACCTGAGTTTTTCGCAAACCCTTAAATTTTTACCTGAATGGTTAAATGGTGGTGGCAACAAACGCCCTGAGTGGTCAATACCTGTTGTAAAAAGGGAAAAAGAGGAGTTTAATACTACCAGCGATACACTTACAAGGGTAACCTGGTTTGGCCATTCTGCTTTTCTCCTGGAAATTGATGGAAAGAAAATTCTGATTGACCCTATGCTGGGGCCTTCTCCTTCACCTGTTTCATTTATAAGCAAACGGTTCAATGATACGCTTCCTATTAGCATTGCCGACCTTCCTCAAATTGATGCTGTGTTATTTTCACATGACCATTATGACCACCTGGACTATGGTTCTGTAGTTCAACTAAAGGATAAAGTGAACCATTTTTTTACACCGCTGGGAGTCGGATCTCACCTTGAAAGATGGGGGGTAAAAAAAGAGAAAATTACGGAAATGGACTGGTGGCAGGAATCTGATTTCAAGGAATTAAAACTGGTTCTTACTCCAGCTCAGCATTTTAGTGGCCGTAGCCTTGGAGACAGGGATAAAACTTTGTGGGGTTCGTGGGTTATCAGGGGCCAAAAGGATAATCTTTTCTTTAGTGGTGATTCCGGTTACTTTGATGGGTTTAAGGAAATAGGTGAAGCCTATGGCCCCTTCGATTTTTGCATGGTAGAGTGCGGACAGTATAATGAACTCTGGAAAGAAATACATATGATGCCCGAAGAAACCGTTCAAGCTCATTTGGACCTTAAGGGTAATGTGCTTATGCCCATTCACTGGGGCGCTTTTAATCTG
>JAGQYJ010000077.1:0-8848 GCA_020436145.1 Cyclobacteriaceae bacterium | reverse complement strand
CCCGAAGAAACCGTTCAAGCTCATTTGGACCTTAAGGGTAATGTGCTTATGCCCATTCACTGGGGCGCTTTTAATCTGGCTTTTCATGGATGGACTGAATCTATTGAACGGGCCAAAAAAGCGGCCGCTTCACAGAATGTTACAGTTGCCACTCCAAGGATTGGAGAAAGCTATGTGATAAAAGGGCAAGTACCTCAAGCTGAGTGGTGGGTGAAGGAATAACCTTGGTTCCATATATTAATCTGGTTACCTGGATGTTATCGTTTGAATAAATGAAAGACATTGTATTTTTACATCTTTCATTAACCATCCTATGAGTAATTACTTTAAAAAAGCTGGTGCACTACTATTAGTTGTGTTTTCACTCCATGCTTACGGTCAACAAGCAACTGATTTCTCTGGAAAATGGGAAGGCACAGCCAACTGGGGTGTACAAAATTATACGCTAACCTTAGAGCTTACACAAATAGGTGATAGTCTAACCGGCCAGGTTTTTACTGAGACACTTAATAAAAACAAATTTGCCAAATATAGTGTTGCCGGAAATGCAACAAATGGTGTTGCATTAGTTAAAGGCACTAGTTATGTAGATAAAAAAGGCCTTTGGTGTTTGCCTGGTATTGAGATTACCCAAGTCAATGACACCAGAATTGTTGGTAAATGGAAGGCCAATATGATTGCCAATGGATGCCTTATGCCCGGAATTGGTAAGCTCGATTTAAGTAAAAGTGGAACTTCTTCTCCTCAATTGGTAAAATCGGTACCTGCACAACGTGAAATAACTCCTTCTGAAGATCCCGTAGCTGGTAATGCCCTCGCAAATGAATTGAAAAAACGGGACTATTACGCGCTTGTAATTGCTGTACAGGACTATAAAGACCCTAATATTCTTGACCTTGACAACCCAATTGCTGATGCCCGCTCCCTTGTAAATGAGCTCGAAACAGACTACAGCTTTAAAAAGGAAAATGTTACGTTTTTGCAAAATCCGGATCGTACAACCATTATTGAAACCTTTGACCTGTTGACACAAAAAATAAACGATGCAGATAACCTGCTTGTTTTTTATGCCGGCCATGGCATATGGGATGAGAGCATAGAACAAGGCTACTGGTTACCCAGCGATGCCAAAAAATCTTCCAAAGCTGCATGGCTCTCCAATGGCACTATAAGAGATTACATTCGTGCCATAGATTCTAAGCACACCCTTCTAATAACTGATGCCTGCTTTAGCGGAGGTATTTTGAAACAACGTGAAGCGTTTCGTGAATCTAAGGCGATACTGGAAATGTACAAACTACCCAGCCGAAGAGCCATGACCAGTGGATCCCTCAAAACCGTTCCTGACAAAAGTGTATTTATTGAATACCTTACTAAAGCACTAAAAAACAATGAGCAGCCACTGATTTCGGCCGATCAGTTATTCACTTCCTTTAAATACAATGTGATCAACAACAGCCCCAACGGCCAGGTACCACAGTACGGTGTTATACAACAAGCTAATGATGAGGGAGGAGATTTTATTTTTCTGAGAAAATAAATCTATTGTATAACTTGTTTCCTCATTGGGTTGAGGTATAGTCTTCCTTTGTTTAACAATATGCAATATCGTTCTAACCACGAGGAAAGGTTAAGACAAAGGTAGTGCCTACTCCCAGATCACTCTTTGCAACAATTCGCCCTTTGTTTTTGTGCACAAAATCTCTTACCAGATTTAGTCCAAGCCCTGTGCCCAACTCTCCCCGGGTACCTGAAGATACCTTTTCTTTATCGATGTCGTAAATTTTATCCAGCTTTTCCTTTGGTATTCCTACACCTGTATCAGTAACTGTTACCTCCAATTCATCTTTTAGTTTTGTTCCGCGTATAACTACCCTTCCTCCTTCAGGCGTGAACTTAATTGAATTGCTGATAAGATTTCGAAATATAGTCATCATCCTGTTTTTATCAAGATACCCTATCAATGGTTCATTTATTTCAGAAAGAATTGAAATGTTTTTGGAGTCGGCCTGGGGTTTCAACAATGCAACAGTTTCCTGAATACATTCATCCAATAATATTCTTTGCGGGTGAAAAGGCATAAGTCCCTCTTCCTTCAACGCCCACTTCACAAGGTTATCCAGTAGAACAATCACTCTATTAGAAGATGTCTTAAGCATAGATGTCATCTTCTCCAGATCCTCGTCTTTGCCATGCTCTTCCATTACCTGTTTTGATATTAATTCCGAAAGACCTGCTATAGCCCCCATGGGTCCTCGAAGGTCGTGTGAAATGATGGAGAAAAATCGACTTTTTGCTTTGTTGAGCCTACTCAGATCATCTCTTTGGGTGGTTATTTCTGTATTTTGTTTTCTTATTTCAGCATTTAATCGTTGTAGTTTTCTGTTAAAGACCACAAACCCGATAAGAAAAATTATAACTACAATAAGTCCAGCAAGAGTAATCCACTGATTGGTACTTCTTTCAAGAATGTCTGCTTCGTAGGCAAGGCGTTCCCGCTCCTGTACAAATGAAAGTGAGTCGCGCTCTTTCTGGAATCCGTAGTCGGCTTCCAACTTGGCAATTTGTTTGGTTTGTTGTTCATTTATAATGCTGTCCGACATGGACTTAAACAATTTATGAGCCTCGTAAGCCTTTTGGAAGTTGCCCAATGACTCTTCCGTTAACGCCAGATATTCCGACCCATCACGTACACTTGATAAAAAATCAGCTTGACGGGCAAGATCCACTCCCTGGCTTAAATATTTGCGGGCAAGTGCATAATTCTCTTGGCGATAAAACGACTTTCCCATATCGATTAAAGGCAGGGCCTTTTCAGCGGTAGATCCTATCTCATCAAACAGGGTCAGCGCTTTTGTGAAATGGTCATAAGCACTTTTATGCTCTTCTTTCAGGTCATAAATAATTCCTATATTACAGTAGTTATAAGCCAGCACTCTTTTATCACCTATATCTTTCAAAATCTGTTGTGCCTTCAGGTAGTTTTCTAACGCTCCATCCAGGTCACCATCTTCTTCATAAAGCACCCCAAGATTGGTGTACCCTTTGGCAATCCCCGGCAAATTTTGTATTGATTCGTTGATTCTGATAGATTCTGATATATTTTCACGGGCGTTAAGAATGTCTCCTTGATTCCAGTGAATGATTCCAATATTCATTCTGGCTCCCGCCATTCCATATTTTGAGTCCAGCTCTTCCCAGAGTTTTAGTGCCTTCAGGTAATAATCCAATGCAGGGGAGTACCTTCCTCTATACCAATAAGACACTCCTATGTTCTGATTTGCATCTGCCTCCCCCTTTTTATACTCAGATTTCTGCGCTATAGATAAAGCTTCTAAAAATATGTGCTCAGCTTCATCATAGTAAGAGCTTGTGAGCATTACCCAACCCTGATTATTGAGTGCATCAACCTTACCAATATCATAACTGTTGTCGCGGCTTAAATCCAGGGCAACGGTAACATACATCATTGCTTTGGTAGAATCTACACTTCGATAATTGAACGCTATTTCATTATAAATATCAACTTTCTGCAAAACCGAAACATCGGTCCCAGCTAAATTCAATAACGAATCAATTTTTCCCTGATCCTGGGCATTAGACTCCAGGAAAAAAAATAATAGGATCAATAGAATGAATAGCCTCATAGTTTATGCAGTCAAAAAAATATGATTTTACCTAAAGGCCAAAATTTCTGTTGGCAATTTATTCCATTAACTAGTTATGATTACAAAGTATAGCTATGGCTTTGCTTAGTTACTCCTATCACTTTGATTATTTATTTGATTTCTCCACCCCTCACAAAAAATGCAATTAGTTAAAGCGAATGGCCTGGTTGGTTTTGTCAATTTACTTCAAAATAGATAGCAACTTTTCAATTTGCGCACTTTTTGAAAATTGGGTTTCACCCACATTACGAGCGTTCCATTGAAATTCTTTCAATTGCGATCTGCTTTGGATAAAAGGCTCAAGCTGTTTTGTAAAGTCTTCAGGTTGGTTCGGGTCATAATAAAAACCACAGTTGTTTTGTTCGCAGATATCCTTTACCCAACCTTTGGTATTGGTAATGATAAGCTTCCCGGAAGCCAGGGCATCGAAAAATTTGTTGGGACTGTTGGTTTCTAAAATCGGTTTACGGGCAAAAGATACATAGGCAGCATCCGTTACATTAAGCAGGCGCTTGAGGTTGTGCTTGTTCTGAAACTTAAAGAAGCGCACATTAGTCAAATCAAAATGCCGTGCCAGGTATTTAAGCCGCTCAGTCTGAGAGCCTGTGCCTATAATTAAAAACACAACCGGCAAATTAGCTTTTAAAGAAGCATTTGCTGCTGCCAGCAAGTACTCCAGATGGTTAGCAAGACCAATGGTGCCAAAATAAGAAACCACCATCTTATCCTGTACATCAAAAAGTTCTTCCAATTGAGGGTCTTTGGTTTCCGGAGTAAAAAACTCTATGTCCGACATGTTCGGGATTACCTCAATAACCTTGGAAGGCTGCCTCCAGGCTATCTGCTCTTTAATGCCGGGAGACAACGCTACAATTTTGTCTGCATGCAGGTATACCTTTTTTTCGAGTCGTTCGAGGTAATGCTTTAACCATTTATTCTTAATAACTCCCATTTGAACCGGAGCTTCCGGCCACATATCGCGCACTTCAAAGTAATAAGGAATGTTCAATTCTTTTTTTATGCGCATGGCCGAAATACCAATAGTGAGCGGGGTTGAAGTAGCATAACACACATCAATGTTTTTAATGGCTCTTGCTTTTTTTCGGGCAAGGCGCATAAACCTGTAAAAGGCAATAACTCTCTGTAGAAAGCCCAATGTGTTGTCATAAAAAACGGGAAGATAGTGCACCTTTATCCCCTCCACATTTTTTACCTCTTCATACTTTTTATTATGAGAAGTAATCAACTCTACATCAATACCGTTTTCTACCATGCCTTTGGCAAGGTAGTAGGAGCGAATAGCTCCACCCTCCTCTGGCGTTCTAAAATACTGGTGAATGTAAAGTACCTTCATTTACTAAAAATTGTGTTCCAGCCATTTATGCAAAACTAATATCCGCCACAATTCCTGCGAATGATCTACTTTGCCTGATTGATGTTTTTGTATTAATTCATCAATGACCTGAGAAGTAACAAAAGTATGTATTTGAGATTCTTTTTGATTGAAATCCCACCAATCTTTCTGGTCTTGTTTTTTAAACCAACTATTTATGGGAAGCCCCAGCCCATGTTTTTTCCTTTTTGCATAGTCTCCGCCTTCGTAGCCTATTAGTATTTCCTTAAGCATCCATTTATTACCATCTGCAAGCAACTCTTCCGATGATATATTTTCTGAAAAAGCAATTACTTGAGCATCAAGGTAGGGAACCCTTGCCTCAATGGAATGCTGCATGGTAGCATGATCTGTAATAGCCAATACATCCGATTCCAAATAATTCCTCAGGTCATGAAGCAAGCCGTTTCGCAAATGTTGTTCAACAGAAAGCTCCTCTTCCCAAAGGGGTGCCGGGGTAAGTCTGAAAAAATCGGATTGAATAAAATTATTGAATGTAACGGAAGGGTTGGGATCCATAGCCTTAGCCATTTTCTTTAACCCTGAAAGGGTACCTGACCAATTGGGCAATTGACCTGCTTTCTTGATTTCCTTAAACCATAACTTATCTCGGTTTTTCAGGTATGTATAAAATGCCTTGTGCCTGTTATAACCGGCAAACAACTCATCTGCCCCCGCACCCGATAATAGCACTTTGGAGTTTCCGGAAGCCTTTTCTGCTATCAGCCATGTTAGCAATGCCGCACTATCAGCTATGGGCTGATCAATGGTAGCCAGGTACTCATCCAAACGAGAAAGTGTATTTTCAGTAACGTTTACCTCATTATATTCCGCTTTATACTGCCTGGCAGCCTGAGATGCATAAGAACTGTCTTTTCCTGTTCCGGCAATTGAGTAAACAGGAACATGGTTGTAACCCAGTTCCTTGTTAAGTATAGCTAAAAGTAAGGTGGAGTCCACTCCTCCGCTTAACATTATGCCGGTAGTATTTGCCTGTGAGTATTGCTGAACAACGGCATCAATCAAAAGATTCTTAAGGGGTACATTTCTACCAGATTTTGAAGGCGCTTGAATTATACTTTTTTCAACTCTACCTGTTGCTGTTACTTCCCAGATAGCTCCCTGTTCTATCTCTTCTATTTGTTTATAAAATGTAGAGGGGCGGGGGGCGTATTTATAGGCAAGATAGTGAGGGATAACCTCTTCATTCAGTTCTTTAGCTACCAGGCCGGAAGCCAGGATTCCATTTATTTCAGAAGAAATAATAATTTGTTTTTTGCTCTTATGAACAAACAAGGGTTTGATACCCATTCTGTCCCTGGCGACAATTAATTCTCCGGAGTCCAGATCAGCAAATACAAAAGCAAACATCCCGTTTAGTTTTGCAATTCCTTCAATACCTCGTTTGATTAGTTGAAAAAGGAGCACTTCCGTATCGGAATGCGTGTTGAATTGTATCCCTTCATGTAACAGATCATTCCTGATTTCTTCATAATTATAAATCTCACCATTAAATACCAGGGCATATCTACCATTCAGTGAAACCAATGGCTGGTTAGACGCTTCCAGCTTATCAATAATTTGTAAGCGGTTGGCTCCCATAAACAACCGTGCAGTGCCTGTATCACTTTTCAAAAAGTTGCTCGTATCAGGACCCCGGTGGTGGGTAGCCTTCATCATCCGGTGCAAATGGCTGGTTTCAGCTTTACCGGAAAAGTCGAAGATTACATTGATTCCACACATTGTGTTTAAGCGCTTAAATTCTTTTCAAAATATCTGCACCATTGTGTGAGTGCACACGTTTCGCATTTTGGTTTGCGTGCCAGGCAAATATACCTTCCATGCAAGATGAGCCAATGATGGGCAAGGGGTACATCTGCTTCAGGAATGTACTTTACCAATTGTTTTTCCACTTCCAATGGGGTTTTGGCATTTTGGTTCACCAGGCCAATCCGTTTTGAAACGCGGAACACATGGGTATCTACTGCCATAGCAGGCTGGTTGTAAATTACTGAAGCAATTACATTAGCTGTTTTGCGTCCTACTCCCGGCAGCTTCTGCAGTTCTTTAATATCACTGGGAATTTCCGAACCAAACTCATTTTGTAACATCTTCGCCATGTTGATCAGATGCTTGGCTTTATTGTTTGGATAGGTGACTGATTTTATAAGCGGAAACACTTCATCAAAATGAGCAACCGCAAGATATTCCGGGCTTGGGAATTTATCAAATAAGGCAGGAGTAACCATATTTATGCGCTTATCCGTACATTGTGCGCTAAGCAATACGGCTACCAGTAGCTGATACGGATTTTCATAATGTAGCTCCGTTTCAGCTTCCGGATTATTCTTTCTGAAAAAATTTAGAATGTGTTCAAAACGCTCTTTTCTTGTCATTTACTGCTCTTATTTGGCAGCATGCAAGTTAGTTGATTTTGAATAATTCAAGATGGCTTCTACCGTTGATTCAGACGGTTCGCAAGAGAGTTCGTCCAATGCTGCAACCGTAGATTTCAGTTTCTTGAAATCTTCCATCAGTTCATTGTCGCATAACAAAGCCAACTCTATTGCGTAATGTTCTTCGTTCGTTATTTCATTGTAAATAAACCGTATCAGGTCATGATGGGTAAATGTTTTGGTCATAGGCAATATTGTGTTGTTTCATTTTCTTTCTTAGGTTGATGAGCGCATACCTCATGCGGCCCAAAGCCGTGTTGATGCTTACATTCGTAGCGTCTGCTATGTCCTGAAAACTCATTTCCATATAATGTCTCATCATAATCACCTCCCGCTGATTGTCGGGCAGCTCCTCTATAAACGCCTGAAGTTTCCTTTTAGTATCTTGCTGTAGCTGAAAAGTTTCGAATGGCCGTTCGGCAAATTCCAGGGTGTTAAAAACATTGGAGCCATCCTCCATTACAATGGTAGGATAACGCTTATTCTTTCTAAAGTGGTCAATAGCAAGGTTATGGGCTATCCGTAAAATCCACGGCTTGAATTTACCCTCCTCGTTATAGCGTTTGCCCCTTAAGGTATTGATAGCCTTGACAAACGTATCCTGTGTAAGGTCTTCTGCCACATACTTATCCTTTACTATTAAAAAGATGGTAGTGAAAACTTTGGATTTATACCTGTTCAGTAAAACCCCAAAACTCTCTTCGTTACCCTTTAAATACAGCGAAACCAACTTGCTGTCATCGATCTGATTGTTATTCATTCTGTTAGATTATTGGTAATCGTAGAGGTTTATATCATAGAGTTTGTTGTGGTTTTACTTTATTTTAAAACAAGTGCGATTTCAAATGTATGTAATCAGAAATGTAATGTCAAAGGATTTTTCCAATAATTTGTGAAATCCAATTTTTGCATTCCAATTAAATACTACTACAACTAACCTTTCAAAAACCCTAAAATTGAACTGCAACGAACTATTTAAAATCTTATTGTGTGCTCATTAAATTTTTTCACTAATTGTACTTTTTAAAGCTATCAATTGTTAGTTGGTTTTAGAAATTGCATTTTTTCGGGTTGCCAAAATGCTGTTTTTCATACTTGTTTCATTTTGTACGTGTCCATAGTGAATAGGTTGCCCATTCATTATATTTGCGCCTCATGCAAAACCACACCTTGATTAGCCCTGATGCAAACATTGATTCTTTGGATCCCAAAGAGTACATAATCATTAAAAATGCAAGGGTTAATAACCTTAAGAACCTAAGCGTTGCCATTCCCCGCAACAAAATGGTGGTGGTTACAGGCCTTTCAGGTTCAGGCAAATCTTCCCTTGC
>JAGQYJ010000076.1:9190-13371 GCA_020436145.1 Cyclobacteriaceae bacterium | reverse complement strand
GGTTACAGCATCTGAAATAAATAATGATTATTTTACGTTGCTGCGCTCTAAAGATGGTCAGGATTTTGAAGAGATGACAACTGTTTTAGGTGCTGGAACGGTAACTGTGCCAATTGAGTATTCTTATGTGGATGAGCGCCCTTATAATGGTCTTTCATATTATAAATTACAACAAACAGATTTCAACGGAATCACTTCTGATGTTGGGATTGTTTCTGTTCGTATGAAAAACAGTAGTGCGAATGTTGTGGTAAACATGTACCCTAATCCTTTTGGAGATGTGCCAGTTACAGTGGGAGTAGCAGGATTAAACCCTGAGGAAACGGTTTCGGTTGTTATAATTGATGCGTTTGGTCGGGAATATTATACAACTAAATCCACTGCTGATGATCAGGGATATTTGGATATGACTATTGACAATACCAGCGAATGGGATTCAGGAATCTATGTTATTGGAGTAATGTCTGAGAAAGGGTATTTCAAAACAAAAGTGATAAAACGTTAGAAAAACATATAGGCTAATACTTTCTAAGTATTAGCCTATATGTCCATATTGTTCCACATCGGTTTTGTTAATTTCGGCCCCGCCTAAGATTACAAGCCGTTCAATTACATTTCTTAGCTCTCTGATATTGCCTGTCCAGTTATGTTTTTGAAGTAATTTAAGGGCATCGCTGGATATTTTTTTTACAGGCGCTCCATATTCTTCGGCAATTTGTTTCAAAAAGTGGTTAGCAAGTAAAGGAATATCATCCTTTCTATCATTCAAGCCTGGCACATCAATAATAATCACACTTAGCCTGTGGTAAAGGTCTTCCCGGAAGTTCCCTTTACTTATTTCTTCCTTCAGGTTTTTATTAGTAGCGGCTATAACGCGCACATTTACTTTTATCTCTTTATCGCCTCCTACACGCGTGATTACGTTTTCCTGAAGTGCTCTAAGCACTTTTGCCTGGGCTGAAAGGCTCATATCGCCAATTTCATCCAGAAAAAGAGTGCCATCATGGGCTTGTTCAAACTTGCCGATCCGCTGCTTAACCGCAGATGTAAAGGCCCCCTTTTCATGACCGAATAGTTCACTTTCTATTAGCTCTGATGGAATCGCAGCACAGTTTACCTCTACAAGTGGTTTTTTATTTCTGGAACTATTCGAATGAAGGGCTTTCGCCACCAGCTCTTTACCCGAACCATTAGGCCCTGTAATTAGTACGCGGGCTTCAGAGGGAGCTACCTTTTCTATTGTTTCCAAAACATTATGTATAGAAATGGACTCACCGATAATGGTTGATGATTTGGAAACTTTTCGTTTTAAAACCTTGGTTTCTTTTACCAATACCTCTTTTTCCACAGCATTTCTAACGGCAAGCAATACTCTGTTCAAATCCGGTGGTTTCTCAATAAAGTCGAAAGCACCTTTTTTGGTTGCATCAACGGCAGTATCTATAGTGCCATGGGCAGAGATCATTATAAATGGTGTTTCTAATCCGTTATTAGAAGCCTCTTCCAGAACAGTCATTCCATCCATTTTAGGCATTTTGATATCACAAAGTACGGCATCGAAGTCTTTCTCTTTCAACATTTGCAACCCTTCAGCTCCATCAGAAGCTTCACTCACATCGTACTTTTCGTCTTCAAGAATCTCCCTGAGAGCAAAACGAATGGCTTTTTCGTCATCTATAATTAGAATTGATGGCATGTAAATAAGGTTTTTTGGTGAGCCAAATCTCATTAATCATGATTCAAAACACAAATGTTTTGAATGGCTTTTGGAGCCATTTGATAAATAAAAAATGCAGGCCTGTAAGCCGGGTTCTGTTTTCCGAAACCAGTTCGGAACCCTTATCATTTATCTAGCCCGGACGTCACCGTCAGGGTCTATCGATCTACCCATTCTGCTATGCCCGACAAACGGGTTTCCAATCGAGCCAATTGGTCCCCGCAACTGGCGGGGAGCAGAACCTATTTGATCTTTCAATACGCAAGGTTTACCATGCCCCTGTACGTCACCGTACGGGCGGTGAGCTCTTACCTCACCTTTTCACCTTTTCCCCGACAATCATAAGTTTATCAGGGTAGTTTATTTTCTGTTGCACTTTCTGTTACTGACATTTACAGCCAGTACCTTCCTGTTAAGAAGTACGTTGCTCTGTATTGCCCGGACTTTCCTTTCCGAAGTTAATTCGAAACGATAAGGCGGCCTGCGATGCAAAAGTAAAGAATTAAAAAATATCCTTACCGGTATATTTTTTCTCGTATATATCAGCAAAAGCCGCTATTTCATTAAAAACCTCCTTAATAAGATCATGAGACATAGTATTCTCAAGATAAGCTCGAATCTCCAGGTAATCTTTTTCAATGACTAATTTTCCAAAAAGCAGGTTCTTTTGGCGTTCGTATATGTCTTTATCTTTTATGGCCTCCTTGTTGCTTATTTTGGAAGTAAGGCTGATGTATGGCACACCATTGATATTTCTTAATTCGGCTAGTACGGTCTGGTGCCGATGCTGTCCTATTGGAACAATTACCGCAGCCTTTGTTTCATCGTACGATGAGTACTTAGCCTCAATGGATTCGGCATATGCTTTAACGATCTCAACGACTTTCATTACCTAATTTTGCGTCAAGTTAATAATTTATACCGAATTTTAAGGGGTATTCAGAGTATCTTCTGGTTTAAGGGCTTCGTTTGATTGATTTGAAGGGTCTGTGTTTTTAGGTTGTGGTTTCTTTTTCTTCGAAAACAGTTCTTTAATGCTGTCAAAACTAGTGGTATAAAGCAGGCTAAACCCTCCTGTAATCAGGTCTTGATCTGTGCTGGTTGAGGATGAAAGTTGATCGTAATTGGTGCGTTTGAACAGCTTTACCCGTAGTTTGCCATCTTCAGAAAGCAGGTATTCAACTGTCCAGTCTCCGGTTACACTAGATAATGTTGTTTGCTGGTTTTGGTCTGTAAAACCTCCATCTCTGGTTACAATCAACTTACCATCTAAAAATGCATATGATATCCTCAGTTGGAATGTCTGAAGAGCCTCATCAGTAAGGTTTCCTAAATCTATGTCAATAGTAAGGTTTTCATCTACCTGGCTTATCCAATAGCTAAGCTGGTTTGAAACAAATTCTGATACACTGCTCCCAATGGTACCACCTGCTTCAAAAGAATTGGGAGGGGAGTACTTTCTTAACACAAGTAGGCTAAACACCTGGCGGTTCATTTCCTGTTCGTCATTATGAATTTTGTTAAGGAAGGCCCTCACTTGAGTGTCTAAGTCAGCATTGGTTCTAGGGTAATCTTCAATAATGATATCGAAATTGATGTCAGGCGATAGCAAAGGCCCGTCCAAATCCAGCAGTACGTAAGACGGATAAATACGTTTTACCTCAGGTAAATTATAGTATGTGGTATCCATTAATGGAGCCAACGAAGTATTTACTTTATACACAGCGTTTATATCCATATCGCCCAAATAGGGATCGCCTGACCATACGATTTTACTTTTAGGATTAATGGTAAATTCCTTATTTACAATGTTGTACATTGTAAAATTGTAGGCTCCTTCCGTAAATTCATATTCGCCAATTACGGTAAAGTCTCCTTTGGTATCAATGGCTAAGCTTAAATTTCCTTTTCCCCGGCCTCTAATAATATCACCTGCTGTACGATCAAAAATTATTTCAGCATAGGCCTCTGGCGTTATTTCCACATCAAGATTGAATGCAATACCGCTTAACTTGATGGCATCTGGTTCAGATTCATCAAATACCTTATCTATTTCTACCCTTTTAGTAAAATCACTAAATGTAATATAATCTTCTTGCTGTACTCCCGATCCGCTGTCGGTCAAGGGTATGAAAAATCTGGTGCCTTTTTCTGTTTTAGCTCTGGCATTGATTACAAGATTATTTATAGGGCCAGAGATGGAAATATCTCCTGATCCTACAGCCGTTCCGTAATATAATGAGTTGTCTTTAGTATCCGTGTCAAGTGTAATGAGGTTATTGAATACAGCCCTGAGCTCCATAGAGAATTCCTTAAAATTTCTATGGTTAAAGTTTACACTGAGCCTGCCTGTTCCGCCATTCTTGTCTGACAATAGAATATCGGAAAGACTGATTATATTCTTTTCAATACCCCATTTTCCATTAAAACTATAAGTTGTTTTCAGGTAATCAATGGTGAGCGA
>JAGQYJ010000076.1:0-9090 GCA_020436145.1 Cyclobacteriaceae bacterium | reverse complement strand
GCATCATTTATATCTCCTGAACCGGAGAGTACAGGCGCAAATAAGGCCCCGGTTATCCAGACATTACCTGAAACGGAACCGATTATTTTACTGAAAAGACCTTTTGTAAAAGGTTCCGCAATCTGAAGATCTGTTCCAACGAGTTTGGCTTTTAAATTCAGAGAATTTTCGTCACCCAGCGGTTTGTATGTTCCATTTACATCTAATAGTCTCTGGTTATTCTTCTTAACAAAGAATACAATGTCAAAAGCTTTTTTATTTGCATTCCAATTGCTTTTGCCCTCAAGGTTTCCAAATAAGAAACCATCTACATTCAAGCCGTCTATCTTAAGATTAGCTTCAACCAAAGGGTTATCATAGATTCTTGAAATCATCACTGTTCCATTTAGTTCGCCAGCGAGTTCATTAGGAAGCAAAGGATTCAAAATGCCTATATCTACATTTCTTGCCAATATTTTTATCGGCTCATCACTTGTTCTGCTTATGAACCCTACAGCAGACAGCTCTTGAGTTTTATTAAATAGCCTCAGGTTGGTCAGTTCAACTTTATCCTTAGTAAAAATAATTTTGTTATTTTCCTGTACGTGCCAGCGTTCTTCCAGCACTTGCAAGGTAGAAGGAAGTATTGTGAGGTAGGTGGTATCTGTTACAAAGCTAAACCTGCCATGAAGATCGTTCACATTAGTATTTTGGCCTTGCTTAATTTGCACCTCAAAATTGAGAGTATCCTTTTTCCATTTAGCACTTACATTTAAGTTCTCAAGTTCTGATCCACTGCTTAATATTTGATTTTGTGAATTAAACTCAAACTCAGCTAATACACCACGCTTTTGTAAATCTGTAGATGTAAGAAGTTTAAGATTATTATTTTGTAGCACATTATGATCATAGATTAAAGTGTCGGTTTCCATTTTAAGGAATAGCTCAATAGACTGACTGGATTTAACTTCTCCACTTATTCTTGTATCATCAGAAAAATATGCATTTGGAACAAATAGATTTAGAAGCGGATTTACATCATATAGCTTTAGATCAAACCTAAAATTTGTAGCAGGAACCTGCTCATTTATACTTTCATAAAAACGAGTGATATCATCTTCTTGATTTAGTAAATTAAGTTTGTGTTCAATCCACAAATTGCGCAAGTCCCTATAAGCACTTGTAAAATGAAAGTCACCATTCATTTCTAAATCAACCCTGTCTGATTTAAAGGAAAGTGACCTGCCCGCAGAATCTCTTTTGGAAACAATATTTAGTTCATTTACATGTAATTCTTGCTCATTGTTAAATGCATTCAAATTAGATATATGAACGTTGCCAACTATGCTGTCCAGCTTTATGCCGTTAGCATCAATATCTATACGGGCTGAAATACCTGATGGGTCGTTTCTTAAATGCAGAGAGTCCAAACGTGCTTTTGCTAGTTCTCCTTTCAATTTGATTTGATTCTTTTTTCCTCTTAAATCAATCTTTCCTATTGTTTCAAATTGTAGGTTTGGGTCATTTATTTTCACTGATCCATCAAATAGCCCATAGGCAAAATGTGCATTTGTCTGAATGTTTTGATAGGTGTAACCTTTAATCCTTATTTTTTTTATTTTACTGTCCAAAACAAAATCTGCATGTGATGCATCCAAACCTGACCCCTTAATCTTACCTTCCATGGTAATCTTTCCCAGGTCTTTGCTGCTTCCAGGAATACTTCCCAGGTTAAAATTTTCTAGTTCCAGGCTTCCACTGTATTGAATTTCATTTGGATCATTTCCTATTTTCAGGTTGAGGTCAGTTTTGATCTTACCTAAGCTAGTATTAAAAGAACCATAGGTTACAAAGTCATTTACATAGCCTGTGAAAGTACCATCAACGTAAGCTGAATCAACAGGGCTATACTTATTAAATCCTTCAGAAGAAATGTAGGGAGCAAGGTCCCTTTTAAATACATAGGATTGCCTGAACTTCATGTCCATAAAGGTGCTGGCTACTTCAGGCAGGCCCTCAAAATAAATATTTCCTTTAATGGAGCTTTTACTGCCAAATTGAAGTGCCAAGTCTTTACTTCTAAAGTCATTAACCCTTCCTTCTATCAGACCCGAAAAAATCAGGGTATCATATATACTATTGAAATAAGGAGAAAAATACTTTAAATCCTGGGTAGCAAGCTTAAGTTGCTCAAATTTGCCCGTTATATTCACTTTGCTTATAAAATCATTTAAATCAAGGATGCTCTCATAGTCGAAAATCAAAGTGTCCTTTATAATAGATTTATTAATGACAGCGTTTAGCGCATTGAACCTCATTTGAGATTTGCTAAGATGATAATCACATGCTAAAGACCGGATAGGAAGCTGGGTAGATCGTTCAATACCGGTTAATGTTATTATATTAAGGTCAAAAGTATCAGCAACAACAGTAAGGTTTTCTGTAGTAGTATTAATAGAATTAAACCCAAAGTGATAATAATCAAAGCCTTCTCTTAACAATGGCCTGTCAGTTCGGTCATACGAGAAAACCCCATTATGAATAACAGCCTTGCGAATAATAAAGGGCCTGGATTTACCTCCTGTATTACTTGCATAGCCGTTGCGCATCCGATCAATAAATTCTGTAATGTTCAAGTTCAGGCTGTCTGAAACAGTAAGTTTTACATCAGGACTATTGATAATGGCCTTGTCGATTACAATCTTCTTTTTTCCTAAAAGTGAACTAACCCTATAGTCGATCAAAAGGTCTTTGATCTTGATCATTTCATTTTTAGAAAGATCAAGAATAACAACATCCTTCAAAACCAGTTTATCCAGCCATTGTATATCCAATTTGCCTATTTTGATGATAAAGCCGGTTTTTTCTCCTACATTATCAGCCAGTATTCTACCCAGACTTGTTTGTACCGCTGAAATCTGAAGAATACCCAGCACCAATACAATGTTTACAGTGAGCACAAGTGTGACCTGCAGTAATGCTTTGGAAAATTTAAAATTCCTCTTACTCTTCAAATTTTTGGATGAAAGTTAAGATGTGAACGAATAATCAGTAAACTTTGCTATCTTATTTTTACAAAAATAGTTATCGAAAGCTTATGTCGGTTACCATTTTGGCAATTGAATCATCTTGTGACGAAACTTCGGCCGCAATAGTAATTGATGGTAAGGTAATTAATAATATAGTTGCCTCACAATCAGTACACAAAGAATATGGCGGAGTTGTACCCGAACTGGCATCAAGGGCACATCAACAAAATATTGTTCCGGTTGTAAATAAAGCCATGAAAGATGCAGGACTGGTCCCTTCAAATCTCAGTGCTATTGCATTTACCAGAGGTCCCGGCCTTCTGGGAGCATTATTAGTTGGAACCTCGTTTGCTAAATCTATGGCGCTGGCATTAGATATACCTTTAATAGAGGTTAATCATATGCAGGCGCATGTACTGGCTCACTTTATTGATGATCCAAAGCCGCACTTTCCATTTCTATGCCTTACCGTAAGCGGAGGGCACACTCAGATTGTGTTAGTTAAAAGCCCAACCAATATGGAAATAGTGGGGCAGACAAAGGACGATGCTGTTGGCGAAGCTTTTGATAAAGCTGCTAAAATGTTAGGACTGACCTATCCTGGTGGGCCGTTGATTGACAAATATGCTCAGGATGGTAACCCGCAAAGGTTTGAGTTTCCCGAGACAGTAATGCCTGGCCTTGATTATTCCTTTAGTGGAATTAAAACAGCAGTTCTTTATTTTCTTAAAGAGGAGCTATCGAAAAACCCTGAGTTCATCAAGGAGAATTTGACTGATCTGAGTGCTAGCATTCAATATACGCTTATAAAAATGCTAATGACTAAACTTCGCAAAGCAGCCAGACAATTTAATATAAAGGAAATTGCAATTGCAGGTGGGGTATCTGCCAACAGTGGTTTAAGAAATGCATTAAAACAACATGAGAATAAACATGGATGGAATGTATATGTGCCTGATTTTCAGTATTGTACTGACAATGCAGGAATGATTGCCATAGCGGGTTACTATAAGTTTTTGGAAAGGGAATTTGTGGGACTTGACATTGGCCCCATGGCACGCATGCCCATTTAAAATTATGGAAGGCCGTTTAAAAATAGGAGACAAAAGGGAGTTTACCCATATAGTAAGGAATGCTGATATTGCAGCTTTTGATGTTGGTCAGGTACATCCTGTTTGCAGCACCTTTGCACTTGCCAAATATATTGAATGGACAGGCCGCTTGTTTGTACTTGATGTAATGGATGAAGGTGAAGAAGGGATAGGAACAATGCTACACATTGAACACAAAGCCCCCGCTTTTGTCGGTCAAAAAGTTGAATTTGAAGCTGAAGTAGAAAGTGTAAACGGAAACGAACTTATATGTACAGTAAAAGTCCATAGTGGTGATAGACTAATTGCACTGGCTAAAACGGGGCAAAAAGTTTTAAAAAAGAGTCGAATCAATGAGATTTTTTCTAGCTTAGAAAAACATGGCAAAAAGTAACAGGTTTTCCAATTCAGTTAATATTAAAAACAAGGTTGCTTCTCATGAATATGAGTTGTTGGATAAGTATGTGGCAGGACTTGTGTTGAAGGGAACGGAAATTAAGTCTATAAGGGAAGGCAGGGTAAATTTAAAGGATGGGTACTGTGCTTTTAGCAAAAATGAGCTTTATGTATTCAATATTCACATAAATCCGTATGAACAGGGTTCTTTTTATAATCATTCGGCTACCAGGCAAAGAAAGCTGTTGTTGAACCGATCAGAGTTAAATAAGCTGGAGCGTAAGATCTCAGAGAAAGGATTGACACTTATTCCTGTCCGGTTGTTTATTTCCAGCCGTGGATTTGCTAAATTGGAAATCGCATTAGCAAAAGGAAAGAAACTTCATGATAAGCGAGAATCGATTAAAGAAAAGGATGTTAAACGAGACTTACAACGACTAAAGCTTTGAAAGTAGAACCTGTAGATAACAAGGGAATTTGCAGGCTGGCACTTGTGCCTGTTCGTTCCTATCCATCTGACACCTCTGAGATGGTTACTCAATTGCTCTTTGGTGATCATTATACGGTGCTGGAGTCTATGAACGAAGGTAAATGGCTTAAAATAGAGGTAAACTACGATGAGTACCTTGGCTGGATTGATTCCAAACAGCATTATCCTATTTCAGATGCATACTTTGAACAACTGAATAAAGTAAACTACAAGATTTGCACGGACGTGACTGCAAGTCTTTTGTTCAATAAAAGCCCTATTCAAATTTTAATAGGAAGCATTCTCCCTATTTCCAATATGGAACTATTCAGCATGGACGAACAGCTTGCATTCAATGGTGAATCGCGTAGCATGGGAGTGCCTATGGGCTATGAGTTTATTAAACAAATAGCTTTTAAATACCTGAATGCGCCTTATTTGTGGGGAGGTAAGACACCCTTTGGAGTGGACTGCTCAGGTTTCACTCAAATGGTGTTTAAAATTGCAGGGTACCGGCTAAACAGAGATGCCAGTGAGCAAGCATTGCAAGGAACAAAAGTGGAAAGGTTTGAAGATGCACAGCCGGGTGATCTTTGTTTCTTTGGAACTAAAACCAAGATAACCCATGTTGGAATTCTCCTTGCTGAAAGCAAAATTATTCATGCAAGCGGAAAGGTAAGAATAGATGATATTTCAGAACAAGGGATACATTTTTCTGGTGCCAATACTATAACACATAAATTGCAGTTGGTTAAACGTTTTTTGCGTAAGTAATTACAGATATGAGATCAACTTAACCTTTTTACTATGAAGTCCTCTTTTCAGATTGCCATTTTCTTTTTTATTGTTTTTGTGTTCAACACTTCTAGTTTATTTGCTCAAGACAACATAGGTACTGAGCGGCCAACTGTCTCTACTTCATCCCATACTATAGCAAAAAATTCCTTCCAGTTTGAGCAAGGTTTTACATATATGGATAACGATTTACTATATGATGGTTTATTCCGTTTAGCTGTTTCTGAAAGAGGTGAAATACGTTTGCTTACTGCGTATGAGGACAACTCGACCTATTGGGGAGCCAAAGTTAATTTTTTAAAACAATCGGACTATAAACCGGGTATATCTGCTCAGGCCACATTTGGTGGGTTTAGCAATCTAAGTGACTTCAGGGTTTCATGGGCCCAAAAAATCACGGACAATATTTCAAGCACCTTCAATGTGGGAAAGAATACAAATTACTATGTTGTGTTAGCTGTAGGTTATAATTTTAATGAAAAAACAAATGCATTTGTTGAAGGTTACTACGATGATCAATTACAGCAATTTGATGCGGGAGTTACGTATTTAATAAACTCGGAAACACAGGTTGATCTTTCTGGTGGTATTATGACAGGTGGAGTTGCTTATGTAAGCGTGGGTGTTGCCAGAAGGTTTCTATTTAGAAATTCTGAGGAATAACTTGCTGATTATTAACTCTTAATACTATGAAAAGGAAAATATTTATTGGAATTGCAGTTGTTCTGGTTGTCATTCAATTTTTTCGAATTGATAAATCGGAACCAGAATCCAGCCCCGAAGCAGATATTTTGTTAGTTGAAAGCGTTCCAAGTGACATTGGAATAATTCTGAAAACTTCTTGTTACGACTGTCATTCTAACAAAACTATTTACCCATGGTACAGCAATGTGGCTCCTGTATCTTGGTGGCTTAAAAGCCATGTAAACGAAGGCAGGAAGGAACTTAATTTTTCCGAATGGAGTACGTATTCAGACAGAAGGAAGGATCATAAATTGGAAGAAATAAATGAATTGGTAAGCGAAGATGAAATGCCTCTAGCCAGCTATTTATGGGTACATGGAGAAGCACGATTAAGTAACGAAGAAAAAGACCAGCTTATAAACTGGGTCAATACCTTGCGAAAAGGAGAAAAGATAGAAAATAAGTAGGTCACTCTTTTGGTACTTCCCGGGTTCTGAATTTAAATAGCTTCTTATTTCTGTAGAGTATTTGATAATTAAAATCATCAATAGGAGCGATGTACGTATCATAGTCTTGTTCGTAATACAAACCATAGTATTTATGGGTCTCCGTAGGGTTTAGTATGCGTGTGTAGTGCAGGGGTAAGGGTAGAGTTACTGGTTGTTTTTTTTCGTTGTTTAAAGTAAATAAATCTGGATCAAGGACATAATCACCTCCACTTGTTTTCATATAAGCTTTTAGGATAGGTGTTTCCGTGGTATAGTCGTAATCGTACAGGTAGAATGTTTTAGGGGAATACAGTGTATTTAATTCCTTTGTTTCTAAGCTGTAGGAATAGATTCCCTCATCAAAACCTCCTAAAATCAAATGTTTGCCCTGGCCATCAAAACGTACCAGGTTTAAATAGTCAATTTGATCATTAACTGATTTAGCATCAAACTCTGCAAGCAGGGTTTGTGTGCCTTTGTTAAGTATTTTAATAACCGTTGACCAACCATCGCGAATTTCTTCTGCAATGGCAACATAATTACCTGTTGGGTCTGCAACCATTTGGTAAAATGTACTCTTTTCAGGTTGCTTTTGAGTGCGTTCATTTAAGACCCAGTACTCATAGTATGTCCAATTTTCCAGTTCTTTTGAGTACTCAAACTGGCCTGTTTCAAAGAGATCTGTCAACTCTCTTTCTCTAATGTACATGCCGTCATAATCAGCTTCCAATGTTAAAAAGGAGGCATTATTTGGCATAATACAGAATCCATAGGCAGGTAAATTTTCCTGCACTTCTTCACCAATGGTGTCTTGTGCAAAACATGTTAACGATAAGCCGGTTAATAGAAGAACAAGGAATAATCGATTCATATACAATGGTTTGATTAGATGTATAAAATTAAGAACTTATCCATAATTTAATTGCCATGGCAGTAACCATAAGTATCATAAACCATCTTATCCATTTGTCACCCTTGCGAACAGACCACCTGCTGGCAATCCATGCACCTGTCATATTGCCAACTGCCAGCGTAAGGCCGTACAGCCAGTTTATACTACCTTCAATAATAAAAACTGCTAGTGCAGAAATGGTATAGGTAAGAACCACAAACACCTTGATACTGTTGGCTTTAACCAGCGAAATCTTGTGTATAAACGTAAGTGCTCCCATAATCAGGAAACCGACTCCAGCTTGTATAAACCCACCATATATACCAATAAAGAAGAATGTGATAATGCCTATCCATTGATGTTTGGTGCTCCATCTTTCAATGCTAGCATTGGGGTTTTTTATGGGGTTAAATATGGTTATTAGCACCACCGCCACCATTATGACTGCCAATATCTGATTAAATAGTTCTCCCCTAATCTGAACAGAGAAATGAGCGCCCAGAATAGCTCCCAAAAGTGCTGAGATGCCTACCCATAAACTATATGGAAAAACAAATATGCCTTTACTTTTAAAACCCGCAACACCCATTATGTTTTGTAAAAAAATGGCAATACGGTTTGAGCCATTAGCTACAGCAGGTGGCAAACCCATAAAAATAAGCACAGGCAGTGTAAGCAATGAGCCCCCACCAGCAACCGTATTGATAAACCCGGCTGCCAGTCCGGCTAAAACTAATATGGCCATTTGTAAAAAATCCATTTGCTAAAATACATATGAAAATAGTAGCTGCAAGTGCAGTACATTTGAATACCTATTAGATTTGACATGAAAAATTTATTGACAGCGAAGCAGGCGGGTACTATTCTGCTGGTTATTTTCTCCCTTGTAATCGTATTTCATATAGTAGCTCTGATTGGCTTTGTGCCTACCAATATGGTTTGGGGTGGCAGATTGGAGACACGTGAAGAACTGGTGGTATTTGAGTTGCTTTCACTTGTAATAGTCATGCTGGCTATACTAGTGGTCTGTATTCGATTGGGGTATGTGCAGTGGCCTCGCTTAATGCCTGTGGCTAAGGTTGCCATGTGGGTGATTTTCGTTTTGTTTGTATTGAATACTATTGGCAATGCGCTTGCTGTTACTGATCTGGAGCGTTATGGAGCTGGAGTTGTTACTTTGTTACTATCTTTTTTGAGTTGGCGGGTGGCTGTTGAAAAATAAAATTATAAAAAAAAGGCCCCAACCGATTGGCTGAGGCTTTATCTC
>JAGQYJ010000075.1:9311-13373 GCA_020436145.1 Cyclobacteriaceae bacterium | reverse complement strand
AAATTCAGGTAAATCTTCCCGGGGACTGGGGTCGGGAAGCAGTTCATTAACTATTACTTCTCCATACATATGTGGTGAAGGATCAACGAATATTACTTCGATCAATGTATCAAGTTTATTTCCGGTAATATCAGGCACTCCTGAAATACCCAATGTATTTGCAATGTTCAGATCATTTGTAAACTCAAGCAAAACAGTATTGCCATTAATCAAGGTAGCTGAATTGGGTTGCATATTTACATTTAATTCATAATTCGCTGTGCTTTCTGACTCCACAGGATCCATGGGTTCGTTAAATAATAGTTGGATTTGATTGGCAGAAGGAGTTGCAAACGAAAGTAATTCAGGTGCATCCTGATCTACATATGGACTTCCTGAAACTGAAATGTCATCTATATACATTTTAGTTGATCGCGTAGAAGTATAGGTGCAGACTACACCAAAGTAGGCTGATTCCTGGATTTCAATATCTGTAGTTGTTCCTTCTGATGTAAAACTCATTTCACCCAAAAGCTTATCCTTTACTTCCCAAGCACCTGTAGCATCCCTCGTGACCTCAATGCTCAATTCCACAGATGAAAGGTTTAGTCTTCCATCCACTCCATCTATCAGAAGGGTTTCGGAGCCGTCAGATACTTTGTATAAACTAACCTCGTCAGCGGTTCCACCCATTTTTACATAATAGCCGTTCGAAACGGATGCAAGGTCTTGCGTATCCGTCATTAGATAAACAATTATAAAGTTGCTGGAAGAAGGGTTAAAATCGAGCTTTACCCAGAAGTTCCATTGGGCCTCCAGGCTAATGTCGGACAAGGTAGATATATAAGAAGTGGCTGAAACAGCCGGAGCATTCAGTCTTAACACCTCTGTATCTACAATAAAATCACCTGTGTTTCCCACCCATTCCGGGTTCGCAGTAAAATCCCCATCCGTAAAATCATCGCTCCACTGGGCATAGGAAGGAAAGTAAACCAAACAGGCTATTGCTATTTTAAAAAACGCTTTCACTATTTTTGCTCTCTTTAAACAGACAAGATATAAAAAATAATCATATGAAACTTGTAGTTGTGGGAGCCACCGGGTTGGTTGGTAATGAAATGCTCAGAGTGTTGGACGAAAGAGGTGTTGAATTTGATGAGCTACTTTTGGTAGCATCTGAAAGATCGGTAGGCAAGAAGGTAATTTTTCAGGGAAATACATACACCGTAATAGGTATGGAGGAAGCAATTGCTTCCAAACCGGATATTGCCATTTTCTCTGCAGGTGGCGGCACTTCGTTGGAATACGCACCTAAGTTTGCCGAGGTGGGTACGCGCGTAATTGATAACTCTTCTGCCTGGAGAATGAACCCAAACAACAAGCTGGTAGTACCAGAAATCAACGGCCATGTAATTGAAGATGAGGACCGGATTATAGCCAACCCAAACTGCTCGACAATACAAATGGTGCTTGCCCTGGCTCCTTTGCATAAAGCCTATACCGTAAAACGCGTTGTGGTTTCTACCTATCAGTCGGTTACAGGCACTGGCAAAGCTGCTGTTGACCAAATGAACAACGAACGTTCCGGAGTAGAAGGAAATATGGTGTATCCCTATCCTATTGACAAGAACGTTATTCCTCATATTGACGTATTCCTTGAAAATGATTACACCAAGGAAGAGATGAAAATGGTGCATGAAACCAAGAAGATTTTGGGAGATGATACAGTTAAGGTTACCGCTACAGCGGTTCGCTTACCGGTAATGGGAGGTCACTCCGAATCTGTCAATATCGAATTTGAAAACGATTTTGATATCGAAGAGGTTAGAAACATTCTTTCCCAAACACCCGGCATTATTGTTCAGGACAATCCTGCTATTAATGAGTATCCTATGCCACTGTATGCACATGGTAAGGATGAGGTTTTTGTAGGTCGTATTCGCAGGGATGAAACACAGCCCAACACCCTAAACATGTGGATTGTTGCGGATAACCTCCGCAAGGGCGCAGCTACCAATGCCGTTCAAATTGCGGAATACCTGATTGCTCAAAAGCTGGTGCATGCTTGATGAGCTGGTAAAACCGGGGGTTCAGGCATTTATCAAAGAGCACGAGAAGAGCGATTTAAACAGGCTGCTTCTTAACAAAGACAAATATCCGGGAATACCTGTCGATTTGGTTGTTGATCAAATTGAAGCACGCTTTAAGGCAAAAAATAAACTCCCGCTTTGGTTTGCTACCGAAGGAGTACTAATGCCTCCACTGCTTTCTATGGAGCAATGCTCTTCGGAAGAAACCGCCAGGTATAAATCAGAGCTTTTGAAAGGAGGTGTTTGCATTGATCTGACCGGTGGGGCCGGAGTAGATACCTTCTTTTTGTCGAAACATTTCGACAACGTTCATTATGTGGAACAAAATAAGGTCATGGCAGAAATTGCACAGCACAATTTTAGGAAGCTGGGGGCATATAACATTGAGGTGCATGTACAGAAAAGTGAACATTTTTTGTCTTCATTCAAAGCCTCTGCCGACTTAATTTACATTGATCCCGCACGTAGAGACCAGCAGAATAGGGTCTTCCGCTTTGAATCCTGTTCTCCCAATATATTGCCTTTGCAGGAATCTCTTCTTGCCATAGCCAGGCATGTTTTAGTAAAAGCTTCCCCAATGCTGGATATTACAAAGGGAGTTAGCCAGCTTAAGAATGTGAAAGAAGTGCATGTGGTAGCTGTAAAAAATGAAGTAAAAGAGTTGCTCTTTCTGCAAGCTCGCATAGCTGATGATATTTTGGTAAGAGCAATTGATTTGGCCGTACCTGAGACTTTTGAGTTTACCTTGGGAGATTATGTGGAGCCGCTTATCGGGGAGGCAGGGGAATATCTCTATGAACCCAATGCTGCTATTTTAAAATCGGGAGGCCAGAACTTGTTGCTTAAAAGATTCCCTGTTAAAAAGATTCATGAAAACACTCATCTTTTCACTTCCGGTGCATTAATAGATGGGTTCCCCGGCCGTTCCTTCAGGATTGAAAGCATAACCAAGTACAACAAAAATGAAGTTCGGAATGCTATTGCAGGATCACAGGCAAATGTTGCCGTTCGTAATTTCCCGGATACAGTAGATGCTTTTAGAAAAAAGACAGGTTTAAAAGAAGGTGGAGAGGACTATATCTTTGGTTATAGAAACCATAAAAATAACCCTGAAGTTGCTATTTGCAAAAAAGCCCGGCAGAGTTGAAATCTGTAGTTTTGGTCAGTTTGAATATAATACTAGTAAAATCTACTGGATTTTTTCAAAAAAGAAACATATCTTGTAAGCCGCTTTTTATATAGTTTATGGTATACGTTTTATTCGTAGTTGGTTTTGCAATTCTTATTAAGGGGGCAGATATGCTTGTTGTGGGCGCCTCCTCTATTGGAAAGAGGTTAAATATGCCCTCCATTGTAATCGGGCTTACCATTGTTTCCTTTGGCACTTCTTTACCCGAATTGCTCGTAAATATTTTTGCGAGTTTTAGTGGTAGTTCGGAGCTGGCTATTGGTAATGTTCTGGGTAGTAATGTGGCCAATATCTTGCTTATTTTGGGCATTTCCGCCATGATCACCCCATTGCCCATTAATAAAAACACATATTTCAGTGAAGTTCCTTTTTCGCTCATTGCCACTTTGCTTGTTGGGTTCCTTGCCAATGTTACCTTGTTTAACCAGGTAGCGCCAAACGCTCCCCAATATATTTCACGCTACGATGGAGGAATCCTTTTGTTTTTCTTTTTGATGTTCCTTGGTTATGTGTATGTGGTTTCTAAACAAAACGATGAAGACCTGCAGGGTAGTAATATCAGAGTGATGTCAACGGGCATGTCCACTTTGTACATTTTGGTGGGAACTATTGGCCTTTATTTCGGAGGTAACTGGGTGGTTGATGGCGCCATTAATATTGCCTTGCACTTTGGAATGAGCGAATCTTTGGTTGGCCTTACTATTGTAGCTATTGGTACTTCTCTTCCAGAATTGGTTACTTCAGTTATAGCCGCCTACAGAAACAACACCGATATTGCTGTTGGTAATGCTGTTGGGTCCAATA
>JAGQYJ010000075.1:6450-9214 GCA_020436145.1 Cyclobacteriaceae bacterium | reverse complement strand
TCCAGAATTGGTTACTTCAGTTATAGCCGCCTACAGAAACAACACCGATATTGCTGTTGGTAATGCTGTTGGGTCCAATATTTTTAATCTCTTATGGATACTGGGTATTAGTGCGGTTATCAAACCTCTGGAATTTCAAGTTGTAAGCAATTCTGATATTTTCATGATCATCATTGCCAGCACCATGCTAATACTGGCCGTTATCATTGGAAAAAGAACCGTGATAAGTCGTTGGGAAGGATTTTGGTTTTTCCTTGCCTACATCGGTTACATGATATTCTTGTTTAAGCGGGGATAATTTCTCACCAAACAAAGGGTATCAATGCTTTTCTGTTGGCAGGATAATCATCAAAGTTTTTTCTATACCATTTATGGTGCGCAATTGATCGCGGAGCCACATTGGCAAAGGTCCAGATGGCAAAAGAAAAACTTGCCCAGTTCCAGGTAAGTACGGCAAAACCAATCCATTCTACAATTTCACCTAAATGGTTGGGGCACGAAACATACTTGAACAGAAACCCTTTTGGTATTTTATACCCCTTTTCTCCTTGTGTTCTTAAATTCAAGAGCATATTATCAGCCTTAATGTTGGTAAACATACCAAAAGCAAAAAGAGCCAGACCAAGCCAGAAGTTCCATTGAAAAAACAAAGTTTGAGTATATGAAGAAAGTGAGCCTAAATAGTATCCGTTTAGCCCTCCGTTTATACTGTTAAATACAATGGCAGATAGAAAGATGACAACCGGCATCTTCTTGTTTGAATCTTTTTGCCGTAATGCATAGACAAACGACCTGTTAAAGTAGTGCCCCAGCCATAGAAATACAATTAACCAGGAAGCCGGTGTTTTTGTGCCACTCCCTGTCATAAACAGATAGGCAACTGTAACAAATGATACAGACTCCATAACCACCCAGGCAAACTTATTATTAATGGCAGGGCCGAACCCTTTTGCCGAATGTCTCCCAAAGGGAGCAACAACAAATTGAAGAACAATAAAAACAGGAATGGAAAAAGCTATCCAAATCCACACAATTTGGTTAAAGTTATTTTCCAGTGTCATGTTCACTTTTTTCTGTTTTTTCCTTTTCCAGCCTTTTTGCTTGTTGGGAAGTTATGAACCTTCTTAACACACTTTCAATCGGAAGAATGGAAAGGGCTATCACTACCTGAATGAAAAAGTTGATTACCGGAGATTGATTTGTTTCAAATTTTGCTTCTGCAACAGTCTGAACAAATTCTACTACAAGAATTAAGGTCAAAAACGTTAATAATCGACTTAGTAAGGTGAATTTGTGCGAATTTCGATTGATCCATACAGAGAGCGCCATTAGCCCGCCAAAGAAAACCACCTCAAACAGGTAGAACCAGGGACGTTTCCAATAGGGAGCTAAAATGCTAAAGCTTATGGCTTCTGAAGACTTAATATTACCCAGGGCATCGCGTGCGTTTACCTCCAGAACATACTTACCGGCCGGCAGGTATGGAAAAACTATTTCATTATTGGTGCGGCTCCACTCTGACCACTCATCTGAAAGCCCCACCAGCCTGTACTGAAATTCCGTCTGGTAAATATTGGTGTAATCTGGAGCAGCAAACTTGAAAGATAATGAACTCTGCTGATCAAACTTTCCAAGTTTTCGGGTTATGGGCAGGGCAATGGAATCCAGCTGGGCGCGTTCAAGAAACAAGGTAAACGGCCTTGAAATAGAGTTTATCTTCTGGCCGTCTATTTTATATAATTGATTATTACCTGCCACCACCCAATAGTTCCCTTCTCCTACCTCGGATAAATATCTTGGGTCTTCGAAGAGACTTATAAAATTAAGCGAGGTTTTTAAACTCTTACCTTTGCCATACCAATAATGCCCGGTGTTTACCCAAAGGTTTCCTTCGGAGCTTATCAACATTTTGCGGGGTAACCCTATTTCTCCTTCTAAAAGGGTATCTCTCTTAATGGATAGATTATCATAATAATAGTATCCGGAAGTATTTAGAAAGTAAGTCTTTCCCATAAATGGGTTGGAGTAGATTCGCTCCCAATGGGGGTTATTTACTGCATATACTTCTACATCACTTAACGAGCTGGCATTGTTCAGCACAATTCTATAGACCGAATCGGCACCACATAACCACAGGCTTTTTTCATTGCCCTGAACAATTTGCTCTACAAAATCATTTAACCCATCCAGCAATCCTGTTCTTTTCCACCCTTCCTTTTGTTTCACCAGTACCTCCACTTTTTTATCATAGGTGCTAACCATTAAAAATGAATATCCAGATGGTTTGTACATATATACCATTGGCTGATCAAAGATTCGGCTTACGCTTTTATCCTCCAGCTCATAAATTCCCGCAAGACTTCCGATCAACAATTTCCCCTGGTAGTTCAGTAGTTGTACCACCTTGGCATCAATGCCTTCTATTTTTTCATATACGTATTCTACTGAGCTGATTTTCTTTTCAATTCGTTTAGCATAATAGGTTTTGGGCTTTGAAAGTTGCGTCTTCTTTTTTTGTTTTTTATTAAATAATCCTTGCTTTTTTTCAGCTTTTGGCTCCTCTTTAGGTGCTGAAACCGTTATTTTTTTGTAGCTGACAATCTCTTCATAATCCGTCTTTTTTACGAGTTCATATAATCCGACACTTGTACCTACAAAAAGTCTGTTCTTATACTCATATACTACCTGAATATTTCCTGAAAGTCCACTATACGATGCATAGTTTCTAAATGGTATTTCCGGGGCAATAATTGAGATTCCCTGC
>JAGQYJ010000075.1:3430-6354 GCA_020436145.1 Cyclobacteriaceae bacterium | reverse complement strand
GCACACCACACAACATGAGATTTGCTTGAATACAAAGAAAGTACTTCGTTATCCGGCAGGCCATTTTCATAGTTCATGTACTGCTCTACTTTACCTGAAAAAGGGTTTACAAAAACAACCCCTCCACTGATAGTTGAAATGGCAATTAAGCTATCGTTTACCCATTCGAGTTCAACAGGCGTGTTTTGTTCAAGAAAACCATCGTCTTCAATATGTAATTCTCTAAAGCCACTTTGCTTATTTTCCTGAAAAAAGTACTTTCCTTCTGAGGTATAAGATACCATTTCTCCTTTATCAGAAACTTTGAAACCAATTGCTGCGGCTGGTAACTTCAAAGTCGCTTCTCCAATCTTTTTCCCGCTGACAGCCTGCACTCCTTTTTCTGCACTCATTAAATACAATGCCCCAGCATAATCTTGAATATCCAAAATCTCATCACCGGTTGGCTTATCAATTTTTGTCAGGTTCTCGGACGAAAGATCGTATATATATAATGTGTTATCAGTTACAAAATATACTTCATTTTTGAAGTATTTTATCTTAAATACCTCCTGTGCTACCTTTGCTAGTACCTGATAGGCGTTTTGCGCAGATAGTGCGGGGTTTACTTTTGCAATTTCTTTCCTTCCCCCTACATAAACTTTGTTATTTTCATCTACATCAAGAGCAAATACGCTGTATGGTGTTTCGATCAAATTCCAGTCCCTTCCATCCGTAACCAGCACTCCCTGAAGGTTAGCCATGTAGATGAGTCCTCTGCTGTCCTGGGCTATATCAAGGTTATAGTTGCTAAGACCAATTTCGGAAAGGTCCTTATCTGCCAGATAGTAAGAGCCTTTTTGAGCAATACTGCTAAGAGAAAGTAAAAAGCCGACCAGGACCAAGAATGTTTTCATTTTATACTATTTATATCAAATGTATGTAAATATCCTAACTCATTTGCTATGTTATGATTACCAAGTAATTACGCAGTATTATTAAACAAAAAGAGCTTCTAAGTAAGAAGCCCTTTAGTTTTTTTTCAAAGCAATTATTCGTTTAGTCTAAGCAATAATACCCCGACAGATACCTGAAATACATTATTGTGTCTTGTTTCCGTAGAAGAATCTAAAATGTTGCTCAGACCAATGACGTATCTTACAGTTGCATTGATTTTACGATCCATTAGATCGTAACCCACACCAATTGGCAGGGCCAGCTCCATACCTTTAAATTGATCTTTCACATTACTTTCAACATCCTGGTATACTCTTTTTGCACTCAGCAAAAATCCAAATTGTACTCCGGCATGTACATTGAGATTATAGCCCAGATTATACCTTGCCATCACAGGAATGTTTAAATACGTCAGGTTTAGCTTACCGTCAAAGTCATCCGCAGGGGCATGACCCTGAAAGGATAAAAGCATTTCAGCCTGAAGCATGAGAAAGTAATCAAAAAAAACTTCGGAATAAGCACCCACATGTGGGGCAAACTTTGTTTTACTACCCGTTTCCCCGCCAATATTGGCGAGATTTAGTCCTCCCTTTGCACCTATAATAGGCTTGGGAGCACCTTGTCCAAAAAGTTCAGCAGACGCAGCCATAAGAAGGGCCACGAACAATACGATGGTTTTGATTTTTGCCATGGCTTTTTTCTTTAAAGTTACATCAGAAAGCCAAGAAAAAATGATAGGTTCTTCTTATTTAACCTTATTAATCAGTGTAGAAAACTCTTCCACATCAAACACAATATCGTCTTCACCCACCTGGTCAAAAGGATCCTCCAAATGGCTTTGAATATTGTCCAGGCTTACCAAAATAAAGCTGAATATTACTGGCATCATATATTCCAGGTTGGGTGAGTATTCAGCAGCAACGGAAGCAAAATAGGGACCATATAAAATTGGAAACGTATATATAAAAACTTTGCTATAAGCTCTTAGTGTAATGGGGGTTCTGTAACGCCATATGCCTTTCAGGTTTTCAATATCAATGGCTATTTTACTCACATACTGACTTACCCTTGATAATTCACCTGATGGCAGACCCAACTCCTTAAATTTTTTCATTATAAGAGAAAGCTCCGACAGCTTTTCATAGATATGAAGTTCTGCTTTTTCCTTATCGTGTGTCCCATTTGTAAAAATCTCACGAATGGATTGGTAAACATCCAAAAGGTGGTCTTTTATTTCCTCTTTGAAGTTTTTGTCCTCCTCCAGCCAATCACGCGAAGCAAAGTATAGCGCCATAAAGTGGGCTTTAAAATCGCTTAGCATCCATAAAGCTCTTTCTCTTCGTTTATAGGCACTATCAATTGAAAACACTACAGGAAAAACAATGGCGATACCTACCAGTGTCAAGGGAAATTCGGCTATAATTTGGTACCTGTTACAAAGCCAGGTCGATACCACTGCAAGTGCAGTAAGTATAAAGGTTTTGTAATTAATGATTAGGTAAATGCTTCGTATTAAACGCATATATCATTGCATTTAACGTGAAGATAAAAATATTTTTCAATGTTAAGAAATTGTTAATCTCCTCCTTAAGATTATTTTCAAACACTATTTAATGTTCTGCATATCCTGCAGTGACTTGTAGGTGCCTCCTTTTTTCATCAACTCTTCATGAGTACCTCTTTCTTTAATCTGGCCTTTTTCGACAACCAGTATCTCATCCGCATGCTGGATAGTGCTTAAGCGGTGAGCAATAACAAGTGAAGTTCTGTGACTCATCAGGTTGGTAATAGCTTCCTGTACCTGTCGTTCGGCATGTGAATCGAGGGCGGAAGTGGCCTCATCCAGAATAAGAATAGCAGGGTTTTTCATCACCGCCCTGGCAATACTTAAACGCTGGCGCTGGCCACCGGATAATTTGGAACCATCTTCCCCGATTACAGTTTGGTAGCCCAGAGGTGTTTCCATAATAAAGTCATGGGCATTGGGC
>JAGQYJ010000075.1:0-3335 GCA_020436145.1 Cyclobacteriaceae bacterium | reverse complement strand
CCCGGATAATTTGGAACCATCTTCCCCGATTACAGTTTGGTAGCCCAGAGGTGTTTCCATAATAAAGTCATGGGCATTGGCGATTTTTGCAGCTTTTATAACTTCTTCTTCTGAAGGACTTGCCATGCCAAAGGCTATGTTATTGAAAATTGTATCGTTAAAAAGTATAGACTCCTGGGTTACAATTCCCATTTGTTTCCTTAAGGAATTTAAAGAACATTTTTTGAGGTCAACTCCATCTATGGTTATCTTGCCTTCTGTAGGGTCGTAGAATCGGGGTACCAAGTCGGCTATCGTGGACTTACCTCCACCGGACATTCCTACGAGAGCAATGGTCTTTCCTTTAGCAAGAGTGAAGGATATATTTTTGAGCACCATGTCGTCTTCGTATTTAAAGGATACATTCTTAAACTCAATTCCTTTCGTAAACTCGCCTATTTCAACTGCATCTTTTGTTTCCTTTATTTTAGGTTCCGTATCTACTATGGCAAAAATTCTTTCCCCGCTGGCTATTCCTTTTTGAATAGTACTAAGTGATGAAGTAATTGCTTTCGCTGGTTGCAATACGCGGGCAAACAAAAGAATAAAGGTTATGAATGCAGAGGCCTGAAGTGTGGCTTCTGGTCGTAAAACCATGGTGCCTCCAATAAGTAATAAACCAGCTACGACACCAATTCCCATAAATTCGGACACCGGGCTAGCCAGCTCGAACTTTTTTGCCATCGAAACACTTAATCGTGAATAATTGGCCACTTCTTTTTTGAACTTGCCAACAATATAGCCTTTGGCTGTAAATGCTTTAATCAATCGGATTCCGCTAATGGCTTCCTCTACCTGGTTAGCTATATTACCTAAGGAGCTTTGTGTTTTTGCTGCACTTTTCTTTAATCGCCTGGCTATTCCTGCTATAAGGCCACCCGATAGAGGCAACAGAATTAGCGTGTACAAGGTAAGACTAGGAGAGATAATGAACAATGCCACAAAATAGCCAATCAATTGAACAGGTTCCTGAAGCACTACTTTGAGTGAATCAATTATGGTGTGCTCCACTTGCTGCACATCGTTGGTAATACGCGACATGATATCTCCTTTGCGCTCATTGGTAAAATATCCTATATCAAGGCCTGTCACTTTTTCAAACACATGAGCCCGTAATCGTTGAATTACCCGATTTCGAATTATGGCCATAAGTACTAGGTTGATATACCGAAAAAGGTTTGAAAAAAGCGCAGCTACTATTAAAGAGGCTCCTACAAATTTCAAAGCCCCCATTTGACCTTGTGCTTCCATTACCCTATAAAAATAAAAATCAAATACCTGGCTGAAATATTTAATATTTAATTCAAAACCAGGCAGGTGAGCAGGTGCGTGACTGCCGTCTGCCTTGCCAAACAGTACTTCCAGCATTGGAACTAAAAGTGCAATGTTTAACACGCTAAAGACAGCATAAAACAACACTGAAATTGTGTACAATGGAAGATAACCTCCTAGTCCCTTACCGTATGAAAGAATTCTTAAATAGGTCTTCATTTAATAATTTAAGAGCACAAAGCTAGCCTATTGCCGCTAAAACTCCTGTAAGCGTTGCGCAATGTTCCAGCGAAAGGCCAGAGAATAAATAACGGATTCGTTTTCAAACAATGGTTCATCACTTGTCTGTTTACGACTTATAAGTTTGAAGTCAACAAACACATTATGCTTAAACTGATACGTAGCAGTGATATCAACAAATTGCAACGCACTCGCTACTCCCTGACCAATTTTATTGTCGTATTCCTGTTCTCTTGTATTGTAGTCCTTCAAAATATCTTTCCCCCAGTTTGAATTCAGAGTATCCAACCCGTAGGTAGAGTATATAAGTTTTGCAGTAAGGTTTAGCCTGGGAATTGGTTGGTACCGAACAATACCAATGGTTTCTTTAAAATTAGCTCCCAGGGGGTGCGCCACTGCCTGTCGGTAATTGGCATAGTTCGAATAAATGGTGGAGTGAGTGTAGGTATATGGCCTGGCAGAATTATACTCCGCCTGAAAATCCAGATTGTTTATACCAAATGCATTTATATATTTTAAACCTACCTGGTAGCCAAATTTATTGGCCCACCAGCCATTGCCTGCTGTTATTTCATCTAACTTAAATTCATCCAGAATTAACTGTCCATACATGGAGAAGTGCCGTAGGAAATTCCATTTTGCATCCAGCCCAATCAAAGCGTTGTCCAGGCTTCCATTTTGCTGCTCAAGTGCTCGATAGAAAATTATTGGGTTCAGGTAAGAAAGCTCGAAGTGGTTATTACCCAGTGAATCCTCCCTGCCGAATACAACCGCTTCATAAACACCTACATTTACATGTTTGCCTATATTGACCCCCAACCTGTGTGCCACCAAATATTTTTTAGGGAAGTTAGTATTACTCACTGACCCCCCGGATTGGCCATATGCATCCGCATATACCTGGGTAAAAAGGTTGGTATAGTTCAGTTTCCATACCTGGGTATTTATTTTCAAAAACAAGGCTGGTGGACTGAAATCAGACATTAACATGGACCTGTGCCCATCACCTATAAACTGGCGGTCGTGACCAAACTGGAAATTAATGTGCTTGGTTACATTAAAGCTTATGTAGCCTGTGGCTGTAAAAAAATCATACCCATCTGTTCCAAAGTGTTTCCAGAAACCTTCATTGGGTACAACGGTTTTTTCATTCACAAAGTCGCGTACATATGCTGGAAACCTGGCTTGGTTCTCACCAATAAATGCATAAAAACCCACCTTCTTATCGATCATACCCCGCACCTGCACCCCCCGGGTATTTATATAGGTGTATTCATCAGAAGCTGTTTCTCCTCCACCACTTAGGTAGAGCACCGGGCTAACATGTATAGCTATTGCCTCCTCCTTATCAGCCCCATAATAAAAGTCTGATTTGTTTTTGTAAAACACTTTCAAAAAAGGGCGCCTACTCACATTAGTGCTGCTATCGACCCATTCCCAGTTATCATTGCACAGGTATTCCAAATTAAACCGGTCCTGCATGGATAGATTCAAATTTTGTTTTTGAATCGAATCAGTTAGTTGAGCCACCGCTCTTCTTGTATAAGGCTTAACCGCACTGTGGTGGTCAGGAGCCATATCTCCACTTAGTATCTCAAATCGGTCAACTAAATGGTATGTGTCCTTGTTCAAGGGCATATTTGTGCTTTGTGCCAGCACATTGGAGGAAAATAGTCCTCCTAAAAACAGTAAAAAAAATGTGTTACGTAACAATGTTTGCCGGTATTGCTTGAAAAACAGTAATTTACTCCAATGGAATGCCCATGGCATAGCTCAAATAAAAG
>JAGQYJ010000074.1 GCA_020436145.1 Cyclobacteriaceae bacterium | reverse complement strand
ATCTCGGCAATTTTAGCAGAAATCTGCTCATCTGTAAACAAATCGTACAGCGACTGAACATAATTGGGTGGTGCAGCCAGATCTGAACCCTCTTTGCATTGAGAATAGACCTTATCCAGCTTATCCCTTTGGCCTGTTTCATCAAGCAAAGCAAGCAAGGCTCGAAACGCCACAAACTCATTCGTTTTTGACATATCAATACCATAGCAGTCCGGGAAACGAATTTGTGGTGCTGAGGAAGCAACCACTACTTTTTTGGGCTGCAGGCGGCTGATAAGTGTCAAAATACTTTTCTCAAGAGTGGTACCCCTAACGATAGAGTCATCAATGATCACAAGTGTGTCCACCTCTTTGCGCACTACTTCATAGGTGCTGTCATATACGTGCGAAACGAGATCATCCCGGTTATCATCATCAGTAATGAAGGTCCGCATTTTTACATCTTTGATTACCAGCTTTTCAACCCGGGGGCGTAAATGCATTATTTCTTCCACATTACCATTAAGCTTTGCTTTACCTTTTAAAGCTTCAGCCCTTTGCTTGGCAATATAGTCTTCCATCCCTTCCATCATACCTAAAAAGGCCGTTTCAGCCGTATTAGGGATATAGGAGAAAACTGTGTTCTCCAAATCATGTCCTATAGCTTTCAATACATCAGGCACCAGTAATCTTCCCAGCTGTTTGCGTTCCTGGTAAATATCAGGGTCAGTACCACGAGAAAAGTAAATGCGCTCAAAACTGCATGCTTTCTTAGGCAACTGCTCTATAAACTGGTTTTGTTTGAAATTGCCATCTCTATCTATAACCAATGCAAAACCAGGCTCAATTTCTTTTATATCATTATAATCAACATCAAAAGCGGTTTTAATAGCAGGTTTCTCAGAAGCAACTACAATTACTTCCTCATCGGAATAAAAATAAGCCGGACGAATACCCGCAGGGTCTCGGGCAACGAAAGCAGACCCACTGCCTGTAACCCCGGCCATGGCATAACCGCCATCAAAATCACGGCAGGCACGCTTTAGTACATGGGTAAGGTCAAGTTCATTGGCAATGATCTGGGCTATTTCTCTGTTGGAAAACTGAAACTTATACTTATCGAACAAGCGTTGGTTTTCTTCATCCAGGAAGTGGCCTATCTTTTCCATCACGGTAACCGTATCCGACTTGTCTTTTGGATGCTGACCAAGATCCACTAAAATTTTAATCAGATCATCCACGTTGGTCATGTTGAAGTTACCGGCCATTGCCAGGCTACGGCTTCTCCAGTTATTCTGGCGCAATACAGGGTGGCAGTTTTCAATGCTGTTTTTACCATGTGTTCCATAGCGTAAATGTCCTAGCCATATTTCACCCATAAAGGCACCATTTTCCCTCAACCAGTCCTCCTCGTAAAACTGATCGCCTCCGGTTTTCGCTGCCTTGGTGTACTTTTTATCTATCTTCCCGAAAATATCGGAAATCGGGTCTTTATCTACCGAACGATACCTGCTGATGTACTTGAACCCCGGCTCCTGTTCTATCTTAAAACTTGCAATTCCGGCTCCATCCTGCCCACGGTTTTTTTGCTTTTCCATAAGCAAATACATTTTGCGGGCAGCGTAGGCAGGTGTTCCATACGTATCGATGTAATATTGGAGGGGTTTTCTGAGGCGGATCAGCGCAATTCCGCACTCATGTTTAATACTATCACTCATAGGGCGTCCGGTTGCATATGCAAAGTTAGCAGGTGCATGTACAATATAAAAACTTTTTATGTTAAGCTCTTCGCCTAACCTTTCTATTCCCAGAGCTGGTACTTCTCGAGGACCACAGGTTCTCCGAAAAAGAGTTTAGCAGAATGGGCAAAAGAATCGGTAAGATCGGACACAAAAAACCGGTCATTACCCTCCTCCTTTGTATTATTCAGCAAGTTATTGTTGATCAAGAAATTCTTTAAAAACTCCGCTGTAACGGTGGATGAATCCAGAACTTTTATGCTCTCCTTGTAATAGGCGCTTATCTCCTTTTTAATTAAAGGATAGTGGGTACAGCCAAGCACAAGTGAATCGATTCCCTCAAGTGCTGCATCGCCAAGGTATTTATCTATAATGTCGTGAGCGATACGGTTATGCAGAAAGCCTTCCTCAATCATTGGGACCAGAAGCGGTGTAGCAAGTGCCTTTACCTGCATGGAGGCATTTAAAGCGGTAATGGAAGCCGGATAAATACCTGAATTGACAGTTTGTTTTGTGCCAATAACCCCCACCGATTGACCCTTGCATTTTTCAGATACATGCTTAACCATGGGTTCAATTACATTGATAATGGTAGACCTACTGGCCACATACTCTTTGAGCAGCTCATTAGCTGCAGCCGAAGCAGAATTACAGGCAATCACAATCACTTTGCAGCCTTGCTGCAATAAAAAGTCAGCAATTTTAACGGCATAGGCCTGAATGGTAGCAGTTGATTTATCTCCATACGGCAGGTGGGCAGTATCTCCAAAATAAATCAGGTTTTCGTTGGGTAATGCATTTTTTATGGCATGTGCCACAGTGAGGCCACCGATACCACTATCAAAAATTCCTATAGGAGCATTTTTTTGCATGCGCAAAGATGTGAATTATGTTCGAATCTTGAACATAACATGTACAAACAAAAAAAGCATTTTTAACCCAATGGTATAGTTTGAGGAACCGAACGCCATTTTGGCCTCATAGGCTAATCGTTTGAGTAAAGCCCTGTCTTCTTTTTTATTTTGGTTAAGCTTAAATGCAGTTCTACATACTTCATACGTAGAAGTCAACATTTTGCTATTACGCACATATTGCATTGCTGATACTGAATCTCCATGAATCCGCTTTTTAACTGTAGCAACGGGCAAGTAGCAATAGTTACTCATTCGTGACGACCTCACCCAAAAGTCAAAATCCTCATAGGTTAATGCTTCATTATAGCCACCCAATTCCTCCACCAGCTTTTTTCGATAGATCATGGTGGGTGGACTGATAAAATACTTAGCCAAAATAGTTGCATATACATCCCCCTCCGGCACCACTCCTGATTTGAAAAAAGAAGACGTTTTGTGTTCGCCAATTTGTTTGCCGCTATCATCAATCAAAAGTGCATCGGCAAAGAAAACTCCGCACTCCTCTCCTTTTTCTATTAATCGTTCTACTCCAACAGTAACACTATAAGGCAGCAACAAATCATCAGCCGATAAGTCAATGATAAACTCCCCATTTGCCTGCTTCAGTGCCTGGTTAAAGGTTTTGCAATGGCCAATATTTTCTTTGTTCAAAAGGAGTTTAACCTCCCTCCCCTTTATCAACTCTTGAATTACTTCCTGACTCCCATCGGTGCTGGCATCATCCGCCACAATCAACTCCACATTAGGGTATTCCAACTCCCAAACGGATTGCAGTGCATCCTCTACGAATTTTTTATGGTTATGGCAGATGCAAATTATGGTGATCAGAGGATGCTTCATAGGGTATTGAGTGACAAATAATAAGTGCTTTTAGTACATGGAACTGCCCCTCGTTGCTGTTTAAACTTAAACAATCCTTCATTGAGCACCCCGTTTTCAGTAGAAATCCCAAGGTCAAGGATTTGAAATCCATTTGTCTGACAATACTGATATATATGTTTAATCAGGTACGTTAATGCACTATGAGAGCGGTAATCCATATGATCAGCGTGATAAAAATTATATAGTACGGTTTCTGATAGTACTACTGAAACGACCGCGGCAACCAGAATATTTTTGTCCCAAAGTGTAAACAAAATATAGTTATCAGGACAGGTGATAATAGCTTTATTTAACTCTTCAAATGTCATACTGGGTGAGTGCCCATTTCTGGATAAGGTGGATTCTACAAGTGCAAAGACATCAGGGAGTTTTTCGATACCGGAAATTTTAAATTCTAAGCCCAGTTCTACACATCTATCAGACCTTGTAACTTCATCTTTTCGGGCCACTTCATAAAAGGATTGCTTACCTATCTCAATGAATTGATCAGTTTCTGAAACCCTAATTTTAAAATGATTTGCCTCCAGACAAGCATGCACTAAGTCGGCATACCTAAAATAAGAAGGATAATTCCGGACCTCTATTTCAATAACTTTTAAGTCCTGCAATTCAACTATAATTTCCTTAATAAACCACTCCAGTTCTTCGCTGGAAATCTCACCATGAATATCAAAAGAACCAAAAGTGGCAGCTCTGCCACTTACCGCAACATTGTTATCAATACTAAAAAAGATCTGGGTAAGTGGTTTTTTGCTTATCAATTGCCATCCAACAACAGGAAATGACTTGGCAGATAAAAAAACAGACGAATTAAAGAAATGGCCTCCCTTTATGCTCTCATTGGCATCAATTTTTTTTATTCTAAGCGCTTTTACTACCTCTGCTCCCATCATCTGCCAAATTAGTATTTTTGAGCCGAATCGGATACGCATCTACAGCTTCAATACTTGAAAGACCACTTTTTTACCATAGCAAACGAAGGCACAGGGCTGTATAAAGAAAAAGGAAGTAAGTTTTTGGCTTTCAGCTTCCCTGTCGATTCGATTGAAGCCATAAATGATTCCCTTAATGGATTAAGAAAGCAATACCATGATGCAAGGCATCATTGCTATGCGTATATCCTGGGACAGGAAGGTGAACAAATGAGAGCCAACGATGATGGCGAACCCAACCATTCGGCCGGTGATCCTATCCTGGGGCAAATCCGTTCTGCAAGACTCACCAACACTCTGGTAGTTGTAGTTCGCTACTTTGGCGGAACCAAACTTGGAGTCAGTGGATTGATACACGCCTACAAAACTGCTGCGGAAGAAGCCCTTAAAAATTCAAAAATTGTAAAGCAATTCATCACCTCTTCTATTGAAATCTTCTACCCCTACGAGAGCACTAATGAGGTTATGAAGCTCATTGATTCGTATAATCTAACCATACAAAAACAAGAGTTTGCCGAAGTTTGTTTCCTTGAAGCTAATGTGGTTATAAGCAACAAACAAAATCTTCATAACGACCTGCAACTTCTCAAAGACACTGGTCACAAAATTACCTTTGATTAAACTATTCCAATAATTAATAGTTTTATATAAAGTATTTTAGGTAAAATGAAATATTTTTCACCTAGTACTTGGCTATGCAAGGTACTTTAGCGTATAAGGTTAATGAAGGTCAAAAAAATAACAACATGAAACAACACATCCCTATTTTCTCCAAAGAGTCCTATAGACGAGAAGTTTACCATAAGCGTAAATCTATCTCAATTAATTTTTAATTCATCTGAGTTATTGAAGGGCTTTTAGGCCCTTGCTATGCTCGCTAGTTAAAGAAATATGAAGTTGGAAAATACACAAACTCAAATGCGCAAGGGTATTCTCGAATATTGCATTTTGCAAATTATTTCGAGAGGTGAAGTTTATGCATCCGATTTACTGCGTGAACTCACTGATGCTAAAATTATGGTGGTAGAAGGTACCCTCTACCCTTTACTTACCCGTTTACGAAAAGCCGGTTTGGTCGAGTACAAATGGGTGGAATCTTCATCGGGCCCTCCAAGAAAGTACTACACTCTAACAGAAGAGGGAGCCTCTTTCCTGGACAACCTGGACACGACCTGGGCAGACCTGATCAAATCCACTAAACTCATCACTAACAGAACTAAAAAAGCGAATAAATAACCACCTATGCAGGCATAAGTAGTAATTTAGTTTCGCCTGGCAAAAACTTAAAATTAAAATGAAAAAGAACATTAGTATCAATATAAGCGGTATCATTTTCCACATAGAGGAAGATGGCTTTGACCGCCTCAAAGAATACTTAGACTCTATAAATAAATACTTTTCCACGTTTGAGGATAGCAGTGAGATTATCGCTGATATTGAAAGCAGGATTGCCGAAATCTTCCTTGAAAAACTTAAAGAAGATAAACAGGTAATTACAAACGATGACGTATCCGCCCTAATGGCTACCATGGGTAGTATCCAGGACTTTCAGGCTATTGAGGACGATGGAGGCATGTTTGATGAAAAAGAAGAAGAGCCCAGGGAAGAAAAAACCGAGAAGCCTAAGGTTGAGCGTAAGAAAAAGAGGCTTTACCGTGACAAAAAGCGTAAACTGGTAGGTGGCGTTGCTTCCGGTATTGCCCATTACTTCTCTATTGATCCGGTTTGGGTTCGACTATTGTTCATTGTCCTGCTTTTTGATGTATTCATCTCCTTTTCGGTAAGTCCTATCGCATTTATCATTTACATAGTGTTATGGATTGCCGTGCCGGGTTCAGATGAGCTGGAAGAGGATAAATCGCTTAAAAAACTATATCGTAATCCGGATGAAAAAGTGATTGGCGGTGTGGCCAATGGTTTGGCTACCTACCTGGATATAGACGTAACAGTAATAAGAGTGCTTTTTGTATTGTCAATCTTTTTGGGTGGTAGCGGTCTGCTTCTCTACATCGTACTCTGGATTATCCTTCCGGAAGCTAAAACTATTACCGATAAGGTACAAATGGAAGGTGAAAAAGTGACCCTGGAGAATATAGATTCCAGTATCAAAAAGGCTAAAGCCAAAGATGAAAACCCTGAAGAAGAATCAACGCTGTCAAGAGTACTGTTATTCCCTTTCAGAATATTGGCAGATATCTTCCGTGGACTTTCTCATGCACTTACCCCAATTCTTAAATTCTTTGTGGATATAGTACGCATATTGGCCGGAATTGTGCTGGTTATAATAGGTATAAGCTTGTTTTTCTCTATCACAGTTGTAGCCATAACCTTACTCGGATTGATTACGGGCACCACGTTCATTCATATGGACGTTATACCTATACAGTTATTAAGCGAAACCATGCCGTGGGTTGGAACCGTAGGAGTCTACCTGGTAACAGCTGTACCTGCTTTCCTGCTACTAATGGTTGGTGTTTCATTACTATCCCGAAGATCTGTGATTTCAGCCACCTTTGGCTGGGCACTCTTTGGCATGTGGCTGATAGGTGTTGCCATGACAGCTACCTCTCTTCCCAATGTTATTTTCCAGTACAAGGAAAACGCCAGTGTAACAGAAACGCGCTTGCTGACAACCTCATACAAGGCCATGTATTTCGATGTACATCAGGTAGGCATGGAAGACTACGATGGCTTAAAGTTGAAAATTAAGGGATACGATGGCGATGAAATTAAATTGGTAGAAGAGTATTCGGCCCAGGGCCCGACTAAAAGAGAAGCTGCTGAAAATGCTAAAATGATTACCTATGGCGTATCGCAGAAGGATTCTGTAATTACATTCGATTCCAATGTGGAATTTACGGATGGTGCCGTCTTTAGAGACCAGGAACTAAGTCTTACCATTTATGTTCCATATAATCTCAAATTCCAGATGGATGATGAGTTTGGACGTTTACTAAGGTATGGATTGGGCTCCTACGGCTTTTACCAGTCAGATATTCGAGATAATGTATTCTATTTTAATGAAACGGGATTGGATTGCGCAACCTGCGCCAACAACGAACGAACGGTTGATTTAAGAAGAGACAATTATGAAGAAGTGTATGAGGAAAGCACTTCAGTGAGTGGAAACTTCGAAACATATCAGTTTGAAGATTTTGACGCCATAAAAGTTGTTGGGCCATTCGATATCAGCATTGCCCAGGGTGACGAGTTCAGGGTGATTGTAAGTGGAGACAAAGGCAAATTGGATGAGATATCGGTAAAACAAGACAATGCTCAGCTAAAAGTAGCTTACAACGATGATGATGCAGACTTGTACAGAGGTTACAGAAAATTGAAGCTAAAAATAATAATGCCGCATTTAACATCACTTGATGTTAAAGGTGCTGCCATTGGCAATATAGCTGGGTTTGAAGAAGATAAAATGTATATTAAACTAGCTGCTTCTTCTGAACTTAAAGTAGATGCCAACATCAAATCTCTCGAAGTTAAGCTTAGCAGCGCTTCAGAACTGGAAATCATTGGAGAAGGTGAAGTGATGGAAGCAAAAATCTCTTCCGCGGCCATATTGAACGCATATAAATATGATACGCAAAACGTTTCGGTCAATGCAAGCAGCGGCTCCAAGGCAAAGGTGTATGCCACCGAAACTCTCAGTATCAAATCTTCTACGCTTAGTGATGTTCGCTATCGTGGAAGCGCTGCGGTTACACGACAAAACACTTCTACTTTAGGGACAGCAGAAGAAGATTAAACAATAGATTACCCTAACAAAATGGCCGTTACGTACCATAAAGTATGTTTCGGCCATTTTTTTAATTTATTTTTGAACAGCCATGCAACCAATGGTTCAGCAGGTGTATCTACCCAGTGAACGATTTGTTAAATGAATTTAACCATCAAAAAATCTATAACCCTTGAGTCGTTAGTAGAGCAGTGCCGCAAGCAAGATGGCCGTGCACAACGAATGCTTTACGAGCGCCTCTCTCCCAAAATGCTTGGAGTGTGCCGAAGATATATTGGAGACACCCTGGAAGCGGAAGGAGTTTTGGTAAATGGTTTTTTGAAGGTGTTTAACAAAATTAATCAGTTTTCGGGAAGCGGAAACTTTGAAGGGTGGGTACGAAGAATAATGGTGAACGAATCGTTATTGTACCTGCGAAAGAACAAAAGCATGTATTTGGAAGTGGACATAGATGAGGCACATACAGAGCCAGACTATGGACGAGCCGCTTATCTGTTTGAAGAACGGGAACTCATAGAAATGATTGACAAATTACCTATGGGCTATCGTACGGTGTTTAACCTGTATGCGATAGAAGGTTTTTCACACAAAGAAATAAGTGAGCAGTTAGGTATTAATGAAAATACTTCCAAATCTCAATTAAGCAGAGCACGTGCTTTGCTTAAAAACGAAGTGCTCAGAAGAGAACAATTGGTTGAACAAAACATGGCTGGAAATGAAAAGTCGAAACGAAGAAATTGATCAATTATTTAGCAATGGGTTGGATAATTACGAAGAAACCCCAAATGCTAATGCATGGGATCAGATAGAAGGTCAACTCCCTTCAAAAAGAAATCGCACCATTTATTGGGTAGCTGCATCGGTTGCCGGAGTTTTGCTAACAGCCGCTATTGGCTGGAACAGTATTCTCAGCAAATCAGATATAAGTATTTATGATGTGCAGCAATTGACTGCTCAGGCAAGCTATCCTGAAAAAGAGTTTATCCCCGTTCCTATTCTTGTACAAACCAAGACCATTGTATATGTCGACAGACCTGTGCAAGTAAAAGAAGCAGGAGCAGGAGAAGTTTTAGCAGCTGCTACTGTTGAAAGTGTAGAAACCCAGGCTGCATTGGAACTTCAACCCTTTGGCGCTACCTACGCGCTAAATTCGAATGCAGAGCTTGCTGCAATTGATTTTACCAACGCAAACCCTGCTATTGCCCAGGATGAGTCCGTTACGATTATATATAAAAAGGGCGACCCTAAGTATCCCAAGTTGGCAAAAGCACTCAATTTCATGAAAGAAGTGGGTGAAGGCGAACGCCAACTGATCGACTTTGAAAAAATATCGAACAACCTTATGGCCAGAAGAGAAACAAATACTAACTCAAATAAAAATTAGAAATGACAACACTTTTTAAATCACTGATCGGGGCACTGGTATTCGCCCTGCTTAGTTCCACAACATTTGCTTACAATGCACTTAATTCAAATCCGGAAGGTGATACCGTAATCATCAAGTTTGGAAAAAACAGCCGCATTGTGCTCTATGTAGACAATCAGCGAGACCTGGAAAAGATATCGCAATACGATATCAACAAGATGCTGGACGACCTGAATATGAGCGTAACGGAAATGGACGACACCACCAAGGTGCTTACCATTGAGGACGAATCAGGCAAAAAATACCTGAAGGATACCACCATTGTAATCACTAAGATTGAACCTGAAGATGATTATGACTGGGATAATGCTACAAGGGAAAAAAGAGAGAAAAAATACTATGGAAGAAGGTCCAAATTTAATTTCAACATTGATATGGGGCTGAATAACTTTATAGAAGATGGTAAATTCCCTAGTGGAAATGAGTTGTATGCGCTCAATCCGATAGGCTCCTGGTACTGGCAATTCAGCCCAACCTATCGCAATTACCTTGTAGGGCCTCTCTTTGTAGACCTTGGTCTAAATGCCTCCTGCAATGTGTACCGGTTTGACAATGCCGCTACCCGACTGGTAAAGGACCCAACAGGTGTATATTTTACCGAGGAAACCCGAGCGGTATCTAACCTGAAAAGCAAAATGTCTGACTGGTACATTGGAGCGAAAGTAGTTCCCCTGCTCGTCTTTAACGACAACAGGCACAACAGATGGAGAATGTGGAATAATGTAAACGGAGGGGTACGCGTTGGTGTTGGTGGATACTTTGGTTACAGGGTAGCCAGCAGAACCAAATACATTTATGAGGAAACCGGTGACAAAAAGAAAGACAAGAATAAATCCAATTTCCTGCTAAACGATATTCGCTATGGGGTACGCGGGCAGTTTGGGTTCAAAGGCATTGACCTGTTCGTTGAATACGACCTGAACAAGATGTTCCAGGATGGAAGTGGCGCCCCGGACCTACAGCGCATACAGTTTGGTATTACCTTATAAACAACAACTATATCTCCACGAAGGGCCCGGGTTATCCGGGCTTTTTTGTTTTATCAATAAAACTCTCGTTACTTGCTTCCATGTTCACCCCAAAGGATGTAGCCGAGTACTACAATACTACCCTCAACCACTACGAGCGATGGTGGAACCTCAAAAAGTCACTATCTGTGCACTTTGGCATTTGGGAAAACGGAATTAAAACCTTTGCCGAATCGTTGGCGAATACCAACAGGGTACTTGCCAACCTGGCGAAAATTACAGAATCTGACCACGTGCTGGATGCCGGTTGTGGGGTTGGTGGGGCAGCCATACATCTGGCTCAAACCCAAAATGCCCAAATAACAGGTATAACCTTGAGTTCAAAACAAGTAGATTATGCAACTGCCACAGCCATCAGGCTAGGGTTAAGTAATAAGGTTTCCTTCCACATGATGGATTATACCCAAACCACGTTCGAAAACGAATCGTTTGATGTAGTGTGGGCCTGTGAGAGTGTTTCTTCTGCACAGAACAAATCAGATTTTGTACAGGAAGCTTATCGCCTGCTCAAAAAAGGGGGCCGGCTCATAGTGAGCGATTTTTTCCTTACTGATGAAAAGCAAGAAGATAGACATGATTGGATTCGCAAATGGCAGGACAGCTGGGGCATGAACAATCTAGTTACCAGTGCGTATTTTATCAGCGAATTAGTAACTGCTGGTTTTATTATTAAAGAGAATCTCGATTACACTGATAAGGTTCGCAAAAGTGCCAAACGACTTTACAAAGCCTCCATCTGGGGCGCACTTCCTTCTGAGTTCTATAACCTCACCCACCCTCGAGTTACACGGTTTGCCAAAACCCATTATAGAAGTGGTTACTATCAATGGAAAGCGCTGAAAGAAGAGTTGTGGAGGTATGGAGCTATATTAGCAATTAAATATTAGCTATAAAAAGTACATGGAGATATTTCTACAAATTTTCAAATTTCTTGTCCTATTTCCTTCGGTACTATTATTCCTCGTTTCCTTTATTTTTCATATTGGAATGTTTTGGGGACATGTCCCAATGCAATCAAAGAAGAGAATTTTTATTTTGTGGGTATGTATTTTACAAGTTGTACCAGTAGTCCTTCTATATATAATTCTTTTACACATTTTGGGCATCAAATACTAATATTCATTCCTAATAATACTATCCTCCATATTTTCTAATTCGAGTCGGGAATGATGTTTCTTTTAACCTGACATCCATCATTCCCCCTCTCCTATTCCATACCTAACTTGGAGCTACGAAAACTAATTCCACAATTATGAATGAAACCGTTCAAAAAAATGCCTCGTCCGGTGCCGTATATGGCATGGGTTTTATAGGCGCTGCTCTTTATTATATTTCTACCGCTACCAGTTTTGGTATGGGCGTACTTGGCTTTATTAAGGCTATTTTCTGGCCGGGCTTTTTGGTATTTGAGGTGCTTAAGCATTTGGGGATGTAGGCCTTGAGTCATGCTGAACTTGATTTCCGTAGTATCCTATGGATCAGCATCTCTTTAGACTCTGAAATACCCGCCTGACCTGACGTACGGGAATTCAGGGTGACTTTTCATTTTAATTTGCATATTAAAATGAAGTCATTTACTTTTACTTTGTAATTCAAAGTACTTTCAATGGATCAGGAAAAATACAAAGACGACCTGAAGGATATCAAGGATATGATGAGCCGGTCGTCACGGTTTATATCGCTTAGTGGCTTGTCAGGTGTATCTGCCGGTATCGTTGCGCTTATTGGTGCCTGGTTTGCCTACAAGGTTGTCTACAGCAGGCAAATTATCAATGGTTATCAAAACATTTTACTAACCAACGAAAAAACCACAACCCTGCTGCTCATTGCCATCATAACTCTGGTAGCAGCGCTTGCTCTTGGTATTTTCTTTACTACCCGAAAAGCAAAAAAAAACAATCAAAAACTATGGGACTCCCAAACGCAACGTCTGCTCATCAACCTGATGATACCCTTAGCAACAGGCGGCATTTTATGCCTGATACTTCTATACCAGGGGTTTATAGGTTTAGTAGCCCCATTCACGCTAATCTTTTTTGGTCTGGCGCTGGTAAATGCCAGTAAATACACTCTTTCCGAAATACGTAGCCTGGGTATTGCTGAAATCCTTCTTGGCCTTCTTGCCACCTATTTTATTGGCCAAGGACTATTATTTTGGGCCATTGGGTTTGGCGTACTTAATATCGCCTATGGTATTATCATGCAGTCAAAGTATGGATCGTGAAAGAGCTGCTTAAAGATTTGAATAAGGCATTTGAAAACAAGGTGCGGCTAGGCATAATGTCGGCCCTGATGGTAAACGACTACCTTGATTTCAATACCCTGAAAGAACTGCTGGATGTGACAGATGGCAACCTGGCCAGCCATTTGCGGTCATTGGAGAACAGCGGATATGTAACCTTTAAAAAGGAGTTTCTGGAAAGAAAACCCAATACGCGATATTCAGTAACGGAAGAAGGTAAAAAAGCATTTATAAAACACATTAAGGCAATTGAACAATTATTAAACTAAAAAAATTTACTATTTCACTTTGAAATACAAAGTACTTTAAAACAACATAATCATGAATGAAGAAACCACCATTATTGAACGGGTAAACAACTGGATTAAGAATTCAGTTATGCTCAAACTCTTTATCATCACCATCTTAATGCTATTGCTTTTGATCCCATCCGCAATGATACAATCCATCATAAGCGAACGGGAAGTGCTTAGCAATGCAGCTATTCAGGAGGTAAGCACCAAATGGGCAGACCGGCAACAAATCAATGGGCCTGTTCTCACCATTCCACTTGTGTACGAATACCTGGAAAACGGGAAACTTGTGCAGACCACCCGTTACTGGCATTTGCTTCCGGAGTCTCTGAAGATAGATGGTGCAGTTGAACCGGAAAAACT
>JAGQYJ010000073.1 GCA_020436145.1 Cyclobacteriaceae bacterium | reverse complement strand
TGTAAGGAAGAACCAGGTGCGAAAAACAGCACGTTTGAAAAGTCCTTTGGTCCTATTATAAAGGACTTGCCTTTCTTTTTCCAGGCTTTTAACTATATCATCAAATTGGCCGGCCAGCTTTGTTTCTCCGTCATTGAATTTCGCAGAGCTGTCTTTTTCAGGTTGTGCATTCTTGACCATCTTAAAAACGAACCGGCCAATTTTCCAAAAGGCAAGTAGGCCCAAAGCGGTTACTACAATAAATATCAGAGCAAAGTTGTCCATTAATCAGGTTGTTTGTCGGGCAAAAGATAAAGTTATATGCTCTATTTCTTCCTACCTCTCCCTTTTTTAACCGGAGCTTTTTCAGCCAGTTCCAGGCATTCCTCCAGCGTAAGTTCCTCAGGAACTTTCCCTTTAGGTATTTTCACATTTTGCTTGCCCACTTTAATGTACGGGCCATAACGTCCATTTAATACCTGCACATCAGGATTTTCATCAAAAATCTTGATAAATCTTTCAGCATCAGCTTTACGTTTTTCTTCAATCAGTTCAATAGCCCTCTCTTCGTTTATACTGAGCGGATCATCTTCTTTGCTAAGGGAGGTGAATTTGCCATCGTGGCGCACATAGGGGCCAAAACGGCCAATGCCGATTACAATTTCCTTGCCTTCAAATTCGCCCACCGTTCGTGGGAGTTTAAAGAGGTCAAGCGCTTCCTCTAACGTTATGGTTTCAATCAACTGGCCTTTGCGCATGCTTGCAAATTTTGGAGCAGGGCCTTCTTCGGTTTGTTCACCAATTTGCACTAACGGGCCAAACTTGCCCAACCGGGCAATAACAGGCAATCCGGTCTCAGGATCAGCACCCAATTCACGGTTTCCTCCAACTTCTTTACGGTCAATGCCTTCCGATTTCTCAACGAGTGGGTGAAACTCGTTGTAAAAGTTTCTCATCATACTACTCCACTGTTTTTTACCCTGGGCTATTTTGTCAAAGTCTTTTTCAACCGTTGCAGTAAATGAGTAGTCAAGCACCACCTCAAAATTATCAACCAGAAAATCGTTAACCACCATTCCAATATCTGTTGGGAACAGCTTGCCCTTTTCAACTCCTGTGGTTTCTGTATCTGTACCCGATTTTACCACTCCGTTTTTAAGTGTTGCCACTTTATACGTTCGCTCATATCCCTCGCGTGACTCCTTTTCTACATATTTCCTTTTCTGAATGGTAGAAATAGTTGGAGCATAGGTAGAGGGGCGGCCAATACCCATTTCCTCCAGTTTTTTTACGAGGCTGGCTTCCGTATATCGGGCAGGATGACGCGTGAAGGTTTCGCGGGAATCCATTTGCTGTAGTACAAGTTTTTGACCTACTACAAGCGGTGGAAGCATGCTTCCCTCACCGTTTCCATTTTCTTCTTCATCTGTTCCTTCAATGTACACTTTCAGGAAACCTTCAAATTTTATCATCTCTCCCTGACTTACCAGTTGAAGGTCGGAAGTAGAAATGTTTATGGTTGCTGTTGTTTTCTCCAGTTGGGCATCGGCCATTTGAGAGGCAATGGCACGTTTCCATATCAAATCGTACAATCGTTGAGCACCACGATCGTCTCCTGTAGAATGCACACCAAAATTGGTAGGTCGTATGGCTTCGTGCGCTTCCTGTGCTCCGGCTGTCTTGGTTTTATAGGCCCTGTGCTGCACATAGTCTGCCCCAAATGCACTGGTAATTTCTGCTGAGGCGCCATTAATTGCTTCCTGCGACAGGTTGGTAGAATCGGTACGCATATAGGTTATTTTACCGCTTTCATACAGCCGCTGGGCTATGGTCATGGTTTGCGATACAGAAAAACCCAGCTTACGGGAGGCCTCTTGCTGAAGAGTAGAAGTAGTAAATGGCGGAGCCGGAGATTTTTTTGCCGGCTTGGTTTCCAGCTTGGCAATAGAGAAATCTGCTCCATTACAATCGTTTAAAAAAGTAATGGCTTCTTCTTCGGTGTCAAAACGCTTTGGCAATTCTGCCTTTAAGGTTTTGCTTCCTTCAATTGAAAACAATGCGATTACCTTAAATGAAGAAGAAGGTTGAAATTTTTCTATTTCACGTTCTCTTTCTACCACCAATCGTACGGCTACAGACTGTACCCTGCCGGCAGAAAGCCCTGTTTTAATTTTTTTCCATAGAACCGGAGACAGCTCAAAGCCAACCAAACGATCCAGCACACGTCTTGCCTGCTGCGCATTTACAAGATCAATATCAATAGTTCTTGGCGCATCCAGTGCTTTTGTTATGGCCGATTTAGTAATCTCTCTGAAAACAATGCGTTGAGAATTGCTTTCATCTAAGCCAAGAGCCTGTGCCAGGTGCCATGCAATGGCTTCTCCTTCCCGGTCATCATCACTTGCCAGGTAAACCTCAGGTGCTTCCTTAGCTAATTTTTTAAGGTTTTTGATTACCTCCTTTTTGTCCTTACTTATTTCATAGGTAGGGGTAAAATCATGTTCTATATCGATGGCGTTATTGCCTTTGGGTAAGTCTCTTACATGCCCGTAACTGGAGGCTACGGTATATTCATTTCCCAGGTATCCTTCAATGGTTTTTGCTTTAGCAGGCGACTCAACGATCACTAATTTCTTTGGCATAACGGTCAGCACTTTCTCTTAAAAAGGCCAAATATCAATAAATTTTATAAAAAACCGACCTATAAAATTTTTATCGCTGTGCAATTAGTATATTTAGTGTCCTATTTAATTCATTAGTTTATGTCCAAAAAATTGTGCCTGGTTCGGCATGCAAAAACGGAGGAAGGATCGTACGATATGCGTGACTTTGACCGTGAATTAACCAGCCGTGGAATGCAGGATGCAACCCGATTGGGCAAGTACTATTCTTCCAAACAGTTTATTCCGGATGTTGTTTTGAGCAGCGATGCAGCACGTGCAAGAGCAACAGCCGAGCTTATGGCTTCACAAATGGGCTATGAGTTAAACCGAATTCATTTGAACCATGAAATCTATGAGGCTTCGGTCCGAACCTTGTTTCAATTGGTCACTCAACTAAAGGACGAATGGAATTCGGTTATGATCGTAGGCCACAATCCTGTGATGAACTACCTGGCTGAGTATCTGACTGATGCGGAGATTGGTCATATGTACACAGGTAGTGTTGCTTGTATTGATTTTGAAACTGATTCGTGGATGGAGGTGAGTCAGGGGTCGGGTAGTCTGGAAGAATACGTGGTCGCCAAACACCTGGATAGCTGATTGGCATGTTATTCCTTATAAGATGGGAATGACGTTTAAGCACTTTTTGATCTCAGACCATATTTTATTCATTATAATCGCACTATGGAAAGACTGTTGCAGGCCATACAGGATGCGGTGATTTGGTATGCCAATTGGATATGGGGTACTCCATTACTTATTCTATTGATGGGAGGAGGACTTTACTTCGTATTTTATTCAAGGTTTATACCATACAGGTATTTTATTCATGCAATTAATGTGTTGCGTGGCAAGTACGATAAGCCGGGAGAGGAAGGAGAGATAAATCATTATGAGGCCTTATCTACCGCCCTGGCAGCCACAGTAGGCATGGGTAATGTATCGGGAGTAGCTGTGGCTTTAACCATGGGAGGCCCCGGAGCTATTTTCTGGATGTGGGTTAGCGCAGCAGTAGGTATGGTCACTAAATATTTTACTATAACCCTAGCTGTTATGTTTAGGGGCAAAGACGATACGGGTGCTACTCAGGGTGGGCCAATGTACGTGATAGAGCAGGGTATGGGAAAAAGATGGAAACCCCTGGCAGTGTTTTTTAGCCTGACGGCCATGGTAGGAGCACTTCCTATTTTCCAGGCCAATCAACTTACCCAGGTAATAAGAGATGTAGTGTTGAAACCCAATGGCTGGGATAACGGGATAACTACCAACTGGATCATCGGTCTTAGCTTAATGGCAATTGTAAGTGCCGTAATTTTTGGTGGGATAAAGAGAATAGCCAGTGTCGCGGGTAAGCTTGTGCCTGTAATGGTGGTAGTTTATTTTATTTCAGTGTTGTACATTCTTATCCTGAATGCCGGAGCAATTCCTTCATCGCTTATGCTGATCTTCAATGATGCATTTACAGGTAATGCGGTATTGGGTGGTGCTGTTGGGAGTGTGATTATTATTGGTGCCAAGCGGGCTGCCTTCTCTAATGAGGCGGGAATTGGTACTGCTCCTATGGTGCAGGGGCAGGCTAAGACTGATGAACCTATAAGGGAAGGATTAGTTGGTATGCTGGGCCCTGCAATTGATACATTGCTGGTTTGCACTTTAACAGCATTAGCTATTTTAATAACAGGCACATGGACAGAGGCGGGAATTGATGGTGTCACAGTTACTGTACATGCATTTAATAAAGCCATTCCGGATTTGGGTGGATATGTGCTGTTTATAGCGGTTTTGATTTTTGCAATTACATCTTTGTTCTCCTATTCATATTATGGAGAGAAGAGCCTAACTTATTTGATTGGACGAAAGAAAGCCCGCCAATACAGGGTAATTTATGTACTAACTATTGTGCTTGGTGCTGTGGCTTCACTAACTTTTATTATAAGCATAATTGATGCATTCTATGCCATGATGGCCATACCAACTATGATATCAGCACTTTGGCTTTCACCCAAGGTAATGGAAGAGACTAAAAAATATTTTGCTAAACTAAAGGAAAGTAAAAAGGCTAGTTAGCCAGCAATTTATCCATAAATTCCGCAAAGGACTCGGACTCATAATTGGCTATTCCAACTTTTTTGTAGGCAATATAACCCTCTTTGTCGATCACAAATGTTGTGGGAATTCCCTTTGACTCATAAACTTTTGGAATCTGTGTTTCATTAGGGAAATAAACGGGCAAGGTATATCCTTTCTTTTGAATGAATTTCTTGGCTTTCTTAGGGTCCTTGTCAAAGGAAATCAAGGCAAAGACCACATCAGGCTTATCCTTATAAGTATCGTACAGTGCCTGAATTGTTGGCATTTCTCCAACACATGGAGCACACCAGGTTGCCCACATATTTATAAAAACCACTTTTCCCTTAACAGTTTCAAAATCGAGCCGACTTCCGTCCATTGCCGTTAACGTGAAATCAAAGGCAGCTTTTTCCTTATATTCAATAGGATCAGTGTCAGGATTGGCAATACCAGTGGCAAGAACCATCCGTTGTGCAAAAGCAGCTACTTCTGTATGGAGTCCGGTGAAGTAAAGCGTTAAAATTATTGCTAAAAAAACACCCCACTCCTTTAGTTCCTTTTTCAGTTTAAATTTAGCCATAACTTTTTTTCAAGATAATACAAAAATAACGCCAGCCATTCTAAAAAGTTCCTTCTCAAAGCAAAAAATGTCTTTTTATAAGATTTGTAAATAAGCTATTTGATGGCAAGATGTATTTGCTAGCTTTGTCCACCATTTAAAAAGTATGAATACAAATTATTATTCCATAATTGCCAGGGAGCTTTCGGTTAGGGAAGAGCAGGTGAAGGCAACCGTTGAGTTACTGGATGGAGGAGCTACCGTTCCATTCATTTCCAGGTATAGAAAAGAAATAACGGGTAGCTTAGATGAAGTAGCTATTGCTGCCATTCGTGATCGGATTGAACAATTACGAGAGCTTGATAAGCGTAGAGATGCGATCTTAAAATCAATTGAAGAACAGGGTAAGCTTACGGATGAGTTGAAGGATAAGATTGAAGATGCTCAAACGATGGCTCAACTGGAAGATATTTACCTGCCTTACAAGCCTAAAAGAAAGACAAAAGCCACGGTTGCCCGTGAAAAAGGGTTGGAGCCACTTGCCCTTAAAATGCTGGAGCAGAATAGTGGAGATGTAGAAGAATGGGCCCTGGCTTATATAAATGATGAAAAGGGAGTAGCTTCCATTGAAGAAGCATTGCAAGGTGCCAGGGACATAATTGCTGAAGTTGTGAATGAAGATGGAGATGTAAGGGGTAAGCTGAGAGAATTATTTCTAAAGGAGGGTGTGATTACGTCCAGGCTGATAGGTGGAAAGGAACAGGAGGCAGCTAAGTACAGGGATTATTTTGAATGGTCGGAGAATTTGTCTAAAACCCCATCGCACCGGTTGCTGGCAATGCGCAGGGGCGAGGCAGAAGGATTCTTAAGCCTTGACATAAAGCCTGATGAAGAAACAGCCATAGAGTTGATTAACAGGCTGTACCTAAAGGGGAATACGGAAAGCAGTGAGCAAGTGAAACTTGCCGTTAAGGATTCATATAAGAGACTGCTAAAACCTTCCATGGAAACGGAAAGCAGGGTGCATTCTAAATTACTGGCAGATGAGAAGGCAATTCATGTATTTGCCGAAAACCTTCAGCAACTACTTTTATCCGCTCCTTTAGGTCAAAAGTCGGTCCTTGCTCTCGATCCGGGATTCAGGACGGGCTGCAAAGTGGTTTGTCTTGATGCTCAGGGCCAGCTACTGGAAAACGACACGGTGTATCCAAACGAACCCCAGAAAAGAGTTGCTGAAGCCGGTGCAATTATCAAATATTTATGCGAAAAGCATAAAATTGAAGCAATTGCAATTGGTAATGGAACAGCCAGTCGTGAAACAGAAACGTTTGTAAAATCTCTTGGTTTGCCATCAACAATAACTATAGTAATGGTTAATGAGAGTGGAGCCTCCATTTATTCTGCCTCTGAAGTGGCAAGAAAGGAATTTCCGGATAAGGATGTTACTGTTCGTGGTGCGGTTTCTATTGGCCGCAGGCTAATGGACCCACTGGCAGAGCTGGTTAAGATTGACCCTAAGTCTATAGGGGTAGGACAATACCAGCACGATGTGGATCAGACATTATTAAAGAAAAGCCTTGATGATGTAGTGATGAGCTGCGTAAACTCTGTAGGGGTTGAGCTGAACACGGCAAGTAGTGAATTGCTTTCGTTTGTTTCGGGAGTGGGGCCTCAACTTGCTTCCAATATTGTTTCCTACAGAAATGAAAACGGTGCCTTTGCCTCCCGGGATGCCTTGAAGGAGGTTCCTCGTTTTGGAAGCAAAGCCTTCGAACAGGCGGCTGGTTTTTTGAGGGTGCGAGAATCTGAAAACCCACTGGACAGAAGTGCAGTACACCCTGAAGCATATGGTGTTGTACAGCAAATGGCCGGAGACTTAGGTTGCTCTGTGAAAGAATTAATAGGTAATAAAACCAGGCAAAGGGAAATTAAACTTGAAAAGTATACATCAGGAGCTATAGGATTGCCTACGTTAAAGGATATTCTCTCCGAACTGGATAAACCCGGTCTGGACCCGAGAGAGAAATTTGAAGCATTTGCTTTTGCTCATGATGTAGAATCTATGGCAGATCTTAAGGTTGGAATGAAACTACCGGGAATAGTAACAAATATCACCAACTTTGGCGCATTTGTTGATATAGGTGTACATCAGGATGGATTGGTGCACGTTAGCCATTTATCTGACAGATACGTGAGTAATCCGGCAGAGGTAGTAAGTGTACAACAAAAAGTGAATGTAACCGTATTAGAAGTGGACATTGAGCGTAAGAGAATTAGTCTTTCCTTAAAACAAGATCCTTTTGCAAATAATAAACGGGAGGTGAGGAAAGAAAATAAAATAGAACGACAGGATAACCAGATAGATGGCGATCTGCAACAAAAGCTATCTATGCTTAGGGGTAAATTTGGTAAGTAGTTAAAGCAGTAATAAATTTACTTTTTATTATGAGGCGGGCCGTAATTTTATTAGGCATATTATTAGTTGGCTTCGGTTCCCATGCACAAAAAGTTAAATACAAGGATTTGTATGTGCTTTTACGTGCAAGGAATTACGAAGACGCTTCAGGTTTTTTAGTTTCTTTTCTGGGCGAGGAGCCCGATCATCCGAATGCTAACTACCAAATGGGCCTTATGCTTGAATATAAGCTCCAGGAGTTGGATCTACTGAAACAAACTGAGGCAATTATCCAACGAGCCGACTCTGCCGTTCTATATTTCAATAAGTCACACAGCCTGATAGATGATAAGGAAGTAAAAAAACATGATGACGACTACTATGAGCTTTTTAAACGAAGAAATCTTCGTTCCGGTAAATTCGAAGTGATTTTAAGCGATGTTCAGCTTGATATTGAAAAAAGAGTTGAATCGCTTAATAATCTAAAGAAAGAGGTAAATGGAGTAAAAGGCCGGTTTGATAAGGCAACCGAGTTTTACCATTCCTGTCAGCAAAATTATAGTGATTTGAAGGAAAGGTACACGGATGAACTTACCCTGGCGCTTGGCGCTACGGATAATACCTTAATTATTTTACAGAATATAACCACCTCGTATGATTCTGCTATTTTTAACTTAAAAGCGTATGTCTCTGCAAGGAAGGCATTTGAAGCTGAAAACTATGTAGATATAGTTTTTGTTTCGAACCAAATTGAGGACTTTTCCGATACACCTAAAAAAGAACCCGATTTTTACTCAAGGAAAATTGGCCTGTACAATTTTGCTACATGGAGCATTAATCAGCAATCCCAGGTAAAATCGAAAGCAGAGTTTTTGAGCAATCTTATGAAGTTTGATGAATCGCTGGATAAAATGTCTGAAGACATAGTTAAGGATTCGGTTGATTTAAGCAGCCAGATTTTTGGTATGATAACCTCACCGGTACTTAAAGAGCTAAAACTTGTAGATTATGATTCATGGCTGATGTCATTTTTTCAATACAAAATTGGTCAGCTCAATCTAAAATCTGCCTGGATGGGATGGTACACTGCCGTAGCAGACACATTGGATGTAGGCGCAAAATTGGAATATGTAAAAAAAATAAGAAGCCAATACGAAGGGGTTGTAAAACTGGAGAAAGGTCTTGGAGAACCGGATGAAGCCCTTCTTACGAAACGATATCATACGTTTACAGATGCCAGGTTGGGCGGTATTGAAGGAGTCAAAAATTATATTACGAAACAGAAAGGTATTGTGGTGGAAGAGGAGAATGCCTTAAATAGTTTGGACAGCCTTCTTCTGGAAAGAGACAAGTGGGCCCAATGGAAACAGGATAGTATTAGTGTGACGCCTGGTAAAATAGATGCTTACAACTACACCATTTATTCAGACAGCTTAACGAATCCACGGGAGGTAGCGATAGGTGGTATTCATCAGGGAGATAGCCGCCAGTTTTTCTTTGGTAAGGTGCCGTCTTCCAGGATTTTGGATACACTCTATTTTGCTGATGTGCCTAAGTTGTTGAATTCGGATCAGGCAGAATCCTTGCATGTGGAGCCGCTTAAGCTTACGAACGGTCAATATTTGCTCACCTATACACTTGCTGAAGATAGCGGGAAAAAGAATGCCGTACTTTTATTGGCAGGTGTTGAGCAGGGAATTGCCTGGGTAAAGGAAGAGAAGGAGCTGGAGAGTTCAGCCAAGGTAGAAGAGGTTGATGGGAAAATTTCAATTGTTCAAGATGGAAAAGACCCGATTATTTATAATCTTGACGGTACAAAAATGTAGATAATCCTTATTTACTTGCTTGACAAACATTTCAGTTTCGTTTCAGGAAAAGGATAAGAAATTAGGCCTGTCAAGCTTACGGTTAATGCGGAATGCTGCATTGATTAAGCCTACATGGCTATAGGTCTGAGGAAAGTTTCCCCATTGGCTGCCTGTTATTTCATCAATATCTTCACTATGCAACCCCAGGTGGTTGGTAAAGCTTAGTAGGTATTCGAATATTTGTTGAGCTTCCTCAACTCTTCCAACGCATGCAAGTGCTTCAACATACCAATAGGCACATATTAGAAATGTGCTTTTGGGCTTACCAAAATCATCTTCGTGTTTGTATCGGTAGAATAAACCTTCTTCAGTTTTAAGTTCTTTCTCCAGTGCTTCCAGGTGATTCTTTGCACGATCAGAAGTAGGATCGAGGTAACCCATAGTTATAAGGTGAAGCTGGCTTGCATCCAATCGATCAGTTTCGATAGCTGAAGTATAGGCCTTAAGCTCATCTTTATAGCATTTTTCTATTTGTTTTGAAGCTTCCTTTTCAAGATACCGGGCCTTTTTTAACATCTCATCATCCTCAAGATTATGAGCAATTTTTATGGCAGCATTGGCGCCTGCCCAATGAAACTGAAATGTGTAACAATGACGAAAGCTCATGTTTCGCAATTCCCATAATCCTGCATCGGGTTCATCCATAGTTCGTTCAATACCCTTCAGCAGATCCATGATAAGCTTCTTGGAGCGCTTTCTTCCATTTGCGTTCAATCGCTCATCGGTGTATAGTGGAAGCAGGGATACTAAGATCTGACCATACACGTCATTTTGAATATGTTCTTTTGCCTGATTGCCAATTCTAACAGGGGTATTGCCCATGTAGCCTTTCAAGTCAAGGGTCTGTTCTTCAAAATCTTCGTTGCCAAGCAAATTATATACGGGGTTATATCTCAGATTTTCCCCAATGGCAATATTTTCAATGTAGTTGGTATATTTTTCAAGCTCTTCAAAATGCCCGATTGAATTCAGGGCTGCTAATGTGTAGTAAGAGTCACGCATCCAGCAATAACGATAATCCCAGTTTCTTCCTGCTCCCGGGTGCTCGGGCAAGCTTGTGGTAGTTGATGCAGTTATAGCACCGGTGTCTTCAAACTGGTGCATTTTAAGGGTAAGTGCAGAACGAATAACAGATTCCTGCCATAGTGTTCCTATGGTACAATGGCGCACCCAGTCGTGCCAGTAATCGATGGTTTTGGTAAGAAAGGTTTCAGCCGTTTGCTTTACCGGTCCTTCCAGGGGTACTCCCCATGTTAAAATAAGATAGATAGGCTCACTTAACTTAAAAGATTTGCCATTGTGCAAATAGTTCAACGATAAATTAGTTGTAAGCCGAACGGGCTCTTCAAGCCCCATGTAGCGCAAATGACTGCTACCAAAAACCACTTCGGGTACTATTTGCCCATATTCTCCTCTTGGATCACATACCACCTTTATTTCCGGAGTGCTCTCCATAGGCTCCACTTTCCGAATAAGCATGAGTGGGCGGTAATGCCTTTCGTATTGCTCAAACCTTGGAGCAAAATCCGTTACTTTATAGCGGCCATCCTTTGTGCTGATTTCTGTTGTAAGCACATTGGTGTTCTTTATATACTCCTGGCACGTTGATTTTACTTTTTGTTTGGGTTTGATGCTGAATTCACCCCCTTTTTCTTTATCCAGTAGACCGCCAAACACAAAACTGCTATCAAACCTGGGCCAGCAAAGCCACTGAACATTTGCATCTGTGTCAATCAATGCCTGAAAAGCACAATTACCGATTAGTCCTAAATCATATGTGTGGCGATTCTCCATAGGGATAAAAATGTGAAAAAACCATTGGAAATAAAATAGAACCCAATGGAAGAAAAACCATTTTTGGTGTTCATCAATCAAACAGTTTGTATTTTTAAAGGTAAATTCTTTAACATTAGTTCAATTTTTTAATCAAATGAGTCGGTCCCAAAGTTTATCCATTGTTTTTGTTGCTTACGTTTTGGCCTTCATTATGGGCGTGTTCCTCGTATGGTATATGCCTGAGGGTAACAACCTGGGTAAGCTCTTCTTTATCGATGTAGCGCTCACTTTTTTTATTTTCATGTTCAGTTTTAGGTTTGGGAATGCAAGCATATACGACCCATATTGGAGTATAATACCTGTTTATATACTTGTCTTTTGGTGGTATAATTCTTTGGCCATTCCTAATTACTTAACATGGGGAATCACATCTCTGGTGGTTTTGGTTTGGTCGGTTCGTTTGACCAATAACTGGGTACGGGGCTGGAAAGGTATGCACCATCAGGATTGGAGGTATGTACTTCTTCAGCAAAAAACAGGGAAGTGGTACCTACTAGTTAATTTCCTGGGCATTCACATGTTTCCAACACTATTGGTTTGGCTGGCTGCCATTCCAATAGCCTACATTTTTACTTCCAACCAGGCCTTTTCAATAGCCAATTGGGTGGGTGTGGTTCTTGCTTTGGCAGGCACTGTTTTGGAATGGGTAAGTGATAATCAGTTACGCTCATTCAAAAAGATGAATAAAAGGGCTGAGGTTATGACTGCCGGAGTTTGGTCTTACCTAAGACATCCTAATTATTTAGGAGAAATTCTATTTTGGTGGGGTTTGTATTTCATGTCTGTGAGTGTATTTACTCCTTGGCATGTAGCATTGGGTGCTGTTGGTATTACTTTGTTGTTTGTTTTCATTTCCATTCCCATGATGGATAAACATATGTTGCAACAACGACCCGCCTATGCTCGCTATATGTTGGAAGTGAGAGCGTTAATTCCTGTACGCAAGGGTTAGAAAATACATGTTTTTTGTCTATCCTTGTCAGGAAACTTTTTTATATCGAATGAAAACTAAAATTGTCTACTTTATACTGGGAATTGCTATTTTGATACAGGGCTGTTCCCAGTCAGATAAACAAAACCAACGACCTGCTCCACCCATTCCTGTTGTCAATGCAATTCAGAAAGATGTACCCATATACAGGGAATTTGTAGGTCAGGCATATGGTTTGTTTGATATTCCTATAAGAGCAAGGGTTGAGGGTTTTCTGGAAGGCATTCATTTTAAAGAAGGCTCTGCTGTTAAAAAGGGACAATTGCTTTACACAATTGATTCCCAACCTTTTTTGGCAGAAGTTGCTTCACAAAAAAGTAAAGTAGCTGAAGCTAAAACCAACCTGATAAATGCCAAGAGCCAGTTGGACAGATATAAACCACTTGCTGAAGAAAAAGCAGTTAGTGAGCTGGATTTGGATGCGGCACAGGCAAGGTACGATGCAGCAGTTGCTTCTGTTGAAGCGGCTGAAGCAAATCTGAAACTGGCACAAATTAATTTAAGCTATACTAAACTATCCTCTCCTATAAACGGGCTGATTGGAAAAACGAGTGCAAGGGTAGGAGAATTTGTGGGCAGGGACCCCAATCCGGTTATTTTGAATACGGTTTCAAGAATCGATACGATTCGGGTTCAGTTTTACTTAACAGAAGCGCAGTACCTTACACTGGCAAGAGCCTATAAAGAAAACAATCCTGACGGAAAAGCAAAGATTCAGTTGATACTTTCGGATGGCAAGCTATATGGTCATGACGGAGTAGTTGATTTTATTGACAGAAATATAGACACCTCAACAGGTTCTATTCTGGTTCAGGCTAGTTTTCCTAACCCAAAGGGTCTATTGAGGCCTGGAATGTACACAAAGGTTAAGGTGGAAATGCAGGTTGATCATGGTTCTGTTTTGGTGCCGCAACGGTGTGTGATGGAGTTACAAGGGCAGTACTCGGTATATGTAGTTAAAGATGATAATACGGTTGAAACACGCCAGGTTATAACAGGAGATAAAGTTGGAGAGCTTTGGGTTATTAGGGAAGGATTGAAGCCTAATGAAAAGGTGGTAATCGAAGGTTTGCAAAAGGTGGGTTCCGGAGCAAAAGTTGAGCCGGTACCATACACCGAAACAGGCAACATGTCGAAAGAAAAACCTAAAAACTAACCTGAACCATGGCTGAATCAAAAGGTAATTTTTTTGTACACCGCCCTATTGTGGCTATGGTTATTGCCATTGTTATCGTAATTGTGGGCGTGGTTTCCATGATTGGACTGGCAATTGAACAGTATCCTAATCTTACTCCCCCCATTGTTCAGGTAAGGGCAGCATACACGGGGGCTAATGCATTGAATGTTGAAGAGTCGGTTGCGACCCCATTGGAACAGCAGATTAATGGGGTGCAAAATATGATTTACATGAAGTCCACTAATGCCAACGATGGTACTATGGGCATTGATGTATCATTTGATGTAGGTACTGACCCTGATATGAACACCGTACTTAC
>JAGQYJ010000072.1 GCA_020436145.1 Cyclobacteriaceae bacterium | reverse complement strand
TTCTCATCGTGGGCCGGATGATGAAGGGTACCTGCTTTGGGATTGGGATAATAAGCTGCAGATGTATGGGGGAAGGGATACGGCATTGCAAACGCTTAAAGCTTATCAATACCCAACAATACCTGAGGATACAAAGGATTGGAAAGTTGGGTTGGGACACAGGCGTTTATCCATTCTTGACCTTTCACCGGGTGGTCACCAACCCATGGTACTCGAAGAGGCAGGTTTGGCGATTACATTCAACGGAGAAATATATAATTTTATCGAACTCCGGAAGGAACTGGAGCAGCTGGGACATCAATTTAAATCGGGAAGTGATACGGAAGTGATCCTCCATGCCTGGGCAACCTGGGGGGAACAGGCATTGCATAGGTTCAATGGCATGTTTTCATTTGTGCTGTTGGACACCCGGCAGCAAAAGCTGTATGCAGTGCGCGACCGCTTTGGGGTGAAGCCATTGTATTATACCCAAACTCCAGGTTACATGGCATTTGCTTCGGAAGTCAAACAACTAAGGACTTTGCCTGCTTATCGCTTTCAGTTGGATGAGCAAATCGCTTATGAATACTTGCGATACAGCCTGATCGACCACTCGTCCCAGACTTTTGATGTAGGCATAGCCCAGGTGATGCCCGGTACGATGGTCACTGTGGATATTTCCACGGGGGATTTTAAAACTTCTGTCTGGTATACCCTACAACCAAAGACATGGAAAGGAACAGAGCATGAGGCATGTGATCATTTCTTTGAACTCTTGAAAGACAGCGTGAAATTGCGCATGCACTCGGATGTGCCGGTGGGTTCTGCCTTGTCCGGTGGCCTCGATTCCTCCACCATCGTGTGTTTGATGAGGGAAGTACTCACGGATCAGGGAGCAGCAGATCATTTGATAAAAACAATCACCTCCTGCCAGGAAGATAAAAGATATGACGAGTGGGGGTATGCCAATGAAGTGGTGGATAAGGTCAATGCGGGTGCACACAAGGTGTTCCCCTCCTTCGAAAAATTGCAGCATGACCTGGAAAAAATGATGTGGCACATGGACTATCCCTTTGGCTCTACCAGTCAGTTCAGTCAGTGGTGCGTGTTTGAGGAAGCTAAAAAGCAGGGACTAACCGTGATGATCAATGGGCAGGGTGCAGATGAACAATTGGCGGGTTATGGTGGGAATGATATGGCATTGTACACGGGGTTGTTGGGGCAACTGAAATGGAGGGAATTATCGCGGGAAATAAGATCGTACCGTCAGTATAAGGGGCATTGGCCAACTGGTTTTGTATTGGGGGCGTTGCAATATTATATGCCCGCAATTGTGAGGAAATGGGTCCCGGACAAATACTTGGTGCGCAAGAGGGTTGCGCAATCCTGGATTATCGACAACGGTTATGTGCCATTCAGTGGGTGGCCGGGAAGCTTGCGCGAAAGCCTGTACAATCAGGTCGCAAAATTGCCCCTCCCTTCATTGCTTCGCTACGAAGACCGCAACTCTATGGCCTTTTCTGTCGAGTCGCGGGTACCCTTTATGGATTACCGATTGATCGAGTTCACCATGGGGCTACCCGAAAACCTGGTGTATAGGAACGGAGAGCGAAAATACATCTTGCGAAAATCTTTTCGTGGCAAGGTGCCGGACAACGTCCTGGCCAGGAAGGATAAAATGGGATTTGTGTCGGCCGAGGAGAGGTGGATAAAGCAGGAGGGCAAGGAGTGGTTTGTGAAACAAATGGATGAAATACAATCTAATGGATTGATCCGGATGGAGAGGGCACTAGACCAATTCAATAGGGTAGCAGAAGGAAAGGCCGGTTTTAATTTTGATTTCTGGAGGATGATCAATTTTAGTGCCTTTTTGAAGACAAATATGAAAGGGGTTATTTAAAACAATTTTATTCAACCTCCATTCATTTTTAGGCCATGTTATTCTTTACAAATAGAATAGGGAAGGGAATTAAATTATTACATCCAGCTTGAGATGCATGGGGATTTATTTTTCAAATCCTATATGTGGAACAAATTGAAAGGCTGATTTATAAATGATGTGGGTAGTAACTTGAAGAGAATATTGGTTTTTACAGGGTGGTATCCTAGCGTAGAGAATGCTACCCAATATACTTTTGTGAGGCAACAAGTGGCCATGATGAACAAGTATTTACCACTCACTACGAATGAAAAATGGAAATTCGTAGTTTGGAATAAACCGGCCCCTACAGATATTTTTAACCACCTGATGAGGAGGCCTGCTAAAGTCAGTGTATGGAAAGATGAGGAAATATCCATATTCACACATCAAAGTGTATTACTATCGCATAGATTACCAATGGATCAGTCCTTCATTCATTTGCGTGATATGTATACTCAATTTCCATCTGTATTAAATGAATTAGGTGGTACGCCAGATCTTGTTTGGTGTGTTACGCTAACAAGTGCTTCCCTATGGAATAGATTTATGGAGAAAAATAAATTAAATATCCCCTTCATTCTACAAGAGCATTCAGTGCCGTTAACCATGCATTTGAGGCATCGGTGGAATTTAAATGAGGCTAGGCGGATGCTTAAAAGAAATTCTGGTGTTGTTGTGGTTGCTGAAAGACAATTTGCAGAGTTTAGTAAGTTGGATAAATCAATCAAGCCTCACTTGATTTGGAATGCCGTAACTGAGGAGTTTCTATCAGGCACTTCAAAAAATAAAAACCTATCCAATACCTTTGTTTTCTTATTTGTAGGTAGGCTCTCTGATCAAAAAGGATTGTGGCGTTTAATAGATGCTACGCAAAAGTTGGTTGGCAATAAACTAAATTTTGTAATCAAATTAATTGGAGCGGGCCCAGATGAGCTGAGATTGAGAAATTACATTAAGAAAAAAGGGACCTCGGATTATTTTGAATGGCTTGGCCCCAAGCCTTCTGAAGAAATAAGCCGGGAAATGGATAAAGCACATGCATTTGTACTGCCAAGCTTCTATGAAAATTGCCCTGTTGCTTTGTTGGAAGCCCAGGTTATGGGTCTGCCTTGCGTGTGCACCATCAATGGTGCAAGCGAGAAGGTATTGTTGCCTGGAAACGGTATTGCGGTGCAAGATGAAGGGAACGGTATAGCGCTGGGTAATGCACTGGCGAAAATGATAAAGGGCTATTCCCACTATGACCGGGCGGCCATACGCAAAAGGAGCATCGCTGAATTTTCCCCGGATGTTTTTGTAAAAAAAATGTACGGGGTGTTTGTGGATGCAATGAGATGAAGACTTTATTGATTCTGGCTTACGAATGTGTACCCTATCATAGGCCTGGCTCTACAATTGGTGCGCAACGACCCTATCAGTTTGCCAAACATTTGCCTGAAGTTGGGTGGAAGGTCATCGTGGTATGCTGTGATTTTAACAAACGGTGGACAGTTACATCTGAAGATGCCATTCATTTTATTAAGGACACAATGCCTCAGTGGCTGGAAGAATTAAATCAATCCAATTCCGTACTGATCCCTCTGCCATCAAAGAAATCAGCGGGTTATTGGGATAGACTTTGGCTAAATTGTGTTGAGATTGACACTGCATTAGGCACTTTTTTGCCCAAAAATGGATTTGCAATTTCCGCCATTCGGAAAATTTCTTCTATTGTAAAGCTCTTTAGAGGTGACTATTCACAATCTTGGCAGGACGTGGCTTACAAAGCTTCGATGGCATTAGTTAGGGAAACACCCATAGATTTTATATTGGCGGAACATGGCCCTGATGCTGGAGTGCATGTGGCCAGGAAGTTGCATATTCAAACTAGGATTAAATGGTGTGTTGATTTTAGGGATCCTGTCCTTCAATTTCAAAATAGGTATGCAAGGCCAATGGTTAAGTTGATCTATAGGCATTACCTGAAATCAGCTGAATTTATTGTAAACGTAAATGAATATTGGGCTTACCTTGATCAAGTGGATTATCAAAAACCCTGTTTTGTTGTGACAAACGGATATGATCAGGATGAATTTCAAAACACACATCCACTTAATAGACCTAACCATTCTAAACTAATATTATACTATGGTGGAAATATTAAAATTCCTTACCAAAATTTTAATCTCCTATTTGAAGCATTGTATCACCTCGATGGTAACGATGTAAATTTTGTATATGTAGGCAATGCCCATGAATTTGTTAGGAGGCAGGCGAAAGCATTTAAAATCGACCAAAAAGTGGTATGTTATCCTCATCTGGATCGCGGGAAGTACTTGAATATGGTGAGGCAAGCGGATTTTTTGGTCTTGTTGTCAATACAGGAAAACAAAAGCCGCATATTTAGGAATGGTTTTTATCCAGGGAAGGTCTTTGAATATTTTGCAATTCGAAAACCAATTATCTGTATTCCTGGTGACAGGGCTATTTTGGATAAATTGATTCAAGAGACTAAAACGGGCCAATCTTTTGATAATTCCAGATACCTTTCTGCTTACCTGTCTGAAATGCTTATGTTAAAAAAGGAGATGAAGCCAATTCCATATTTCCCTGATTCAAGAGTAGGTTTTTATACAAGGAAGAATCAGGCTAAAAAACTGGCATCTTATATGTATGCTGCCTTGGAGGGTCTGATAAAAGGAATGAATGATTTTGAATTTCAATAAATTTAGGTCGTGCGGCAATTTAAATATATTGTTTTGGTTTTATTGGGTATGAGCTACTGGGTGGATTTGTTTTTGGTCCATGCATTACTCATGCTGGTGTATGCATTGATAGTGCTTGTTCAGGATATTGGGGGCCGACACTTGAGGCGTTTTGATGTTTCAACATCTTATGCGTTTTTGTTGCTCATTACCAGTGCTGCTCATTTTGTGGCGCTCTCTGGGTTGACTGACGACCCCTGGTTCTTTAGGAAATACTATTCGGCAGAATTGTCAGGCCAGGCAATATTTATTTTTAATCTGGGAAGCGTGCTGATACTGGAGATAATGCATTTATTTATAAAAGAGAAAGATAATCCAGATTCGGAAGGGACTGATAAGCTTAAAATAAGGTTTTGGCCAATCTTTTTTGCCTCAATTTCGATCTTCATCTTGGTTAATTTTCTAAACCCGCTAATTTGGTCAATGGGCTCCGTGGGGTCCTTTTTTTCGCTCATCGTCCAGGGCAGTATTTTGTTGCTCTCCTTTATTGCCCATTCTACCAGAAGGAATATTGTTGTAGCCCTGCTCTACACGCTGTTTCTTTCCGTTTGGGCACTGCAGTATTCCTACCTGCGCATGGCCATATTGATCCCTTGGGTGGCGTATTTGTCAGGGGATATAATGGCAAGCCAATCTTTGTACAAAGTTCATAACTACTCAAAATGGGCAATTGTCCTGATGATCTTGGTTTTTCCTCCTCTGTTTACATTTTTGGGGAACAAAAGAGCTGAACTTTATGGTGGGGAGAAATTGTCCGCCAGCGTAAATTGGTTGTATGGCAATCAGGAAGTGGAGGGTCAGTCGGTTACTTCCCGTTTGAGCATAATACCCCAGGTGGGCAGTATCATTATGCTTACCAGGAAAAACGGTTATTACAATGGCGAAACATTGGAGTATTTCAAATATGTGTTTATTCCCAGGTTTATATGGAGGGACAAACCGTTGATAAAACAAGGCCAATGGTTTGCAGTGGAAATAGGTAATGCCTATTACAATAGAAGAGGAATTGCCAATAATTCCGTCAATATGACGGTGCCAGGGGAGTTTTACTTGAATTTTGGATGGCCAGGATTGGTACTAGGGTGCTTGCTTTTCGGTTGGATAATCGCCATGGTTTGGAATGCTACGGACTATAATTCCCTGTACGGTTGGGTATTTAGGTTTTACCTTATTTTCCTGGGTTTGTTTTCCCTGGGGGCGGATCTCCAGGTCATCCCTACCTTAGTAGCCTATTTAATTCTATATAAATCATTAATATGGGTCTCCAGGGTTTTCTGAAGGGATGGATATTTAATGGTATCATCGAAAAATTAATTCAATAAATTAATTAAATAAGAACCCTGATGGAGGGCAAACCAAAAATTCTTTGTATAGGGGAAGAGTGGAAGGGCAGTAATTCATCGGGATTGTTCTATGCTTTATCCAGAATAGGTTGCATTACCAATATTGTCAATGAACTTCGTTATATCAGCCTTGCGGCAACGGCTTTTCAGGCTAAACTTTTTAACAGAGCTATACGTCCTTTTCAAATTGTGGATTTCAATTATCGGCTAATGTCTGAAACTACCGTTTTTCAACCCGATCTTGTGCTTGTCTATAAGGGTGCCTTTGTCAAGCCGGAAACCATTGTGTATTGGAAAAATCTGGGTATCCCGGTTGTTAATTTTTTTCCAGACGTGAGTTTTATGGCACATGGAAATTTTATACCGGATTGTTTGATACACTATGATCATATATTCACAACAAAATCATTTGGTGCTGATGATTTGAAGTTGAATTTTGAAATTGGGAATCATAAAATTTCTTTTATTCCACATGGCTTCGATCCCATGGTTCATCGTATTATTAAACAAGATGGAGTTGAGAAGTTTGCCTGTGATGCATCATTTATTGGTGGTTACACGCCCCATAAGTATGATTACCTTTCTCAACTTGCGGAGAGGTCTCCCGGGATATCATTAAAAATTTGGGGAAATGGGTGGCGTGATAAGTGCCAAGGAACTATAGGAAAATCGATTCAGGGGCTACCGATCATGGGGGACCTCTATGCGTTGGGGATTAATTCTTCAAGGATAAATATCGCCTTGTTGTCCGAACAGGTTAAGGGCGCCTCCAGTGGTGACAATATTACCTCTCGTACATTTCATATTCCTGGAAGTGGGGGATTTATGTTGCATGAACGAACGGACGAGGTACTTCAATATTTTGAGGAAAATGAGGAAGTTGCCTGCTTTTCTTCGGCAGGTGAAATGATTGAAAAAGTTGATTTTTACCTTAACCATGAGTCAGAACGTTTGCGCATACAAAAGAAAGGTTATGAGAAAGCCCTGAACGCATATAGCCTTGATAATACAGCGCAAATGCTCTTATCCGTTCTTACCAAACGCGGTTTGATTTAATAGTATTATGGATGTTGCTTTGATACTGTGGCATTTTTGAAATGAAAGTTTACTACTATTTTAGGTGTCAGCGACCTGGTAATTATAGTATTGAGAATGTGTTTGATCCGATTGTTGAAGCGCTTGCGGATAAATTGGACACATCAGTTTTTTATGCCAGTAAACCGTTCGATTGGTATTCTATTTTTAGGGTAATGCGAAAACAGGCGGACATCCATCACATTACAGGGGCGGAGAATTATTTGGCATTGGGGTTGCCTTCAAAAAAAACAATCTTGACCGTTCATGATATTGGTCATCTGACGAATACTTTAACGGGATTTAAAAGAAAATTATACAAATCTATGTTTTGGAATATTCCTCCTATAAAAAAGATACATATCACCACTATTTCGGAGTATACAAAACAGCAAATTTTGTCAAATTTTTCAATCAAACCGGAAAAAATCACGGTGATTCCTAATCCAGTAAGTAGGGCTTTTCAAAAAAGTTACAGGCCTTTTGATAAAGATATTCCAGTTATTTTGCAGATTGGAGGAGGCAGGAACAAAAACATAGAATCTTTGATTGCTGCGATAAAGGGTATTAAGTGTAAGTTATTATTGGTAAGGAAGCCTGAACAGGCCCTAAGGAATTTGTTGTTAGGGAGTAACATTGTTCATGAATTTCGGTATGGTTTGACAATAAAAGAAGTAGTGCAGGCGTATCGGGATTGTGATATGGTTTTCTTTGCCTCTACTTATGAAGGTTTTGGCTTACCGATCATTGAGGCACAGGCAACAGGCCGTCCTGTTATTACTGGAAATGTGGCCAGCATGCCTGAAGTATTGATAGAGCCTGGTTCGGCCGTAATGGTGAGTCCGTTATCGGTAGAGGAAATTAGGGCTGCTATTCTTAGGATTTGCGCGGATACTGAATTTAGGGAAGGGTTGATTAACAAGGGGTATATAAACGTAAAATATTTTTCGGTAGATATTATTGCACAACGTTATTTTAACCTGTATAATCAAATGAATGGTAATTGATCAGGTACTCGTATTGTATACGGAGTTTATGCCATACAATTTGGCAGCCTTTAACTCCTTATCATGGATTACAGGCGCTACGGTGCACGTTGTATATTGGGATTTTAGGAAAGTTTCACCTTATGTGCCAAAAGAAGTTGCTGGAATAAAATTTATTCCCCGTTCGGCATCAAACCACAAGTCATTAAAGCAATTAATCGATTTGATTGACCCTGATTTTATTTTTGTTTCGGGTTGGAGGGATAAATTGTACCTGAGGCTGGCATTCACCGCTCGTTTATCCGGTATCCCGGTTATAGTAGGGATGGACAATAAATGGGAAAGGTCCTTTCGCCAAATACTATTTTCAATAGCAGCAAAAGTTTTACATCGTTTTTTCTTTTCTGGGGCCTTTGTGCCTGGCAAAAGTCAATACCAATTTGCTCGAAAGCTCGGGTTTACCCCTTCCCAGATCAGAACGGGTGCTTATACTGCTGATACAGCATGTTTTTGGCAAGAAAGAAAGGTTCCATTTCGCAAGGAAATATTGTTTATCGGCAGACTTACACCAATAAAAGGAATTGATTCGCTCGTGACATGTTTTCTCAAGTTGTCCGAGGAGGTGAAATTTACTGATTGGAAATTAATTGTGGTGGGTACAGGGCCCATGCAAGATTCCCTCCCGATCTCGCCCCGTATCCAATACAAAGGGTTTCTCAATCAACAAGAGATCGCACTTCTTGCTCAAGAAGTATCATTTTTCTGTCTTCCCAGTCTCGCAGAACCGTGGGGGTTGGTGGTTCATGAAATGGCTGCTGCCGGTGTCCCGCTATTGCTAAGCAGTGCATGTGGGAGTGCAGAAGATTTTTTGGTGGATGGATATAACGGGTATTATATTAACCCTAAGGATGAGCAGGGTTTATCTTCAGGATTGGGGAAGATGATGGAATTGAGCAACGAGGAGTTGGTTAATATGGGGGAGAGAAGCCGGGAATTGTCCACCAAGAATTCACCTGCCATCTGGAGCCATTCACTCATGTCGTTGGCTGGGTTCAAGGATATATAAGCCTTAGGTAGGGCCATATTTTTATGCGCTTTCACGAGGTTTCAAATGGCGGGTGATTAATTCATGGAATACAATATTGAAAGAATATCAAGGGAACGATTACAGGATTTAATCCCGGTTTTTAAGGGTGCTTTTAAGCGTAATGTAACCATTGCGGAGTTAAAGGCTAAATATGAAACCGGATTTTTAGGCCTTTCTTATTTGGGCTACATAGCCTATTATACACCTGATCGACAACCTGCTGCGTATTACGGTGTCTTCCCAATGGAAGCCATAATAGAAGGTAAGCATCATGTTATTGTGCAATCGGGCGACACGATGACGCATCCCAACCATCAGGGAAAGGGATTGTTTGTGAAACTGGCAAAGCAAACCTATGAACTTTGTGTTCAGCTGGGCATATCAGGAGTTTTTGGCTTTCCATCAGAGAGCTCTTATCCGGGTTTTGTAAGGAAACTAAGGTGGCAGCACCATGAGAATATTGAAAATTATACTGCCTGGGTTTATACGTTACCCTTATCCACTTTTTTGAAAGTAAAGTACTTGAGATTTCTATATCATGGTTGGGTAAGATTTATTCTTTCTTTTTACCCATCGGGGAAACGGTTTGAAAGTCTGGTACTAAGAAATTCCACAACTGGGATTGCAAGGTCGGCAGATTTCTGGGAGTACAAACTCCGGAATCCGGACAATGTGTGCCTCAGGGTGGGGGGCACCTCCGTAATTCTGAAAACCGGTGTTTCATTGCGTATTGGTGATATTGACCTTTCCAATAAAAATAAATTCGATAAAGCATTCACACATTTGAAATGGTTGGCCTTTTTTTTAGGGATGCCCCGGATCAGCTTTTATTGCTCACCAGGAACTATGCTGGGCAAAGTATTAAGGACAAAGCTTGTGCCCAAACCCGGGCTGGCAATTGGATACTTGAATTTTCAGAAGGGGATCGATTTGGCCCCGTTAAAATACACCTATTTCGATTTTGACACTTTTTAATGTAAGTGGGGTTAAGGGGATTTTAAGGGATACATACCTTAAAGTTATGGGGAGGGGTGCTGCTCCTTCTTTGCGAACACATTTTCTGAATGGCCATTACGTTTTGCCAACTTGCGATTCGGATGAAAAACAACAGGAAATATTTTACCGTCTGTTAACTACACTATCAAAAAATAATCGCCTCGTTAATCCGGATGAAGCGCTATCGAATCTTCATCAAACAACAGAGGCCCTGATTTGCCTGACATTTGATGATGGTTATCGTGATGTGTACACAGTGATAGCCCCGGTGCTGGCCCGGTTAAAAATTAAGGCAATTTTCTTTATCAATCCCTCATTTCTGGGAATGGAAAAAGGGGCTACGCGTTATGTGTTACAAAAAAACTATAAGACAACTATTGATAAAACGTTTATGACAAGGGAAATGGTGGCCGCACTTCATCAACAGGGACATGTTATTGGGTCTCATTCAACATCCCATCAAAGACTTAATATCGAGGATGAGGATGTGCTACTGAACGAAATCGTTAACTCTAAAATTGAAATTGAAAAGATTACACAAGATAAGTGTATCCATTTTGCGTATCCGTTTGGAGGAAACAATGATTTGAGCAATGAGGCATTGGATTTAGCAATGCAGAATTATTCATATATCTATTCCAGTATAAAGCGTGATGGTTTATGGTCATTCAATGGGAGGGTAATTAACCGAAGGCACTTTGAGGGTAATTGGCCCGTATCTCATATAAGGTATTTTTTATCCAATAGAAATTAACTCACAATTGATACTACTAATTGATGCTTCCAATATTCTTGCTGGCGGTGGAAAAACTCATCTGGTAGAGTTGTTAAAGCATGCAGAGCCAGCCAGCCATGGTTTTGACAAGGTAATAGTTTATGGCCATGTGGTGGTGATGAAGGAAATACCACCGAAATCATGGCTTGTAAAAGTGACACCTGCATTATTTGGTTATGGCTATTTTGGAAGATTGCTGTGGAAAATTGTTGCTCGCAGATCGGTTAAAAATAGTATTTGGTTTGTTCCCGGTACGGGTAGTGCCCCTGGCAATTACGTTACGATGTGCCAAAATTTGCTACCGCTGGAAAGTAGGGAGATAGAACGTTATTTCTTTTCAATTACATGGATTCGCTTACTTCTATTACGCTTTCTCCAAAGGAAAGCATATAGGAATGCCATTGGCGTTATTTTTCTTAACCAATATAGTTGGTCAAGATTACCACTATCGCTTCAAAGAAGGATTGAGCACAAAGCTTTTATACCTCATGGTATCTCTAAAATATTTAGACCATTTGAAAAATTAAGCGACTTTGATGGAGGGGTGTTTCGTTTTGTTTATGTGTCGACAATTGACGAGTATAAACATCAATGGGTTGCGGCTAAAGCCATACGCGAATTGCGGGATGCAGGGCACAACGTATCAATTGATTTTGTGGGTAATGCGTACGCCCCATCTCTAAAACGACTAATTCCATTTCTTGGAGAAGGAATTAACTATAAAGGAGAAATTAGGTATCAAGCTTTGCCAGAATTGTACTCTTCGTACGATTGTTTTATTCTTTGTTCGACTTGTGAAACATTTGGAATGGTTTTACTGGAAGCTATGGCTTGCGGTCTTCCAATTCTTTGCTCTAATAGGAGCTCAATGCCTGAAACACTAAAGGACAATGCCATGTATTTTAATCCAGAATCAATAGATGAAACCAGGGAAAAAATTCTATTTATGCTAATGAATAAGGGTGTACTTCTGGAATTGTCCAGGAAGGGATTGAATTACGTAACGAGTTTCACTTGGAAGAATACTTCGGAACGAACATTTGATTTTATTAATCAATGCGCAAAACAGTAAATAATGAATAATGCAATAGACTACCATGAGCATGAGGCACATACTTTTAAAAGTAAGTACTTGGACAAGGAAAGTTTTCGGTCTAGATTGATTTTCTGGCAGAAGATAATCAATAGCTTTAAAGATTTGGAAGTTTCGTTGGATTTGGGTTGCGGCCCTGGATGGATGACGAAGGAGCTTGCAAAAGTATCTGATAAAGTGGTTGCTGTTGATGGCTCAAAAGGAATGATCGATCTTGCTAAAGTTACAGTAGGGCTTGAACTTATGGATAAAATTGATTTTAAAAAATTGGAAATCAATGAAAAGTTTTGGTTGAGCTTAAAAGATGTAAAGTTTGATCTGATTCTTTCATCGAGTGTACTGGAATATATAGATGGAGCGGAAGAGGTATTGTCTTCTGCTTATTCATCACTCAAACCAAATGGACATTTGGTATTTTCTATTCCAAATAGGGATAGCTGGTTCAGGCTTTTAGAGTCAAGCGCTTTTAAGCTTTTTGGTATTCCTGCCTACAGAAAACTAATATTGAATTCTTGGACAAAAAATGACTGCTTTAATATTCTTGAATCAATTGGTTATACTATTAAAGAAGTTTATTTCCAGGGGACTGTACCGTTCTATTCTACGATGTTTTTTTGGTTAAATGAAAATAGGCGGTGTCCTTTTATTGTCATTATGGCGAGTAAAAACTAGCAACTGTGAATGGATTAACAATCTTTCTTAAGAAACTATTCAGAAATCTTTATTACAAATTTGTAGAAGGAAGAATTACTATAATAAGGAAACCTGATATTTTGAATGGATTTAAGTGGATTGAATCCAAGCGGTTTGGTATTGCGTATTCAAATGGAAATTACGAAGTTGACTTACTTGCTCAACTATCGAAATTTTTATCTCCTCAATCGGTATTTATTGATGTGGGTGGCCATGCTGGATATGTGGCTCTGTTTGCTTCACAATTGTGCGAAAAAGTAGTCACCTTCGAGCCTGAGCAAAATAACTTTGTATTTATTAAAAGAACCATTGAACTGAATTCGGTTGAGAATATTGAGCCTTACAATTTAGCCCTCGGAGCCAAGAAGGCAAAGCTTATGTTTAAAGAGGGATTGACATCTTCTATGGGCAGTATTTCTGAGTTAGGGACGACAGAAGTGGACGTGATATCCCTCGATGAATTTATTCGAGATGGAAATTTTAAGCGGGTTGATGTAGTAAAGATAGACGTGGAAGGATTTGGAGCGAAGGTTCTGGAGGGAATGAAGTATGTAATTAAAAATTATAAACCATTTATTCTGTTTGAAATTCATAATCAAGAAGAAATATTAGCAATTAAATCACTACAAGGATATACTTTCATTACTACTAATGACCTTCCTGTTGAGTGGGATAGACTACCTAATCAATTTGTGATTGCACTGCCAATTAAAAAATGAAGCAACTCATCCAAAACCTAAAAACAGGAGAGACAATCCTGGAAGAAATTCCCGTGCCAACAGTGCGTAAAGGATCTGTGTTGATACGCACTACCCATTCCCTGGTCTCTTTGGGAACGGAAAAGATGTTGGTGGAGTTTGGACAGGCCAACCTGATACAAAAAGCAAGACAGCAACCGGAGCGGGTGAAGATGGTGATGGATAAAATTAAAACGGATGGGGTAATGCCCACCATAGAAGCGGTCTTCAATAAGTTGGACCAGCCTTTGCCAATGGGGTATTGTAATGCTGGCGTTGTGGTGCAGGTAGGGGAAGGTGTGCGTGGAATCCAGGTGGGGGATCGTGTCGCTAGCAACGGCCCGCATGCGGAATATGTGTGTGTGCCTCAGAATCTGGTGGCAGTTATTCCAAATAATGTTTCCAATGAGGAAGGTGCTTTTACGGTCATCAGCGCTATTGGTTTGCAGGGCATTCGGTTGGCAAAACCTACGCTG
>JAGQYJ010000071.1:2996-14030 GCA_020436145.1 Cyclobacteriaceae bacterium | reverse complement strand
ATGCAAATGGCATGCAAATAAAAAAGCACTTACAAATTTTATCTTGTAAGTGCTTGATTTTAAATGTGGGCCCTGCTGGGTTACTCATCCCCACAAGCCATACGCTCAGACTCTCGTGAACCTTCGGTTTCGAACCAGTACTTCTCATCTAGTAACAAAACCTTATAAACGAAAACAAGGCCACCAAAAATGGCAGCCTTGTTCCGTTTATGTGGGCCCTGCTGGATTCGAACCAGCGACCCCCTGCTTGTAAGGCAGGTGCTCTGAACCAACTGAGCTAAGAGCCCATTTTCTGAATGGGACTGCAAATGTAGCATAGAAATATTAATAGCCAAATAGAAAATATGTAATTGAAAAAATATTTTTATGGTAGTTTTATTCCTTCAAAACAGGCATAAAATTGGCTATTGATTTTAAGTAATTTTGATGCTTACATTAGTACTTTGAGACGCCTTAAAAAGATCACTTATTATTTTATTGTTATACTTCTGGCTATTCTGTTTGGAGGTGCATTAGGGGTATATATTTACAAAGACGACATTATTGATCTTTTAATAGAAGAGGTCAATAAAAGTCTGAAAACACAACTTGAGGTTGAACAGATTGATCTCAACCTGCTAAAAGGTTTTCCTAACCTGGCAGTTGAATTTAAGGGGGTTAAGTTCCATTCGGCATTTGAAAATGAAATGCTACTTTCTGGAGACAATGTCTTTTTTGTACTCAATATATGGAACCTGTTGGAAAAGAATATTGAAATTGAACGACTTGAAGTCGATAATGGGAAACTGATAATTCATAAAAACAAAAAGGGTGAAAATAACTTCGATGTCTTTAATGTTCAGGATGCTTCAGATACTACCAGGAATTCGCTTGAAATACGCTCAATCCTTCTCACAAATGTAGAAGTTGTTTATAATGATGAAATCAGCTCTATACATGCTACGTATGCCATTAACAAACTCTTAGGCTCGGCCAAGTTTCATGAGCCGGATATAGATTTTTATGTGCAGTCGAATTTTTTGTTAACAAAAACAAGCACGGGTAACCTTAAATGGCTGGTCGGGAAAAAGGTGCAAATTACAACCAGGATAGAGTATAATGGAACCTCACTTAGCGTTTTTCCTAGCGAATTAAGTATTAACCAAGCCTACTTTAAATTCAATGGCCATGTAAAAACAAGCGAACCCTATGAGGTATCCATAAGAATAACAGGGGAGAAGAATGATTTTTCCAGCATGGTTTCTATACTTCCAGACATTGTACAGAAGAAGCTGAAGCCTTTTAATGGAAAGGGTAAAATTGACTTCATAACAGAAATTAAGGGAGCTGTGAGTCGATCAAGTTGGCCAAAGCTAACAACAAGTGTAGGCTTAACTGATTTTGTAGTTAATCACAAGGAATTAAAAGAACCGTTATATCTCAGTGACGTAAAAGGGTACCTAGCAATTATGGATTTGAAAAAGCCCGAAACAGGACATTTTGAGCTTGAAAAGGCAGATGCATCGGTAAAGGACAAAAAGATTAAAATAAGTGGATCTGTTAATAATTTTCAAGTTCCAACCATTAGAGGAAGACTAAATGGAGAATTGGATGTCCCCTGGATTTTATCGGTTGCAAAGCTTGATCTTACAGAGCAGGCTTCTGGTTTTTTAGGAGTGGATATGGAGTTTTCATTCACCTTGCAGAAAGGGGAAAACACGATGAACATAAAGTCGATGGATGTGGCTGCCCAATACAATTTCCATAAAGTTGGTTTCCACCTAAAAAATTATCCTGGGATACGTGAATTGGAGGGGCGGGTATTATGGAAAAACGGAAGTGCAATAATTAATGCGTTCAAGGGTCAGTTTGGACAAAGTGATATTGAACTTAACGGCACCATTGACCACCTGGCATATTTATTAGGGGACAGAGAAAAGGAGGAAACAACTGCTTCCCTGCAATTGAACAGTGCATATATGAATTTGGATGAGATTGTGGATTTTATTACCCGGTTGCCACAAGACACTACCGCAATAAAAGGAAGGTCTGATACTGATCCGTACATTTTTGACCTGGAACTTTCTATTGATACCATCAATTTCAGAAAATTTTTTGGAACCAATCTTCGTGCAAGAACACAAATCGAACCTAAAAAAATAATGATTGAAAAACTTACTTCGAATGGGTTTGGAGGAAAGGTGGCTGTTGCAGGAAGTATTTCAAGGCAATTCAATGGAGATTTCTTTATTATGGCTAAGACACAGACCAACTCCATTGAGCTTGATAGTCTTTTCAACGTGTTCAATAATTTCCAGCAAGACTTTATTACAGATGAATATCTGAAAGGACAACTAAATTCTGACATTTATACCTACATGTATTTTGATAAGGACTGGAGGTTTAGAAGGAACCTGTTGTATGTGGAAGCACTGCTACAAATAAAGAAAGGAGAGTTGAATAACTTTGAACCTATTATGGCGCTGGCTCCCTACTTGAATAACCAGGAAGAAAAATTGTCCCGGCTTAAATTTTCTGACCTGAACAGCCACATTGACATAGCTAATGACACCGTCTTTTTATCTGATATGTATGTAGGGACCAACGTGAGAAATATAAAAATTGGTGGTTACCATACGCTTGATCAGCATATAGATTACCGGTTATCGGTTCCGGTTATAAATGATAAACGGGATAAAGACCAGGAGTTTGGGGAAGTAAAAGTGGACAAAGAGGGTAAGCTTTACTGGCCATTTAGAATAAAGGGAACGACTGATGATTACAAGGTAAATTATGATATTGGAAGGGCGGGATCAAATATTGTTAAGGGGTTGAAAAGAGAGATAACTGAGTTTGGTAACACCCTGACAGGCAAGAAGAAAGAAGAGAAAAAAGATACCTTGTTGCTGGAAGATGATGAGTATTTTGAGTGGGAGAATGAATGAAAATGTGGAAAAAATAGTATCGTTTTTAGAAAATGATACGTTTATTAAAAAAAAGTTTGACATTAAGATTTAATCCAATACCTTTATAGTATGAAAAAACTGGCTGTTGTACTTGCATTTGTTGTTTTGGTGTTTGCGTCTTCGTGTACATCGTACACGTGCCCTACCTATGCTAAGGTAGATGTTAAAAAAGATGTAAAGCAAAATACCGAGCTGGCTGAAGAAGCTCTATAAGCTTTATTAAATATTTTAAGCTGTGGAGTATCTGTGTTTGGTGCGCAGATACTTTTTTATTTCCCACCTTTTATACCAGTGTCACTTTCGATCTGCTAAAGATGAGACTTTATTTTTTGCGCTGTCTCTTCCATAACTTCTTTTGACAGAGAAAGCTTTGCCCTGCTGAAATTCATATCATCCATTGAATTAATAGGAATCAGATGTACGTGTGTATGTGGAACTTCCAGCCCCATAACTGTCACCCCAATGCGTTCGCACGGAACCGATTTTTTTATGGCACTTGCCACTTTTTTAGCAAAAAGATGGAGATCAGATAAATCATTGTCTGGTAGATCATAGATATAATCCACTTCTTTTTTTGGAACAACCAACGTGTGGCCTATCATAAGTGGATTAATATCTAAGAAAGCGATATGCTTTGAGTCTTCTGCAACAATATATGCAGGAATTTCCCTTTCAATAATTTTGGTAAATATAGAAGCCATTACAGTCCAATTTCAAGTACCTCAAATGACAGAAGTCCACCAGGGGTTTCTATTTCGGCAGTTTCCCCGGCTTTTTTACCTAAAAGTCCTTTTCCTATTGGCGACTTAACTGAGATCTTATTAGCTTTCAGATCAGCTTCTTCTTCAGCAACCAATGTATAAGTAAAAGTAGCTCCCATTTTTACATTCTTTATTTTGACCTTCGATAACACACTCACTTTAGAAGTGTCAATATTTGATTCATCAATTTCACGGGCTTTTCCAACTGCATTTTCAAGCATGGCAATTTTAGCCTCCAGATGGCCTTGCGCGTCCTTGGCTGCATCATACTCGGCATTTTCGCTTAAATCACCTTTATCACGTGCTTCTGCTATTTGCCTGGCAATATCAGCTCTTCCTTTGGTCTTAAGCTCATTTAATTCGTCTTTAAGCTTTTGCAACCCTTCTTTCGTGTAATACGATATCTCTGCCATAATTTTTGTTTTTAAAATAAAATAACGGCTACAATAATGTGCAGCCGTTATTCTACTAAGTGTATATGATTAGTATTTTTTTATCGCTATGTTGTATGTTTTATTCATCTTATACCTCAAAATTAAATGAATTTTGTCAAATCAGAATCTAAAATACTATCCAATCAAGTCAGGGATACGCTCTTCCAATAGCACTTTTATATCTGGATCGAAGGTAGCAAGGTAAAGAGATTTGGCCTTTGCAAGCTGTTCTACCGTTAGTCCGGTGGCACCAGTAAAATTAGCTTTGTAAAGGTTGGCATTTTCAAAATTGCATTCTGCCAAGGAACAGTTACTCAAATTAGCTTCCATCAAAAAACCATTTTGAAAATCAGCTTTAATTAAGAATGCATCCTGCAAGTCGGCCTTAATCATGAATGCATCTTTAAAATTACTCCCACTTGCATATGTTCCTTTTAATAAAGCATGGTTGAGGTTCGCATTTTCAAAATTAGTCTGGTTCATCCGAGTTTCTGACAAGTTGGCCTCAATCAGAATTGCATTAGAAAGATCGGCTGTATTTAGGTTGCTGCCCTGCAAGTTGACCCCATTCAGGTTTGTTTTTTTTAAATAACATCCCACCAACTCAATGTTATTAATATGGTGCCGATTTAGCCTTTTAATATTACCAACATTGCGGAAGGCAGCCTCTTCTGATTCCCACATCCTGAAGTCGTCAATTTCATCTATATATTGACGAACCCGCTGCTTTTCCTCTCCAATCTCTCTTAGCCAGTAGATAAGAATACCAATTATAAGAATATCGAAAAGCATACCGTGAGCTTCTGCAAGCACATTCATGTATATATTATCGAAGTCGGTAAGGTAAAACCGCAGGCTAAGCCCAATTATCAAAATAGTCAACAGCCCCAATACTATGAAGGAAGTAAGAATAGGCTTTTGAATAAGCTCTTCATAATATTTTTTTAACTTCTTAATCATGGAAGACTAACTAACTTATAAAAATTACTTCAATTAAAAATACGACTTATCTTTTCTACCAGTACTTCATTGATTCTTATATAACTTTCTACCGTCCATCCTGCAACATGTGGAGAGAAAACAACCTTTCCTGATGCTTTGAGCCAGTTGAAATCATTTTGCTGCTCCTCTGTCAGGTTGCTTAGCTTTTCATTCTCAAGAACATCCAAACCGGCTTTCACAACTTTGCCAGTTTGCAATGCTTCTACTATTGAACTAAAAGATGCTACCTCACCTCTGGAGGTGTTAATAAAAATAATGTTTTTTCCAAAACTATTAAAGAATCCTCCATCAGTCATTCGGAAGGTTTCTTTCGTAAGTGGTATATGAAGACTTAAAATATCTGTTTGTTCTTTAAGGGTATCCAGGGAAACGGATGCAGCGTAGCTGTCTTTGAAATCAGGATGGTACTTATCATACGCTATAACTTTGCACCCAAAGGATTGCAACTTCTTAGCTACTGTGCTTCCCATGTGGCCATAACCGATGATACCAACGGTTTTGGAGCCTAACTCTTCTCCACGATTTCCTTCTCGATCCCAAACGCCTTGAGTAATCTGAGTATGCCCTTGGTATAGGTTATTCAGCAAACTAAGTATTAAGGCAATGGTATGCTCGCCAACGGCATCTCTGTTCCCTTCAGGAGCGTTAACTATTTTAATTCCTTTTGACTCAAGAAATGCTACATCCAGGTTATCAATTCCTGAACCGGCCCGGCCAACAAATTTTAGCTTACCCGCGTGTTCAAGAAGGTCGGCATCAACGAATGCTTTACTTCTAATAATAAGCCCATCATAATCATGAATAGATGTTTTTATTTCTTCTCTGCTAATCGAAGGCTGATAAACGGCCTCTATCCCAATGGAGTCAAGCATAGATGACAGGCTTTCATGCATTTTATCAACAACCAGGCACTTCATAAAAGATATTAAAACAGCAGGTAGGCAACAGTAAAATATACAGCCAGGCCAAGAATATCGTTCACCGTGGTAATAAATGGCCCTGAAGCAGCCGCAGGGTTAATGCCCATCTTATCTAAAATAATGGGAGTTATTGTTCCTGAAAGGGAGGCAAGAATGACTACGCATGTCAAAGCCGTGGCTACAATTATGGAAACATCCAGGTCGCCTCTTCTAAAATAACTTATAGCAAACGCCAGCAAGGCGAGCAAAATACCATTCAAAAGGGCTACCAGTATTACTTTTATGAGTCGCCTAATAGCCGAATCTCTAAAAGCACTTTTATTGGCAAGGGTTTGAACTACTATAGAAGATGATTGAATGGCAACGTTGCCACCAGTAGCCGTAATAAGTGGTATAAATGAAGCCATAATTGGAATAACTGCAATTTCATTTTCAAAAAGGCCAATAACTTCAGCTCCAAAGAAACTACCAACCAAGCCTATTACCAACCAGGGTATTCGGGCACGAGTTAGCATCCACACACTATCATCTTCCTCAACATCTTCGGAAATACCGGCCATTAATTGACGTTCTTCCTCGGCTTGTTCAGTCATAACATCTACAATATCATCGATAGTAATCCTTCCCATCAGTTTGTTTTGCATATTTACTACCGGCACTGCTTCGAGGTCATACTTTTTCATTATAGCTACTACCTCCTCTTCTTCATCATAGGTTTTTACCGAGATTACATCTTCTTCGTAAATGTCTTTAATAAGAGTACCCCTTCGTGCCAGTAGCATCTTTTTTAGCGAAACGATTCCTAATAACTTATTCTGATCATCTACCACATAAACGGAAAAGATTTTGGTAACATTTTCGGCCTGATTTCGAATTTCTTCCGTTGTCTGCTCAACAGTCCAGTTTATATTGGCCTTTATCAATTCTTTGGCCATGATACCTCCGGCTACGTCTTCATCATAGCGCATCAGGTCGACAATATGTTCAGCTTTTTCGCTGCTTTCAATTGAGGAGATTACCTCTTCCCTGGCCTTGGGAGCCACTTCATTCAAAATATCGGCCGCATCATCGGAATCGATGTAATCTATATAGCCGGCTATTTCTTCCGGTTCGAAAACCCTTAAAAATCTCTTGCGCGTATCCTCTTCCAGCCCACTAATTACCTCAGCTGCAATTTGAGTATCCAGCAAATTGAGTATATGCTTGGACTCGTCCGTAGTAAACTCCTCCAGGGTCTCTGTGATATCTGCAGAATTTACACCATTCAAGCTTTGAATAATAAAATCATTATTTCCCTGTTCGATAGCCTGTTTCAGGCTATCGGCAAATTCACGGGTTAGCTCAAATGTTTTTACTTCTTCCAACCTTCTTCAATTTTATTGGTTAGCGCCACAAAGTCGGCAACTGATAATTGTTCTGCCCTTAAATTTAAAAGTGGATTTTCGTTTACAACAACAGGCAAATTTATAGGTTTTAAAGCGTTGCGCAAGGTTTTCCTCCGGTTTTGAAATCCCTGTTTTACAATTCTGAAAAACAGGGATTCGTTACAATTCAATTGCCCAACACTATTTCTTGTAAGACGTATAACAGCCGAATCGACTTTAGGTGGGGGATTGAACACTCCGGGCTTTACGGTAAACAAGTACTCAATAGTGTAGTACGCTTGCAAAAGCACACTTAGAATACCATACGTTTTATTACCAGGAGGACTTGCAATTCTTTGGGCAACTTCTTTTTGGATCATACATACCACTTCTTCTGTAGAAGATCGCATATCCAATACTTTAAAAAATATTTGGGAAGAAATATTATAGGGGAAATTACCAATGATTGCAAAGGGTTCATTAAAGTGCTTCTGCCAGTCAACCTTAAGAAAATCGCCTGTTATTATTCTGTCGTTTAAACCAGGGAGCTCATTAACCAAATAATCAGTAGATTCTTTATCAAGGTCAACAACTGTAAGCTGCCATTCTGTACGCTCAATTAAGAAATTGGTAAGTACACCCATCCCAGGACCCACTTCAATAACCCGCGCATACGCATTATGGCCAGTAAGGCTATCTACTATTTTTTTAGCTATTTGGGTATCTTTTAAAAAGTGCTGCCCTAAATGCTTTTTTGGTTTTACTTTTGCCACTGCGATTTCTTTACAGCGAAATTCCTAAAAATATATTAATTGAAGCAATTCAATTGTTTTAAAACGTATGACATCTAAGCATAAACCCATTATTGGTATCACTCTTGGCGATGTAAACGGCATTGGGCCAGAGGTGGTAATTAAAGCTTTGGCAGATTCTAGAGTACTCAACTTCTTTACACCTGTGGTATATGGATCTTCTCGTGTGCTGGCTTACTATAAAAAACTTCTTGATATTAATGAGTTTAACTATGCTCAGGTTAAAGAAGAACATAATTTCCTTCCTAAGAAGACCAACGTTGTTAATTGCTGGGAAGATCCCGTTGAAATAACTCCGGGTGTTGAAAACAAAGTTGGTGGTGAAACAGCCTGGAAAGCGCTTAAGATGGCCTCAGAAGATTTGAAAGAGGGTTACATTGATGCACTGGTGACCGCTCCTATTACAAAAGCAAATATTCAATCCGAGGAATTTAAATTTCCGGGACATACCGAGTATTTAGCTGATCTTTTTGAGATAAAAGATGCACTAATGTTTATGGTAAGCGAACAACTTAAAGTGGGAGTTGTGAGTGGTCATGTTCCTTTGTCGGAAGCAACAGGCAAAGTAACTAAAAAGGCCCTGGAGCAATCACTCAGTGCAATGGAGAAATCTCTCAAACTAGACTTTGGAATTGCCAAGCCAAGAATAGCTGTATTGGGTCTTAACCCACATGCAGGGGAAGAGGGTCTTTTGGGAGATAAGGAGGAAAAAGTAATTAAACCTGTTGTTTCAGATTTTAAGAAGCATGGCAAGCTGTTTTTCGGGCCATTTCCATCTGATGGGTTTTTTGGGAACAAGGAATATAAGAAGTATGATGCCATTTTAGCCATGTACCATGACCAGGGTTTAATACCTTTCAAAAGTTTGAGTTTTGGTAGTGGGGTCAATTTTACAGCAGGCCTTCCTGTAGTTCGCACTTCTCCTGATCATGGTACTGCTTATTCCATTGCCGGGAAAAACGAAGCTTCACCCGATTCAATGAGAGCAGCACTGATGGCAGCCCTGGATATTGTCAAAATACGAAGAGAGTCAGCCAAGTAACGATTTCTCGATTCAGTGAAGGTTAATTAATTAATACTTTATATCTTTGCGCACTTGAGTGAAAAAGGGTGGTTAGGAGATCGGATTATAATATTGATATCTTCAAATTACCAAATGGGTCGCATCAATATGAATTTGACTTTGATGATACCTTTTTTGGTCTGTTTGAAGGGCCGCTGGTAGAAAAAGGGAGCGGTAAAATTGATCTTAGTTTGACAAAAACTTCCTCTTTTATTGAACTCAGCTTTGACATAGTGGGTAAAGTAGAACTGGTGTGCGACCGAAGCCTGGATCCATTTTGGTTTCCACTTGAGTTAAGTGAAAAGCTAATGCTTAAGTATGGAGACAAATGGGAAGAGATAAGCGATGAGGTAATAATGATGCCACGAGATGAACAAACCATAAATGTAGTTCAGTACGTTTATGAGTTTATCGGAGTGGCAATTCCCATGCGCAAGCTTCATCCCAGGTTTAAAGATGACGAGAATGAAGATGATGATCTATTCTATTCTTCAGACAATGATGACACTAATGATGATTCTATTGACCCGCGGTGGGGAAAATTGAAAGATTTAAAATAAAGAATAAAGAAATAAGAAAATGGCGCATCCTAAAAGAAAAACATCGAAAGCAAGGAGAGACAAAAGGAGAACGCATTACAAGGCGACTGCGGCAACATTCATGGAATGTTCAAATTGTGGGGCTCCTGTGTTAATGCACAGAGTTTGTTCTGAGTGCGGATATTACAAAGGTAAACCTGCTATTGAAAAAGAAGTAGCAGTTTAAGTTTGACTATTCCTGGCTATTAGCTAATAGACTTTGGCCGCACTTAATACCTTATGGTAAACCCCTTATTAAACGATACACAGCAAAGCTTGGTTAAAACCAGGCTTTTTGTGGTTATAACCACATTGGTTTCCAATGGGCTTTTGCTTTTATAAACCAACGATAGGATTAACTTTGTACTTTGCTTATGAACTTGATAAAGGCAATATTTATCTCAGAATTAAATTCTAGTATCCTAATTTTTTTACAATGACGAAACACAGAGCAGCAATAACCGGAGTGCACGGATACGTACCAGATTATGTATTATCCAACCATGAACTGGAAACCATGGTGGAAACTAATGATGAGTGGATTGTATCCCGCACAGGAATAAAGGAGAGAAGGATACTAAAAGGAGAGGGCAAAGGAACCTCTGTGATGGGAATAGAAGCTGTCAAAGGTCTCCTTAAAAAAACCAATACAGATCCCCTGGATGTTGATTTGGTGATTTGTGCTACAGTTACACCAGACCACGTATTCCCGGCTACTGCTAACCTTATATCAGATGGGGCAGGCTTAACAAATGCCTTTAGCTTTGATATCGGGGCTGCTTGCTCAGGTTTTATTTATGCGCTTACTACAGGTGCTATGTATGTGGAAAGCGGCATGTACAAAAAAGTGATTGTGGTTGGAGCGGATAAAATGTCTTCCATCATTGATTATACAGATCGTACCACCTGTATTATTTTCGGAGACGGAGGAGGTGCTGTTATGCTGGAACCCACCACGGAAGAGGTTGGGATAATGGATTCTATTCATAAAAGTGATGGCAGCGGAGTAGATTATCTAAGAATGAAGGCAGGAGGCAGCAAGTATCCAGCAACAGAAGAAACGGTAAAAAATCGGGAGCATTTTGTGTTCCAGGATGGTAAAACTGTATTCAAATTTGCCGTAACCAATATGGCCGATTATGCAGAAAAAATTAT
>JAGQYJ010000071.1:0-2897 GCA_020436145.1 Cyclobacteriaceae bacterium | reverse complement strand
ACATTTTGTGTTCCAGGATGGTAAAACTGTATTCAAATTTGCCGTAACCAATATGGCCGATTATGCAGAAAAAATTATGCAGCGTAACAATCTTACAGGTGAAGATGTTGCATGGTTGGTACCTCATCAAGCCAACAAACGTATTGTAGATGCAACAGCCAATAGAATGGGCGTAAATGATGAGCATGTAATGATGAACATTGAACGCTACGGAAATACTACTTCAGGAACTATTCCTTTGTTGTTGTGGGATTATGAAAGCAAGCTGAAAAAAGGAGATAATCTTATACTGGCTGCTTTTGGAGGAGGTTTTACCTGGGGAGCTGTTTACGTAAAATGGGCCTACGACCCTAAATAGAAGAAATTATTTAGTAATTTTCCATTAACAATTTTTTATGGCTACTACAGCAGATATAAAAAACGGACTGTGCATCGAGTTTAACAATGGGCTTTATACAATTGTTGAATTTCAACATGTAAAACCAGGGAAGGGCCCTGCTTTTGTTAGAACTAAGATGAAGAATGTAGAGACGGGTAAGGTAATTGAAAATACCTTTACCTCCGGGCATAAAATTACCACAGCCAGAATTGAAAGAAGACCACATCAGTATCTGTATAAAGATGATTTAGGCTATCATTTTATGGATAGCTCCACATTTGATCAGGTGTCTTTGAATGAAGCAATTATAGAGGGCGCTCATTTTTTAAAGGACGGCCAGGAAGTGGAAGTAGTTTATCACGCAGAGTTGGAAAAACCACTTACATGTGAACTTCCGGCATTTGTAGAGTTGGAGATTACTTATACAGAACCAGGCATAAAAGGCGATACCGCAACAAATACAACCAAGTCAGCAACCCTTGAAACCGGAGCTGAAATACAGGTACCTTTATTTATCAATCAGGGCGAAAAAATAAAAGTAGACACTCGTACAGGTTCTTATTCAGAACGTGTTAAATAAACAACCAAATATGAAGACAAAAGAAATAAGAGACCTCATTGACTTTATAGCAGAAACAGGTTTAAATGAAGTAAATATTGAGACCGAAGAGCTGAAACTTTCAGTTAAAAGAAGTGCAGATGTGACTCAGGTGGTTGAATCAGTGGCGGCACCAATGGTTCCTGTTCAGGCATCGGCTCCAGCAGTAGCTCCTGCATCTGCCGCTCCGGCAGCACCTCAAGAAGCAGCTGCCTCTGGCGGATCTGCTGACAGCAGCAAATATGTTGAGATCAAATCACCAATGATTGGAACATTCTATCGTTCGGCCAATCCGGAAGCAGCTCCGTTTGCAAATGTAGGGGACAGCGTATCTGCAGGGCAAACGGTATGTATTGTTGAAGCAATGAAACTCTTCAATGAGATTGAATCGGAAGTAAGTGGAACTATTGTAAAAGTTTTGGTAGACAATGCAACTCCGGTTGAGTACGACCAGCCTTTATTCCTTGTAGATCCTTCTTAACTAAACCCAACTATTCGTGTTTAAAAAGATATTAATTGCCAACAGGGGCGAAATTGCCCTGCGTATTATTCGCACATGCCGCGAAATGGGTATCAAAACTGTAGCGGTATATTCGAAGGCGGATAAGGAAAGCCTACATGTAAAATTTGCTGATGAAGCAATTTGTATTGGGGAAGCTCCCAGCAAGGAGTCGTACTTAAACATTCCCCGTATAATAGCGGCTGCAGAAATAACCAATGCCGATGCCATCCATCCCGGATATGGCTTTTTGGCTGAAAACGCTGAGTTCTCTGAAGTTTGCCGCGAATATGGAATCAAATTCATTGGCGCTTCACCGGAGATGATTAACCAAATGGGGGACAAGGCAACAGCTAAGGCCACCATGAAAAAGGCTGGTGTTCCAACGGTGCCTGGTTCCGATGGGCTCTTAAAATCCGTAGATGAGGGTAAAAAGCTTGCCAAAAAAGTGGGATATCCTGTTATACTGAAGGCTACTGCCGGAGGAGGTGGAAGAGGTATGCGCATTGTGAAGGATGAATCGGGATTTCAAAAAGCATGGGACGATGCTCGTATGGAGTCCGGTGCTGCTTTTGGTAATGATGCGCTTTACCTGGAGAAATTTGTGGAAGAACCTCGGCATATTGAGATACAGGTAGTAGGTGACAGCAAGGGCAGGGCATGCCATCTATCCGAAAGGGACTGCTCAATTCAGCGAAGGCATCAAAAACTGGTAGAAGAAACACCTTCTCCTGCTATGACACCGGAGTTGAGGGAAGAAATGGGGCAAGCTGCTATTAAGGGAGCAGAAGCCATAGGTTACGAAGGAGCTGGAACAGTTGAGTTTCTGGTGGATAAATACGGCAAGTTTTACTTTATGGAAATGAATACCCGTATCCAGGTAGAACATCCTATTACAGAAGAAGTAACAGATTTTGACCTTATTAAGGAGCAGATAAAAGTAGCATGGGGAGAACCAATTATTGGCATTAATTACACCCCTAAGCTTTATGCCATGGAATGCAGGATCAATGCCGAAGACCCTACAAGGGATTTCAGGCCTTCGCCTGGTAAAATCACCAACATGCATATGCCCGGAGGTCATGGTGTTCGTATCGATAGCCACGTATATGCCGGCTATGTGATTCCACCAAACTACGATTCCATGATTGCCAAGCTTATAGTAAGCGGGCAAAGCCGCGAGGAGGTAATTACGCGTATGAAGCGTGCTTTAGAGGAATTTGTGATTGAAGGTATCAAAACCACTATTCCATTCCATATTAAATTGATGGAAGACGAACAGTTTAAATTAGGCAAGTTTACAACCAAATTTTTGGAGACGTTCGATTTCTCAACCATTGAAGCATAATTAAGTAGACTGTAATGATAAACAGAAGCCCATCCGCTAGCTAGTGGATGGGCTTTTTTATAACTATTTTTCT
>JAGQYJ010000070.1 GCA_020436145.1 Cyclobacteriaceae bacterium | reverse complement strand
AGGAAGCAAAAAGAATAAGAAAGATAAAAATTAAAAATATGCCGTGTTTCATTCTAAATTGGTTTTATATCCTTCTTAATTACCGCCAATGTGCGGGTGGTGTGCGCCCGTTTCGAAAAATTACAAAGTTTTTTTGAGCAAATGAATTCGTATGAAGGAATAAAAAAAGGCAGTCGCATTTCTGCAACGGCCTTTTCTATGGGGTCGTATACTATTTATTTCTTTTGGAATGCTACATCAAAAACCACCTTTACATCTTTTTCGGTTTTAATTGAACCCATTTCAGCTGTTGGAGGTGCCACCTTATAATCCGTCATGTTCAGCATGGTTTCTCCAAAAAAACGGAAGCCTCCGTCTTTTTTTACATCCATGGTTACCTGCAGCCGTACAGGTTGGGTATTGCCCACAATGGTCAGATCACCCTCGGCCTGAATGGTGTATCCGCCAATGGAATTAGGAGTCATTTTAATCACCTTGGTTAATTTAAACATCACCGAATTGGATTCGTTAGCTGTCATGGCTGTCCGCATGTGGTCATCCATGGCATCCAGGCCACTATGCATGGAAACGATAGGTACGTTTAGTTCCAGTGATTTTATGTCGGTAAGGGTTTCTCCTTTTTTTACTAACTCGGCACTTCCCTCAATGGTATCTGCATTTATTTTCCAATCGTGAAGGGTAGAGGTACCAAGTACGGATAAGCTTGAGGCTTCGTTGTTTACCTCGTAAGACTGTGCCATTAAAGATCCTGTGCTTATAAGAATGGCAGAAATAAAAAATGATACTAATTTTTTCATGTTACTCTTGGTTATTCTTCTGATACAACAATTGCAAGCAGGCTTGCATCCGGGTTTACGGCTATTCTGGTAAAATTATGAATGCCGTAATCTGTTAAATCGGCCAGTTCTACCCAATCGCTGTCAGATTTGGGGTTGAACTTGTATAGTTTGTTTCCATCCCCTGAGAGCAGCACTCCGTTGGGGGTCCAGGCATAAAATTCACTTTTGTTGTTTACGGTATGTATAATGGGCTTCACAGACTTGGTATCAGGATCGTACGCATTGATCATCCAGGTCTTTTTATTATTCATATCCACAAAGCTGATCTGATTGGTACCCGGTATCCTTTGCAAGGTAACTCCCGGATTTAAAGCGATCTGTTCCAGCCCTTTTGTGGCCAGTAAAATAGCATCCAGTGTGTTGGGGGTGCCAAGAATAAAGGCGTAAACGGTTGAGTCATTTAACCAGGCATGATACCCCACTTTATCTACTTTGGAAACAGGGCTTGGTACGGCCCCGTTTTTAGGATACTGCCATAATCTTTGTTCACCATCACGTTTTAAGATAATGCAGGAAATATGTGCTTCATCGGGCGTAACCGTTGGGCTGAACTCGCTTTCCGGTGAATAGGTGAGCCTGCGCTCGCTTCGGGCCTTCAGGTTGTACTTGAAAATATCGGTTTGCCCGAATCCGTCATCCGATGAAAATAAAATGGCGTCACCATCCGGTGTAAAGAACGGCTGGTTATCATAACCGGGTGAATTGGTAATATTTTGGGCATTACTAATGTAAAAATTATCATCATCGAGCCTGAAATTAAACAGGTAAATATCAGAGCCGGGGGGTTGTGCATTTGCCATGAAAAATGCAGAGATGAAAAACACAAAAATGGCTACTTTTTTCATAGATGGTTTAACGGTTTGAGTGTTCATACATGTAAAATCAAAATAGGTGTTTTTTTGTTAAATCCTTTTTCATTTTTAATTCGACCACAATATACTAAATTTCTCAATTGACCCGACAATAAAACCCTATTCTTGTGTTTAATATTTATAATTGTTTGCAAATTTTGTGCCCAAATGACAGAAACCGAAATCCTTGCTTCTCTACAGAAAGGTGAGTATGCTCCCATCTATTTTTTACAGGGCGATGAGCCATTTTATATCGACCAGATTTCGGATTACATAGAGCAAAATGTACTGAGTGAGACCGAGAAGGGTTTCAACCAGACTATTATGTATGGCAAGGACAGCAACATGGTAGATGTGCTCAATAATGCCAAGCGTTTTCCTATGATGTCGGAACGGCAAGTGGTGCTGGTAAAGGAAGCGCAGAACCTGGCAGATTTTAAGAACGAACAGGGCAGGGATTTGTTAGAGGCTTATTGCCAACATCCGGTACCATCCACCGTGTTGGTATTTTGTTATAAGTACGGCAGTTTAAACGGTACTACCAGGCTGGCCAAAACCTTAAAAAAATCATCTGTTTTTCTCACTACAAAAGCAATTCGTGACTATCAGCTTCCCGACTGGATCAAATCCTTCATGGCTTCCAAAGGGCTGAAGGCAACGGAAAAGGCCGTGCAGCTTCTGGCAGATCATATTGGCACCAATCTTGAAAGGCAATCGAACGAAATCAATAAGTTGATGATCAATGTAAAGGAGGGAACCCTGATTGATGATAACATTATTGATAAATATGTAGGCATAAACAAAGACTACAACGTGTTTGAATTGCAGAAGGCTATTGTTACCAGGGATGTGCTAAAGGCAAACCGCATCGTTAAATACTTTGGAGCCAATCCTAAAGAGCATCATCCCATACCCATAATTGCACTGCTGTACGGTTTATTCAGTCGTGTGCTTAAGACCCACTATGTAAAAGAGAAATCGAGCAGTGCGTTGGCCTCAGCTTTAAAAATTTCGCCTTATGTTGCCAATGATTATCTTTTGGCAGCCCGTAATTATCCGCTGCCTAAGGTGCTGGATAATATCGGCTTTCTGCAAAAGGCCGATTTGGTGGTAAAGGGTGTTGAATCTTCTCCTGTAAAAGAGGAGTATATACTAAAACAACTCGTTTTTGAGTTGATACATTAAACGGAGAACTTATATGCGCAAAACAATTTTTGCACTTTTATTTCTTAGCTCATTTATTGGTTTCGGGCAGGCTACCATGCAGCAACTTTTACCCGAAGAACTCTATTCCGAAGGAATGGATATGATGAACAATGCAGATTATGGCAGTGCCCGGCAGTACTTTGAGAGGTACCTGGATACAGGCGACAGCCGGTACCATGAGCAAGCCGAATACAACATAGCTGTTTGTGCACTCAGCCTCTACCACCTGGATGGTGAAAAGCTTGTAAATCAGTTTATTGAGGATCATCCAACATCTCAAAGGGCTCTAATGGCCCGCTTTGAAATAGGTAACTATTTCTTCAGGGATAGAAACTATAAGGACGCTATTATCCAGTTCAACCTGGTGGAGCCCAAAGTGCTGGAGCCGGAAAAACGCCAGGAATTAGATTATAAACTGGGCTACAGTTATTTTTCCATAAAGGGTTTTTCCCAGGCTATTGACCATTTTAATAAACTTAAGAATTCAAAAGGAAAATACCAGGTACTGAGTGCTTATTATGCAGGCTATATTGAGTTTGAGTTGGAAAAATACGATGAAGCAATCAAGGACCTTGAGAAAGCTGCCGATGATCAGGCCTTAGGTAGTTCTGTTGTGCCCATGCTTGCTTCTGTATATTATCAGAAAGGAGACTTTACAGCATTAATCGATTACCTGGCTCCTGAAATGAATGAGGGTAGTTCTTTATCAAAGAACAGCCAGCTTTCTACCATGCTGGCAGAAGCTTATTTCTACACAAGGCAGTACCCTGATGCTGTAGTGTACTATAGTAATGCAGGTGATAACCTTGCCAAAGAAGCTTCCTATAATTATGCGGTTAGTCTGAGTAAGGTTGAAAAAGATGAGGAAGCAATAGCAGTACTTAAAACAATAGCCGGTACGGCCGATGATACAGAAATTTCAGCCTCCTACCTGTTGGGTCAGCTTTACCTTAAAGAAAACCAGAAGCTGTTTGCACTTGGGGCTTTTCTTCAAATTGCTAAGGTTAATAATGCGGAGATAGCAGAAGAGTCTCATTTTTTAGCAGCTAAGCTTGCCTACCAATTAGGCAGAACAACCCAAAGCATTGAAAGCTTACAGGGTTTTCTGGATAAATACCCTTCGTCAAAACATAAGGGCGAAGCTGATGAATTATTGGCCAATGCCTACATCGATACCAATGATTACGCAAAGGCGATTACCTATATGGAAGGCCTGTCTCAGAAAAATACAGAGGTTAAAAGTGCATATCAAAAAGCTACTTTTTATTTTGGTGTAGAGCAATTTAATGATCGCCAGTTTAGAAAAGCGGTAGAGAATCTTACCAAATCGGTTGATAATGGAGTGGACAACTCCTTGAAAGCCATGGCCCATTTGTACATTGCAGAGGCCTATTCTTTGGGAAGAAGGTTTGATGAAGCCGAGCCTAATTACCGAAAGGTGCTTGCAAGCAGTTTAGATAAGAATTCAAGGGAATTCCTGAAAGCCCGTTTTGGAATGGGATACTGTTTGTACAATCAAAAGAAGTATGAAGAAGCCAAAGAGCAATTTAAATCTTTTATAAACTCAACTACAGAAGACAACCCTAGTTATGGCAATGCTCTTGTTCGGCTTGCCGATTGCGAATATGTAGCTAAAAATTACTCAGAAGCACTTGGCCATTACCGACAGGCTATAAATGGAATTATCAAAGAAAAAGACTATGCTTATTTCCAGGTGGGTGTAATCCTTCATCTTCTGAGCAAGTACGAAGATGCCCTGGCAAATCTTGACAGGGTTGTTTCGGTTTACCCGGATTCGCCCTATTGGGACGATGCCCTTTTCGAGAAAGGAAGCGTGTATCTTGAAAGAGGCGATTACGGCAATGCAATTACAGCATTCTCAAAGCTTATTGCTGAAAAGCCAAGGAGTAAGTATGTACCTTATGCCCTGGAGAAAAGGGCCCTTAGCAACTTTAACCGAAGGGAATACGCCCGAACCATTGCCGACTATGAACTCTTCCTTAAAAATTATCCTGCGCATCCCAGTGTAAACAATGTGTTACTGGGCCTGCAACAGGCCTATACCATGGATGGGCGTTCAACTGATTTCAATAAAACCTTGCGTGCTTTCAAAGATGCAAACCCCGATGTAAAGGGGCTGGAAAGTGTGGAATTCGATGCCCTGAAAGGATATTATAATGAAGGCTTGTATGCCAGGGCAGAAGAAGGACTTAAGAGTTTTATCAATAATTATCCTGAGGATGTCAGGATACCTGAAGCACGCTTTATTTTGGCTGAGTCGCTTTACAGGCAGCAGAAAAACGATGAGGCTTTGAAGCTTTATTATACAATTGCAAATGCAGGAACCTACGACCTGCTTGACAGGGTGTACGAGCGAATTGCCGACCTTGAATATGCTAATCTTAAGTATGTACAGGCTATTGAATACTACCATAAGCTCAACAGGAATGCAATAAGCAAAAACCAGCAATACAGGGCGCTAATGGGCCTGATGAAGGCACATTTCTTTAATTCCTCTTACGATTCTGTTCAATACTTTGCCGATAATCTGTTGGGAGCAGATGGAATTAGAAATGAATTTGTAGTGGCAGCCACGTTATTTAAAGCCAAAGCGTGGTTTGCAAAAGGTGATTATGAGCAGGCGGAAGCACTATTCCGAAAAGTAACTACTATTACCCAGGATGAAAATGGGGCCGAAGCACAGTACAGCCTGGGTGAAATCAAGAACTTACAAAAGGAGTACGATGCTTCTAATGAGGAGCTCTATAAAATAGCGGAGAAGTTCGGTAATTATACAGAATGGCTTGACAAAGCCTTCCTGCTTGTTGCAGATAACTTTATTGGAAAGGGAGAATACTTTCAGGCAAAGGCAACCCTTAAGTCCATCATTGATAACACTTCTTCTGATTTAACCCGATCCAAAGCCCAAAAGCGACTGGATGGGCTGATTAAAAAGGAAGAAAGTGAGAAAAACGTAATTGACACATTGCATGTTGAAGTTAAAGACACCGTGGTACATGAATAAGTTGTTGATATTGATTGGGTTGGTTTTGCCATTGGCTGGTTTTGCCCAGGCCGATTGGGAAAATCCCAAAGGAGCCATAAAGGACGAAGAGGTGGTTATTGAAAAGGACAAGCAAATTACACTTCCTGTTATTTCAAGGCGTTTTGAAGCTATTACGGTGGATTTTCCACAACGGGATACTTCGATAGCTGTTGCCGTTCCGGAAGATATAATGCTTACTATTCCGAAGATACCAGTCAAGCTTAGGCCCCGGCAAATGAAGGCAGAGCCTTTGCAAAAAACATATTGGGGCACCTTTAAAGCCGGTTATGGCAGCTATATTTCCCCATATGTTCAAGCAGATGTAGCCACCAAACGAAGCGATGAATATTCTCTGGCAGCCCATTTCCGGCATTTTTCTTCCAAAAACGGACCTCTAGATAAGGGTAATTCCGGAATGAGTTTGAATGATGCCTTTGTGAATGGTAAATTATTTCTTAATAAAGTTACCGTGGGGGCACATATGGGCGCTGAAATAAACAAATTTCACCTTTATGGCTATGATGAAAGCGTGGCCACCTCTATATTTCCCGGAGACATTGAGCAGGCACTAAATGGATTTACTTTTGGTGTTGACCTTACGGATAACGACAAAAATGAAGACTTTTCATACACCTTAAAAACAGGGTTGAATGTATTTAATGCAAAAGATTTGTTGTGGAAGGAAACAGATTTTTATGGAGGTTTTGGTGCCCATTATGTTTTGAATGATCAGTTGAAAGTAAGGGTTGAAGGCGATTTGCATATATCCAGGCAACAGAAAGATTTCTTTCCGCTTACTACGAACAGGTTGTATTATAAAATCAAACCTGTGGGTATTTATACCATGGAACCTTTCGAGTTTGAAGTTGGGGTAGGTGTTTTTGGCATGAAAGATTCCATTAATTCATTCCAAAATAAAATTTACATTACTCCACATCTGGTTGCCAGGTACAAAACAGAAAACGGGCATATTTTTTCAGCCGGGATAACCGGTGATGTGGAATGGCAATCGGCACGTACCAGGTTCGGGGAAAACCCTTATTTGGGAACATATGCTGTAATAAACAATAATGTGAAACCTGTCGATTTCTTTGTGCAGGCCAACGGTAATCTTATTCCAAAGCTTACCTATCAGGTGGGCTATCATGCTTCGCTGTATAAACAAATTGGTCAATTTATTAACAGTACATCCGATCCTTCCACTTTTGAATTGACTAAGGAAACGGGAAATAACCTTGTACATACGCTATCGGCCAGCCTGGATTATGCCACAGGCAAAATGCTGAGTGTGCAATTATTTGGCAATTATCATATATATAGTTTTGAAAATGACGCTACCCCCTGGCATTTGCCGGAGTTGGAAACAGGGTTGAAGACCAGGTTTAACATGGAAGATAAGTTTTCTGTAGAATTAGCGTTTGCGTATATTCTGGGGAGAAAAGCCTACGATCCTGTAACCACGGAAACCGTTACACTCAATCCGATTTTCGACCTGAATTTGACTGCTGATTATAAGATCAATAGCATGGTTTCTGTGTTTGTCAAAATGCAAAATATCATAGGCAACCAATACCAGTATTTTTACAGATATCCATCCAAAGGTTTTCAGGGATTAGGTGGTGTCAGGCTCACGTTTTAATTCGCGTAATTAATTCCTTTGGTTAAGGTATTTTACTATTCAATATAGTTTTGCTACTTTTATTTTTATAATACGTAACCATTAACCCAAAAAACAATGGAAGATAAAGATCCTAATGAGGAGGAGTTGAACCCACAAGGACAAGACGATGCCAACGATGCAGATGATAGTTTTGGTCTGCCGGATTTGGATTACAAGGCGTTAGATGAGGAAGAAGATGAGCCTAAGGCTGAAGAAGAAGAGGAACAACCTGTAGCCTCAGATGAAACGGAAGAGGCAAAAGAGGAGGTTGAAAATACATATGCTGATCATGCTGAAACAGGAGATGATGAAGGTGAAGAAGAAGTGAAAGAAAAGCCTCAGATGCGTTATCAACTGGAAGAGAGCAAGTCGAATGGGCCAAAAGTATTGCTGGGTATTTTGGGTATTTTGATCGTAGCGGCAGTTATATGGTTCTTTGGATTCTACCGCCCCAAACAGAAGAAGATAGAAGAGGAAGCCAGGATAAAGCAGGAGCAAATAGATAAGAAAAAAGCTGCTGATGCAGAAGCAGCAGCGCTGAAGAAACGACAGGAAGAAGCCGCGGCTGCTGAAGAAGCCCGCCTGAAAGCCGAGGCTGAGGCAAGAGCGAAAGCCGGGGCACAAGCAATAACAGAGCGTACCGGTCGTTATTACATTGTTGTAGGCAGCTTTGTAGATGGTGACCTTGCCAAGGATTATGGCGATAAGTTAGCCAAAAACGGTACTCCGAGTTTCCTTATTCCTCCATATTCGAAGAAGAAATTGCAGAGAGTAGTTATTGGCGGCTATGATACATTTGACGAAGCGCAATCTGCATTAAATGGAGCCATGCCTGAAGGCGTAAAAGAAAAAGGCAACTGGATTTTGAAATATTGAAATGATTTTAGGTCAAATAACTACTACAGGTGCAGCGGATACATTAGCCACTGCATCTGAAGCAACAGGGTCGGTTCAGGTAATCGACCTTTTGTTTAAGGGCGGAATTATGATGATCCCGATAGTGCTTTTGTCGCTATTGGCGGTATACGTATTTGTGGAACGCATGCGTACGCTTAAACAGGCGCTTAAAACCCCGGATGGGTTTATGAGCAAGGTAAAAACACTTGTTTCCAATGGTGATTTGAATGGAGCTAAGATAGCCTGTGCTGAAGTGGACACTCCTGTAGCACGTATGATTGAAAAGGGGCTTAACAGGATTGGCCACCCTTTAAAAAACATTGAGGTGTCTATTGAGAACGTAGGCAAAATTGAGTTGTATAAGCTGGAACGCAACCTGCCTTTGCTGGCTACAGTTTCAGGGGCAGCTCCAATGCTGGGCTTTTTAGGCACGGTAATGGGTATGATACAAGCCTTTATTTCCATTGCGCAGGAAGAAGGAGCCGTTAGCCCTAAGCTGCTGTCTGCAGGTATCTATGAGGCCATGATTACCACTGCAGCCGGTTTGGTGGTAGGGGTGATTGCCTACTTAGGCTACAACTACCTGGTTACACGGCTGCAGAAAGCCGTACATACCATGGAGTACTCTTCTATTGAGTTTATAGACCTGTTACAAGAACCTAAATAGCCATGGCTTTAGAAACCAAACATAAAGTGGATTCGAGCTTTAGCTTGTCGTCTATGACGGACGTAATCTTTTTGCTGTTGATTTTCTTTATGCTAACAAGCTCTTTCATTACGCCATCAGGTTTGCCGGTTAATTTGCCTACGGCAAAGAAGTCAAAGATTGTATTGCAGAAAACCTCTGTAACCATCACCAAGGATTTAAAATATTTTATCAATAACAAGCGGGTATCCGAATCGAACCTGGAGCGTGAACTGGCCCGTGAAATAAGTGGGAGCGAGGCCATTGTGACCTTGCATGTAGATAAGTCCGTTCCTACGGAATACCTTGTGAAAGTAGCAGGAATAGCTGCTTCGTTAAATGCAAAAGTATCTTTGGCAACCAAGCCCGGAAAGTAATGTCGGAAGCACAAAAAGAAAAGAAGAATAAGAGAATAGGAGCTATTATTTCGGTGGGTTCTCATGTAGCTGTTTTGCTTCTTTTCCTGTTTATGGTGGCCTGGCGTGCACCTGATCCTCCACTCCCTGAATATGGTATTGAACTCAACTTCGGGATGGATGATGCCGGAAGCGGAGAGGTACAGCCGGAGCCGGAAACAACACCTGCGGAAACCGAAAGCCAGGAAGAAGCGGAACCGGACGGCAAAGAAGAGCCCATAGAAGAGGAGGTAGTGGAGCAACAGGAAATTGAAACACCGGTAGAGGAGGTAACTCCTGTACACTCTGAGCACGAATCGCCTGATGTGGTGGAAGAAAAGCCCGAAAAGAAAGTTGAAGAACCTGTTGAAAAGAAAGAAGAGGAGGTAAAGGAAGAAGCTCCCAAATTACCCCCGGTTCTTTATCCTAATAATAAGACCGGCTCCGGGGGTAAAGATGGCGATGCCAAGGATGCCCAGAATGCCAACCAGGGAGACAAAACAGGAGCGGTAGGCGACCAGGGGGATGAAAAGGGAACTGTTGATTCCCGAGCCTTGTATGGTAATGCCGGAGGGGGTGGAGGATCTTCGCTCCAAATGAGTGGCTGGTACTGGGATAGCAAGCCTCAGGTGAACGATGTTGAAGAAAGTGGCAAACTTGTTCTTGAGATTGTAATAGATGATAAAGGGAATATAATGACTATTAAGACCCTTGAAACCAGTGTAAGCCCGACAGTAGAAAAGAATTGTAAAGATGCTGTCAGGAAGCTAACGTTTTCACGTACGGCAGGGGCATCGGTTGCCGCTACTTCTAAAGGTACTATTACGTTTACTATTAAAGCACGATAATCACGTCATCCTGAGGGTTCCACCCGAAGGATCTCCCTAATTCAAAGAGCTCTTCGGACGTGATATAAAGAAATATCCCCTTGAGGGGATTACAGGGGTGTTTAGTATTTTTTCCATCATTCCCTCGCAGGGATGACCTGATTAACTAAACCACTCATATAATAATACCTTCCCTTACACAAACATGATGTAAAAACTTAACTGATTTGGGTAACTTACACCCAGTCAAACAAATCATATCATGTTAAAGAAAATAAAATACATGGGATTCCTGTTTTTTCTATCTGGCATCCTTTCAAACAGTTTTGCGCAAACCCCTTTTCTCAGAAACCCTGCCGTAAGCCCGGATGGTAAAACCCTGGCTTTTGTGTTTCAGGGCGATATATGGACCGTACCTCTTGCTGGCGGTACTGCGCGAAGGCTGACCATACATGAAGGGTACGATACTTCACCGGTATGGAGCCCTGATGGCAAGCAAATAGCTTTTTTCAGCGACCGCTTTGGCAATAACGACATCTTTGTAATGGATGCCAACGGAAGCATGCCCAAACGCATTACATATTATTCCGGTAGTGATTACGTTTATTCATGGTCAAAAAGCTATGGTTTGCTTTTTGAGTCAGCGAGAGCAAACCGCCAGGTAGAGTGGGAGGCTGAGCTGATGAAGGTGCCTGCAACCGGTGGAACTCCCGTACAGGCTTTTGCCAGTGTTGGGTTTGAACCCGTTGCATCGCCCAACGGGCGATTTATTGCTTTTGTGCGGGGTTCATGCCGTGTATCCCGTGAGGCCTATAAGGGCTCTGCAAACCGCAATATCTGGGTATGGGATTCGAAAACTAACCAGTACAACCAAATTACTACCTTTGAGGGCCAGGATATGACACCCAAATGGGCAGATGATAATACGCTTGTTTTTATAAGCGCCCAACCCGGTAAATACAATGTTTATAAAGTAAGTATTACTACAGAAGGTAAAGCTTCAGGTATGCCCGAGCAGCTAACCAGCTTTAAGGATTACGGAGTAATGAGCATGGATGTAAATGGAGGCACCATTGCTCTTGAACAATACAATAAGATTTATACTTTACCGGTTTCCGGAGGCACACCCAAACAATTTAAATTTGATTTGGGTGCAGATTATCGATTCGATCCTGTTGAGCACAAAACCTATTCAGACCACCTAAATGATTATGCGGTTTCTCCCAATGGCAAGCTTATTTTACTCGAAATAAGAGGCGAGTTGTTTATCACTGAAAACGACAAGGAAAAATCACGAACCAGTCAGATTACCGATAACCCCTACAGAGATCAGGATGGGGTTTGGTTAAACGATTCTACCATTCTGTTTACTTCGGATAGGGATGGAAAATTTGAGCTTTACCTGGCTAAATCATCCGATGCAAGCGAAACAAGCCTTTTTAAAAACCCTGAAAATTGAAAGCAGAAAAATCCTTTCTGAAAAGGGGGATATCTCCAGCCCCGTAGTATCGCCCAATGGCGAGAAGCTGGCTTACAGTGTTGGTGAAGGAAAATTAGTGGTTTCTGAAATTGATGCTGAGGGTAAATTATCCAGGCCGGTTACACTATTGGATGGATGGGCCCCTGCCTCCGGTGTGGTATGGAGCCCTGATTCCAAATGGTTGTCGTATTCAATGGAAGACCTGGACTTTAATGAAGAAGTGTACATTCAGGCTGCCGATAACAGCAAGCCTCCCGTTAATGTGAGCATGCACCCTAAGGGTGATTCGGATCCTTTCTGGAGCAAAGACGGCTCCAAACTTGGGTTCCTGTCTGCACGAAACAACGGAGATGTAGATGTGTGGTTTGTTTGGTTGAAAAAGAGCGACTGGGAAAAAACAAAGCAGGATTGGGATGAGGAAGATGAACCCAAAAAGGAAAGTGGAAAAGATAAGGACAAGGACAAAAAGGTAGCGGATATTCAAATTGACTTTGATAAAATCTACCAGCGACTGGCCCAGGTTACTTCACTTCCGGGTAATGAATCTGATGTAAATATCTCTGATGACGGAGAGCATTTCTATTTTACAACCAATGGAGACGGACGTTCTTCCTATAAGGCGGATAAAGACTTATACAAGATTAAATGGGACGGGTCAAAACCGGAATCACTCACCTCCGGCAATACCGAACCTTCAGGGGTAAGGTTATCACCGGATGGGAAATCACTGTTCTTTATAAAAAAAGGCAGGCTTTCTACGGTTGATGCAGATAAGGGTAAGTCAGAATCACGCCCTTTTTCTGCAAAAATGGATATCAATCATACCCTGGAGCGCACACAGATTTTTGAGGAAGCCTGGCGTGCCCTCAATACAAATTTTTATGACCCCGGTTTTCATGGACAAAACTTTGTTTCACTTAAAAGCAAGTACAAAGCGTGGGCTGTATCCGCATCTACCGATACCGATTTTCAATACGTGTTTAATTTAATGCTGGGCCAGCTGAATGCAAGCCATATGGGCCTCTATGGTTCGGACAGACAGGAAACGCAAAAGGAAAGAACGGGCTTTCTTGGAGTAGATCTGGCACCTCAAAAAGATGGTGTTAAAATAGTACGTGTTGTTCCCAACAGCCCTGCTGATAAGGAAAACAGTAAATTGATGGCGGGAGATGTGATCACTTCTATTGATGGGGAAAAGGTAAATGCAACTGATAACTTTTACGCTCCGCTTATCAACAAAGCAGGGGACAAGGTTATTCTGGAAGTGAAAAGTGCTGCAGGAGCTTCAAGGGAAGTTGTTATTCGCCCCACAAATAGTTTGCGCACCTTATTGTATGATGAATGGGTGGAAAGCCGCAGAGCGCTGGTTGATACATATTCCAACGGACAGTTGGGCTATCTGCATATCCGTGGTATGAACTGGTCCAGCTTTGAAGAATTTGAACGTGAATTAACTGCTTCGGGGCAGGGAAAGAAAGGGTTGGTAATTGATGTGCGCTATAATGGCGGTGGATGGACGACCGACTACCTGATGGCAGTACTAAATGTGCGCCAGCATGCGTATACCATCCCGCGCGGAGCCACTGACGATCTTGGAAAGAATAATACGCAGTTTACACAGTACTATCCGTATGGCGAACGCCTGCCTTTGGCAGCATGGACCAAACCGGCCATAACACTTTGTAATGCCAATAGCTACTCCAATGCGGAGATTTTCTCGCATGCCTTTAAAACCCTGAACAGGGGTAAACTGGTGGGAATGCCCACCTTTGGTGCGGTTATCTCTACCGGAGGGCAGGACTTGATCGATGGCTCTTATGTGCGATTGCCCTTCCGTGCCTGGTACGTATTGGCTACAGGTAAGAGTATGGAGAATATTCCTGCCGTGCCGGATATTGTGCTGGACAATGCCCCTGACAGCAAAGCCAAAGGCAATGATGAGCAGTTGAAAAAAGCAGTGGAAACCTTGCTTGGGGAGGTGAAGTAATTAATTGCAACGTTATTCTGATCCCGATTTAACGGGATTAGAGTGACGTTGGTTTTTTTTATTTCTAATGTATCAGAATATGAAAAGTAGGCGTATTCGAAGCACTTTGTTTTCAAGATAAGATGAAAACTGAAACGAGCTATAACCACAAAACGGTTAAGCACGCTTTGCAGCTTTACGTAGCAGGGGACGTGCATACGAATACTATTGTGAATTTTTGGAGTGTTCTTAAAAGAGGCTTGTATGGCATTTACCACCAGGTAAGTGACAAACACCTAGAAAGATACTTGGATGAATTTTCAGCTAGGTTCAATAG
>JAGQYJ010000069.1 GCA_020436145.1 Cyclobacteriaceae bacterium | reverse complement strand
ACGTTTTACTCCAATGGCTTCGATGGTATCGGCTGTATCGCGCAAGCCGGCTGTGTCAATAAACCGAAAAGTCACTCCACCCAGGTTGATTTCATCTTCAATGGTGTCCCGGGTAGTGCCAGCAATCTCAGATACAATGGCTCTTTCCTCTTTAAGCAATGCATTTAGCAAAGTTGATTTTCCAGCATTTGGCTTTCCTGCTATCACGGTAGGTACACCATTTTTAATTACATTACCAAGGTCAAAGCTCCCGATCAGGGCATTAATTTTAATCAGTAGGTTTTGAATTAGCTTTTTTAATGCCGAGCGGTCAGCAAATTCTACATCCTCTTCACTAAAATCTAGCTCCAGTTCAATCATGGAGGCAAAGTGTATAAGTTCTTCTCTGAGGAGGGCTATATCTTTGGAAAAGCCTCCTCTCATTTGATCCATAGCTGTTTTGCGTGCGGCTTCAGAGTCAGCATGGATCAGGTCTGCCACAGCTTCTGCCTGTGCAAGATCAAATTTCCCATTCAGGAAAGCTCTTTGTGTAAATTCACCGGGTTGGGCAAGCCGGGCGCCTTTGCCTATCAGAAGTTTTATGATTTCCTGTGCTATGAGCATTGAACCATGGCATGAAATCTCGGTGGAGTCTTCTTTTGTAAACGAATTAGGGGCCTTGAATATGGAAACCAGTACTTCATCAATAATTTTTTCATTTTCCCTGATTGTGCCAAAGTGCAACGTGTGTGAAGCAGCTTTTTCCAGGTCACTTCCTTTAAAAACAGAGTTGGTTATAGATATTGCCCTGGTTCCACTTAAACGAATAATTGCCAGGGCTCCGACTCCTTGCGGAGTTGCCAAAGCAACAATGGTATCCGTGTGATCCTGATGTGACATACCACAAAAGTAAGGATAGACTGGCCTGCTAACAAGTAAGATAGATACGTGAAAATGAAGAATAGGATTCAGTTAGGATGCAATCTTGTATTTTACACATGTGATCAGTTTTCAAACCAGTATATATTGCCTTCATCATCTTTGTACTTAAAATCTATCATAGGCGGCCAGCTGGGTGATATTGTTCCCATTTCCCAACGCTGATATGCCCCTATGAGCTTTTCTTTTTCTTCATCTGGTACCTCAATGAATACATTTTTTTGCTCATAAGGATCATTTTTGAGATCGTATATTAGACTGTCGCCAGAAAAACTGTTCCAGATTAATTTATACTTAGAAGACCTTACACTATGGTTATACCCTCTTCTGAAATACAAGTAATCATGGGGAGCTATGTCCTTGTCCAATGAAGTTAGCAGGTTCTTACCATCAAGAGCATTTAGGGGCTTATCTGGGGTAACGCAAGCCAGGGTGGTTGCGAAAAGATCGAGAGCGCTAACTGCGAATTCAAAATCTGAACCTCCTTTAATTTTTTCGGGCCAGGTAATAAACATTGGCACCTTTAATCCTCCCTCAAAGTTGGTAAGCTTTCCACCTTTATATTCTCCGTTTTCTGTTGCATAGGTGTATTCTGCTCCTCCATTGTCACTAATAAAGAAAACAAGCGTATTTTCAAGCTGCCCTGCTTCTTCCAGATGGCTGACTAATCGTCCAATTTCCAGGTCAAGTGCGGTGATTATGGCTGCATAAACTCTTTTTACAGGGTCATTTTCTAATTCCCATTGATCAAAGGCCCATTTAGGGGCCTGAAAAGGTGTGTGAGGTGCATTATAGGATAATACGGCAAAGTAGGGATTGTACGATTCATCTATAAAGCGGATAGCTTCGTCTGTAATAGCAGTGGTAAGATACCTGTTCTCAGGAATTACGGTGCCATTTCTTTCAATTGCACTAAGGCCTTCTCTCTGGTCGGCCCAAATGTATTTATCTGTCCAGTCTTTTTTGTTTTTGATGCTGACAATAGACATATCCTCTTCATTTGCATACAATGAATGTGAGTTTAAAAAACCATAAAATTCATCAAAACCAAACGCATTGGGGGTTTTATCCGGATGATTGCCTAAATGCCACTTGCCAAACAATCCGGTATGATAACCATACTTCTTAAGTTCTTCTGCTATTGTAATTTCAGATGGGGGTAAACCCACAGCATTGATAAATTCCTGATTAGGAACAGAATCTTGTTTTTGTGGATACCAGGGTTTGCTGTTGACGAAAAACTTAAACCCCATGTACTCCAGTTTGTTTTTGAGGTAGCGATTATGTTGCTGATGTTCAAACCCAAACCGTTGATTGTATCTTCCGGTAAGTATGGCAGCACGGGAAGGTCCGCATATAGGTGCCGTTACATAGGCATTCGAAAATCGTATGCCCTGGTCGGCAAGCTTGTTTATATTAGGTACAGGAACCGTACCTCCACCATACAGATCAGTATCTGAGATACCGAGATCATCAACAATGATCCAAATGATGTTCGGGGCATCTGGTTTGGTATTTCCCTTCTCCGAAAGGAATACCTTTTTTCTGGTAATGGCTTCCCGATCATGGTTTAATTTGAAATCCTCATCCGCAAGTGGTCGTGTCAAACCGCATGAACACAATACTAATAGCCACAATAAGCTTAATCTGGACATTTAATTGAATCTATGTATGCTCTCAAAGCATCTTTATCCAATAAAAATATGCCAAAACTGGGTAACTAAAAATGTAACAACAAAACCCATGATAATAGGCAAAATGCTGGCCACAGTTGTCCATTTAATGCTCTTGGTTTCCTGGTAGATTGTGTAAATAGTTGTACTGCATGGATTATGTAACAAGCTAAACAGCATTAAATTAACTCCTGTAAGCACTGTCCAGCCTCCTGCCATGAGCACGTTTGCAGTATCAAGGTTTGAATCCAGCTCGAACATGACTCCATTACCACTCCCGACACCAACCAAATTAAGGTTAGCTACTGTAAGCATTAAAATAGTAGGAATGATAATCTCATTGGCTGGGATGGCAATGATATAAGCAAGCAGAATAATACCGTTGAGTCCAACAAACACACCAAATGGATTGAGCCAGCCAATGAGCTGGTCAGCAAGCGTAAGGTTGCCTATATGTACATTAGAGACCAGCCATATAACAGCACCTGCCGGAGCAGCAAATACAACAGCTCTCCAGAGCACAATTAATGTTCTGTCAATTACAGAAGTATATATTGTTTGCCAAAAGCGTGGAGGGCGGTAAGGAGGCAATTCCAGGGTAAACGTTGAAACTTCTCCTTTAAGTACGGTTGTGGATAGCATCCATGAGGTAAGGAACATAAAGGCAACCCCAAGGAGAGCAATTCCAATTACGGAAAGCGAAGCCACTGCTCCTGATAGGGAAGCGGGAACAAGGGCCCCAATAAATATGGTCGCTATTAATATTTGAGTTGGCCATCTTCCGTTACAAAGCGAAAAGTTATTGGTGATAATAGCAATCAGGCGCTCACGGGGGCTGTCAATAATACGCGTTGCGATAACACCCGCTGCATTGCAGCCCCAACCCATACTCATAGTTAGCGCTTGCTTGCCATGTGCTCCGGTTTTTTTGAAAAGAGCATCCATGTTAAATGCCACTCGAGGCAGGTAGCCAAAGTCTTCCAGAAGTGTAAACAAAGGGAAGAAAATAGCCATTGGTGGAAGCATAACCGAGACCACCCAGGCCACTGCAAGATAAATGCCGTCAATCAAAAGGCCATCTAACCACCAAACCATACCAATTTTAGCAGCAAGACTCTTTAAAGCAGGGTATAGGGTATCAATAAGAAGATTAAACAAAAGACCGGATGGGTAATTGGCACCGGTAATGGTTATCCATAGAATAACAGACAAAATACCAATCATAATAGGGAATCCCCACTTTTTGCTTGTCACAATTTTATCAATCTTGCTATCGAGGGTATAGTTTCTTTTTTTGCCATGTTCTTCTACAGCCTGGGCGGCAATAAGTGAAGCATCCGTATAAATGCCCTCTGTAAGCTTGTCATGGAAATTATCTCCTAATTTCCACCTGAGCTCTGAGGCAAGTTGAACAATTGAATTATCTGTGTTTTTATTCATTTTAAACTAATTCCTTCAATTCATTATTAAGTACGGCCTCAGTTATTCTTTCATCACCTTCCAATAGTCTGAAAGCAACCCAACGGCTATTGGGCAGTCCAGGGAATTGCTCTTCAATTTTTTTTGCTAACTGGTTTACCGATTCTTCCAATGAAGCCGAGAGACTCTTTACTTTCCTTGGTTTGCAAATAATTTTTCCAATTGCAACATCTCTTATGGTGGAAAGCAGTTCTGGAATACCCTGCTGAGTACGTGCTATCGTAGCCACCACCGGTATGCCAAGGTTTTTGGCTAGTTCCCGTTCATCAATTTTAATATTATGGCGTTCTGCTTCATCAATTAAATTGAGGCATAATACGGCTTTACCTGTTATCTCAAGTATTTGCAATACAAGATTCAGATTGCGCTCTAACCTCGAAGCATCCACTACAATTATGGTAACATCTGGTTTGCCAAATAAGATAAAATTACGTGCTACTTCTTCGTCCTGAGAGGTGGATAACAATGAATATGTGCCTGGCAGATCAATCAGTTTGTATTTTTTGTCATCGTATAGGTAGCCACCTTCAGCCCTTACCACAGTTTTTCCCGGCCAGTTACCTGTATGTTGCCGTAAGCCTGTTAAAGCGTTGAAAACCGTGCTTTTTCCTGTATTCGGGTTTCCGGCTAACGCAATAACATAATCTGTATCAGAAGTATCAACACCCAGCTTTTTCAAGCTGTTTACATTGTGGAATGCACAATCTTCACATCCTATCTGATTGGTCGTCATAGTTAATTCTTATTTATCAAAATCAGGTCTGCCAATGAGTTTCTAAGTGCTATCGAGGTATTTCTTACCTTATAGGCTACCGGGTCTCGCATAGGGCTTTCTAAATCAACTTCTACCTGTGTTCCGGGAAGAATACCCAGATCTAAAAGTCTTCGTCTATTTGCTCCCCTGCATTCTTTTGAAAGGCCAATTACCTCAGCTATTTCACCTGCCTTTAACGCGGAAAGCCGAATTGCATTTTCTTCAAAAGCCTCATCTTCACTCAGAGGTTCAATATGAATATTAGCTGCAACTATGGAAGAAAAGCGATGTTTTTCACCCTCACATATAAATGCAACTTCATTGTTATTTGCCTTTATTAGCTTAATATGGGAACCAACAAATATTCGTTTGTTTAAAATTTGTCTGTAAACCACACCGGGCTCGTCTTCAATGTGGGCTATTTTCCCTGGCTTATTTACAGGGTAGGAGGGCAAAGGCGTCCACTTAACGGTATTTACTTCTCCAAGTTCACTTGGAATGGGATCACCATGAGGGTCAAACATTGGATTACCTAAAAAGGAATCAAGCTTTCCTGTTTCCTCTTCACTTAATTTGTGTTCCATTTTTTCTGCTAAATGGTGCCATTCACTGGGTTTATGGCCTGTTCGTTCAGCAAGGTATTTTTCCCAAAGCCTGTGAATCCGTACAATTTTCAAGGCATACTGTTTTCCTTCCTCAGTAAGCTCAATTTCTGTATCATTCAAATTAATTAATCCGGTAGTTGTCATTGCTTCGACCACCGGTAATATATTTCTTCTTCTTAGCTGAAGGGCACCCGCAAGATTATCCAATGTGGCAGTTCTCCTGCTTTGTTCAACATGATATAATTGCTTTAAAATATCTTCTGTAAGTGTCTTTTGCTTCTTCAGTTTACTTTGAAGTACATTTTTAGAAGAAAGTGCTTTTGCGACTAACCAAAGGGTCAATGCAATTCCTAAAAAGGCTGTTAAATTGATAAGTGACTGGCTCATAATCTTTCTATTATTATGTTTTCTGCCACCTTACTTGAAAGAGTTATGGGGCCTGCACCTTCCACACGAATGGAAAATGAGCTGTCAAAAGCATGGAATTCCATGATTTCAATCTCAACTCCCAGAGAAATATCTATTTTATCCAGATACGTGAGTAAATCGCTGGATGAATCTTTAGCACAAATCACCCGGCATCTTTCACCGGGGTTAAGTATGCTTAAGGTTGTAGTTGGAATGGTAACAACCTCTCCATTGGCATTTGGAATAGGGTCCCCATGTGGGTCAAACTTGGGAAATCCGAGATGTTCATCCAGTCGTTCTATTAGCAAAGGAGATTTTATATGCTCCAGTTGTTCTGCAATTTCATGAACCTCATCCCATTTAAAATGAAGCTCTTTTAGAAGGAATACCTCCCAAAGTCTGTGTTTTCTAACTACTCTCAGAGCTTCCCTGGTGCCTTTTGTTGTCAGCTTGACGCCTTTATACTTATAATAGGATGCAAGCCCTTTTGCAGCCAGTTTTTGAATCATATCTGTTGCTGAGGCTGCTTTGGTGGACAATTTGTCGGCAACCGCATTAGTGCTGACAGGTTTTTGCGTTTCTTCTGATAGATGAAGAATAGTTTTAAGGTAGTTTTCCTCTGAACGTGTAAGCATAAGAGTATTTTTCTTATGCAAAGGTAAAATATATTTTAGATTAAGCTAAAAAAATATTTAGTTTAATTTACAAACAACTGTTCAAGTGCATTTTCAAGCTTCTCTTCTTCCTCATGCCAGAATATCCCGGGAACCTTTTTTGCATTAGAAGATACAGCGAGTAATTCAGAAATTGCACTTCCGCTAAATTGAGTGTTGTTAGTAAAATCCAGCACAATACCTGCTTTGTTTCCTACTACAAAAGAATTCCAGGTAGGGCTCTGCTGAATTATGAATGGCAGTGCATAGGCCATATATTCAAAAAGCTTTGTTGGCCATTTTCCATCCGTACTTCTATTAGGAAGATAGGGCAGGAGTCCGACATCGGACTGAAGCATTGCATTTTCTATTTCAAAATGAGGAAGCGGTACAGTGCTAATATTAAGATGAATTGTATCATCTTCATTCGCATGCTGTTCAAGTAGTTCAAAAGTCTTTTTGTTGGCACAATGCCCTATGATCATGAGTCTTGATCCTGGAAAAGATTCTCGAACTTGTTTATAAAAGCTTATTCCTTCAAGCACACCATACTCTCTGGCAATAGTTCCACTTATCAGAAATTGTAGAGTATTACCATTACCTTTTTGGCTTTTCATAATATCAGTCTGCAGACTTTTGTTTTCAATAATTGTATATCTGTGCCTGATAAACTTTAATTGTTTAGAATATACTTTTTCAGCAAGTAAGAAGTGGTTGAAAAAAGGAGCTGTAATCACTTCTATAGTTCTAATAGCAATTGCCAATATATGCCTTATGCCAACGATGTAGTTCGATTGATACCATAGATTTCTGAAGTAATTTTCCCTGATATCGTATATAATTTTGCTGCCAAATAATATTTTGTATATTACTGTAACTACAAGTAAATCAGGTGAATTAACTATAATTACTTCAGGTTTTAATTTAAGATATATTTTCCAAACTTCTCGCCTTGCCCGTATTCTACCAATGCCATTTCTTTTAAAGGGTTTTAAGGGTAATAGTGTTACGTTTTGGTTATCCTTGGAAAGACTTACGGGGTATCCCGTTGTATAAACATCATATCTATTATTTTTGGCAATACTCACAGCCATTTTTTTAAACGATCTGATGTCGTTTACAGGTTTTAAGAATGATGCGATGAGTATTTTTCTTTTCACATTTGTAAGATACATACAGAATTATGATTGACAAACAATTAATAGAGGCAGCATGGGAAAACCGGGAGCTTTTGAAAAATTCTCAAACAGTTAAGGCTGTTGAGAAGGTGATTGAAGAGTTGGACAAGGGAAGGTTGCGTGTAGCTGAACCGGATGGTAATGACTGGAAGGTGAATGACTGGGTTAAGAAAGCTGTTATTCTTTATTTTCCGCTTCAAAATATGGAGACAATAGAAGTTGGGCCTCTTGAGTTTCATGACAAAATAAAATTAAAATCAGGTTATGCAGGACTCGGTGTTAGAGTGGTACCTCACGCGGTTGCACGCTATGGTTCGTTTATTAACAGGGGTGTGGTAATGATGCCATCGTATGTGAATATCGGTGCGAATGTGGATTCAGGAACTATGGTGGATACCTGGGCAACTGTTGGTAGTTGTGCCCAGGTGGGTAAAAATGTTCATTTAAGTGGAGGTGTTGGTATTGGTGGCGTGCTCGAGCCGGTTCAGGCTGCACCTGTTATTATAGAAGATGATGCTTTTATTGGTTCGAGATGTATTTTGGTAGAAGGTGTAAGAATAGGAAAGGAGGCGGTGCTAGGAGCAAATGTTACACTTACGGCCAGTTCTAAAATAATTGATGTGACAGGAAATGAGCCTAAAATTTATAATGGAATTGTTCCGCCCCGCTCGGTTGTAATCCCAGGTTCATATCCAAAGGAATTTCCTGCAGGTACTTATAATGTTCCGTGTGCGTTAATAATTGGCACACGAAAAGAAAGTACGAATAAAAAGACCTCTTTGAATGATGCCCTAAGAGATCATAATGTTTCCGTATAGGGCTGGCACCAAGTTTGTTTACTGAAGTGAATATGAAACCGCTAACGACCTTTATTTCGATATTGTTTATTCTTCATGCCGGGCAAATGAGTGCTCAGGCTCCTGAAGATTCCATTTATGCTTATCTCCCCAGAACAGAATTCAAAAGAGGGGAATACTTAAGCTATAAGGCTACATATGGATTCTTTACAGTAGGTAGAGGTACATTCGAGGTACAGAATACCCTTCATAAAGTCAATAACAGGGTTTGCTATAAAGTAGATGCATATGGAAAGACCAGTGGAATAGTTGACTGGCTTGCCAGCGTTGATGACCATTGGGGTGCTTATGTGGATACAAGTTCATTGGTGACACATATTGGATACAGGACATTGCAAGAAGGCAGATACAGAAAAAACGAAGTAACTTATTTTGATTTTGGCATAGATTCCATTCGCGTGAAGGACCTTGATTTTGAAACTGGAAAGTATAAGGAGCCTAAAGCATATTCTATGAACAGTGTTACCCGAGATATGTTCTCCGGTTTTTTATGGATGCGAACATTGGATTTTGATAAGCTTAACAAAGGCGATACGCTTTCCATTACCTCATTTTTGGAAGACACATTTTATGAGTTTAAGGTCGTAATGTATGGCAGGGAGGTGCTAAAAACAAAAGCCGGTAAGTTTAAAAGCATTAAATTTATACCTGTTATGCCAGACAATACGATTTTTGAAGGAGAAGATTCCATCATCGCCTGGTTCTCTGATGATGAAAACAAAATACCGTTGAAAGTAGAGGCTGAGATGTTTATTGGTCATGCAGGAATTGAGTTGGTAGCATACGATAATTTAAGTAACCCACCGGCTTTAGTGCGTTAAACTTATAGTGCAATGATATTTCTTCACGTATTTTTTGTTATCAGTTCATTGTTATCAGCAGATCAGGAAGCAAAAACAATAACCTTTCCTTCAAAAGATGGCTTGACCTTAACAGCTGATTTATACATTATGCATGATAAATCAGCTCCGTTTATTGTCTTATTTCATCAGGCCAGATGGAGCAGAGGAGAATATGAAGAGATAGCACCCAGACTTAACATGATGGGGTTTAATTGTATGGCGGTTGATTTACGATCAGGGGGTCAGGTAAATGGAGTAAAAAATCAGTCCTTTTTACTCGCACAGGAACAGATGAAGCCAACTAATTACGTAGATGCCTATAAGGATATAGAGAGTTCTATTGAATACGCCAGAAAATTCTATGCTCAGGGTAAAATGATCGCCTGGGGAAGTTCTTACTCTTCTGCGCTTGTACTTAAGTATGCCGGAGACAACATTGATAAAGTAGATGCTGTGCTTTCATTTTCTCCTGGTGAATATTTTGCAAATCAAGGTAGATCAAAACAATGGATAACTGAATCGGCAGCCCAAATAACCCAGCCTGTGTTTATTACTTCTGCCAAAGGTGAAAAGTCAAGCTGGTCAGGTATATTTGCAGCCATTCAGTCTGACAAAAAGGAATTCTTTCTTCCCACAACAGCAGGAAATCATGGTTCAAGTGCACTATGGAGTAAGTTTGGGGATTCCGTTTATTATTGGGAGGCTGTTGAGAAGTTTCTTAATCAATTAAAATAAACAATAAGCTCAATTTTTAGATGAAATATTTAGTAGGCATTAGTCTTGCGATAGCATTATTTGCTTGTACAGGTGGGAAAACCCTGGAAGGAGATAGTTATTATGATACAGGTCAATATGATAAGGCGTTGGAGTCGTACAATAAATATCTTAGCCTTTATCCAAGGAATATAAAGACACTTTACAACAGGGCCAGAACTTATCAGAAATTGGATAATGATATCATGGCACGTCAGGATTTGCAAAAAGTGCTTAAACTTGACCCGGACCATTTGCAGGGAAGAATTACTCTTGGAGAAATGGAGTTTCAGGCTGGAAACTATGAGAAGGCCTTTTATGAATTTGATAAAGCTGTCTCATCTCATAAGCAAAGCAGTATAGCTTTTGCGTACAGGGCAAAGGCAAATCAAAAGCTGGGTAAGGCAAAAGAAGCACTGAATGATTACTCGGTAGCCTTAAGGCTGGATGCAGGTAACGGTATGGCTTATTTCTATAGAGCTACTTTGTATTTGTCTCAAAAGAAAAAAGCTGCTGCATGTAGCGATTTTGAAAGGGCAAAAGAGCTAGGAATAAGTTCAGCTGATGCAGCGATTAAAAAATATTGTAAGTAGATAGAACTTCCGATCACTACTTATTCGGTATGTTTTTGGGTTAATTTTACCTAATAAGACCATTCATCACATTTTTTTCAACATTTACATAAACAAATGCAACTAAGGCAAGCCGGGGTGCGTCTCATAAGTGTAATCAAAACATGGCCGGATGCGAAAACTTTACTGGGCTACTACTTATTTTGTAATTGGATATGCAATAGTTGTTGCTACAATTGTAAGTCTATATCAGCTACCATCTTCTCTTAGATCGAGCATTGGTATAATAATAGCATCCGTGGTCTTTGTGGATCTTGCATACAGATTTTTTAAACGTACCACAGAAGAGGGGATATCTGTAAGCTGGAAATCTGTTGTTAAGCTGATGTCTTACTGGGCGTTCCTTTCCATAGGACTTGATGTTCTGTTGCTTGTAGTTATTATTCCGCTAATGGCAACAGGAACGTTGAACTTGCAATTTTTTGAACAACAGTGTTCACTTTATTGGGTTCAATTTCCCATGTTTTTTGTGTTTGGATTTGTAGCTCAAGCCATGTACAACAGAGTACTAGCTATTAAGTCATCAAGAACAGAACAGTTTCAATAAGTTTGCCCATTTTATTTATTACGTATTAATTACAATTACTTTTGGGTATGCATTTAGTTGAATGTCCAAGAGATGCCATGCAGGGTATTAAGGAATTTATTCCTACTCATACCAAGATAAAATATCTTAATGCTTTACTAAAGGTTGGTTTTCATACCCTCGATTTTGGAAGTTTTGTTTCACCCAAGGCAATACCACAGCTAGCAGATACCAAAGAAGTTTTAGCCGGTTTGGACCTGGAATCGACTAAAACAAAACTCCTAGCAATAATTGCTAATCAAAGTGGAGCCAACGAAGCACTGGCACATCTACAAATTAGTTATTTAGGTTATCCGTTATCCATTTCAGAAACCTTTCAGCAGCGTAATACCAATCGATCGATAGCGCATGCCATTGAGGATGTGTCGCGCATTCAGGAGATGTGCCAAAAGGCGGATCGGGAGCTCGTAACCTATATTTCCATGGGATTTGGAAACCCCTATGGCGATCCTTATTCGGTCGAGATCGTTGATCAATTTACTGATATCCTTGTGACGCTAGGAATAAATATCATTTCGCTATCAGATACTATTGGGGCTGCGCAGCCTCACCAGATTGGTTCTTTGTTTGCTGCTCTGAAAAAGAAATACCCAGATGTTCAATTGGGTGTCCACCTGCATTCCACCCCTGAAATGGCAGGAGAGAAGATAAAGGCAGCCTTAGAGGCCGGTTGCCAGCGTTTTGATGGTGCTATTCTTGGTTTTGGGGGTTGCCCAATGGCAGAAGATGAGCTGGTGGGCAATATCGATACACGAACAATAATTGCTCAGTTAGAAGCAAATGGGGTTGATCATAAATTTGATATGGATGCTTTTAAGGAAGCGGAGAATATAGCATCTAAGGAGGTGTTTGGAGTATATCAGTAAATTAAATGCTTTTATAAATACCCCAAGCCAACGAGGCCCAGCCTAATATTAACGCTAATCCTCCCAATGGCGTAATAGCTCCAAATTTGGTAATTCCTGTAAGAGACAATACGTATAGCGAACCTGAGAAAACCAAAATACCTGCTATAAAACCGTAGCCCGAAATAGTAAATGACTTGTGTTGAAAATGGAGCATCAATGCTCCTAAAGCAAGCAAAGCCAAGGAATGATAAAACTGGTATTTCACAGCGGTTTCAAAGGTTTCCAGCCGGTTGTGGGCTTCCAAGGTAGCTTTTAAGGCATGGGCGCCAAAGGCGCCAATCATAACACTGAGCATTCCTGAAATGCTTCCGGCAAGTAAAAATAATTTATGCATCTATCTGACAACTTCTTAATCCAAAAATGGAACTTCCTATGCGCACCATGGTGCTACCTTCTTCTAAGGCTATGGTGTAATCACCGCTCATGCCCATTGAAAGTTCTTTCATTACTATGTTTTCGGGCAATTGACCGCCTTTCAACTCATCGAAAAGGGTTTTCAGCTCTTTAAACTCAGCCCGAATCTGCTCATTATCTTCCGTAAAGGTAGCCATACCCATCAACCCCAAAATCCTGACATGCTTCATTTTGGCCACTTCAGGATCATTTACCACCAATTTTAGTTCCTGGGCATCAAATCCGAATTTGGCTTCTTCTTTGGCTATGTGTACTTGCAGCAAACAATCAATTACCCTGTTGTTCTTCTCCGCCTGCTTATCAATTTCTTTCAAAAGTCTAACCGAATCAACGGCATGGATAAGCGATACAAGTGGAGCTATATACTTTACCTTGTTACGCTGCAAATGCCCAATCATATGCCATTCCACATCTTTTGGCATTTCTTCGGCCTTGCTCACCAGTTCCTGCACTTTGTTTTCGCCAAAGATTCGGTTGCCAGCCGAATAGGCTTCCATAAGGTCGCTTACAGGCTTGGTTTTACTTACGGCAACCAGTTTGGCGTTGTAAGGCTTAAGCTCTGACCAAAATGTTTGTAATGCTTCTGTTGTCATGGCTATCTCAAAGTTAATCCTGAAGTACGTTGCTTACAAAGGTAGACTTAAGCAATAACCAGGTAAGGAAAAACAAAATGGCCCATTTCAGATACACCTGGTAAAAATCATTGGTGTCTTTGTAGCGGTTTTCTTTAATCTCTGCCTTTTCGTAGGTATCGATACGTTTAAAAACTTCCTCTAATGCCTTGTTGTTGGAAACCCTGAAAAACTGACCGTGACCTATTTCAGCTATTTTTCTAAGTGTGGTTTCGTCCAGCGAGTTTTCAATATACTTTGGCTGACCAAAGAAATCTTTACCAAAGGGCACTCGTCCTTCTTTACCCACAGCAATGGTGTATATCTTTATATTGTAGGCGTCTGCCAACTCTGCTGCTGTTACGGGGTCAATGTTGCCAGCGGTATTCTCACCATCGCTCAAAAGAATGACCACTTTGGAAGGCGCTTCCGATTCGCGCATGCGGTTGGTAGCAACAGCCAGTGCACTGCCTATCGCTGTACCACGATTCTGAATCATGTCAAAATCAATATCTTCCAGGTGAGCTTTAAGCAAATCATAGTCCGTAGTAAGGGGAGATAGTGAATATGCATCGCCTGAAAACACCACTATTCCTATCCTGTCCTGAAAGCGGCCTCCAATAAAGTTTTCTGCAACTTCTTTGGCTGCCTCAAGCCTATTGGGCTTAAAATCTTCTATTTGCATGGATTCGGAAATATCTATTACCAACATAATATCAATTCCCTCTGTCCATTGCTCAACTTTTTCATTTGTTTTCTGTGGGCGTGCCAATGCCAGAATTATGCAGGTCAGTGCTAATAGCATAAACAGTCCGGGCAAATGCCTTAGCAGCACCAATGGAGACCATTTGATTTGTTCTTTGGGTAAAGCAACAGGTAACTTTTGACCAACACTTCTGCTTACGATCCATTTAATAATGAATACAATCGGTAGAAGCACTACCATCAATAACATGATCCTATTCTCCCAACTAAAGGAAGTAAGGG
>JAGQYJ010000006.1:15196-45938 GCA_020436145.1 Cyclobacteriaceae bacterium | reverse complement strand
AAAGGGTCGTTTTGTGAAGAATAGCTTCAAAGGACCAATAACCTATTAACCCTAAAAATGAGGGAACAACCTTAAAGACAATAAAAACGTTAGGATGATATATTATTAACCTAATGTGAGCTATTCCCCGAAAACATTTTTTTGGCTATGGTTATTTTGGTCGAGTTTTTTTCATACTTCTTATGCTGCTCAAAACATAAAGAAGGCTGACCCAACTCCTCCTATTTTAAATCGTGTATGGGTGCAGGGGGAAGTCTATGCCGCTGATACAGTTCCAGGCAAGCTGAATGAGATCCCCTTGCCGTACGGAAAAAATTTTTTCACAATTGAATTTATTTCAATTAATTACAACCAAAATGAAAAGTTATCCTATTCATACATGCTGGAGGGGATTGATTCAACATGGGTTTTTTCCGGAGATCAAAGAAGGGTGAGTTATGCGAATCTTGGACCAGGGACATACCCCTTTAGAGTGAAAGTGAGTAATGACGGAATAAATTGGGTTTATAACCATCAGAAAATAAATGTGGTGGTTACTCCACCTTTTTGGGCAAAATGGTGGTTTAGCATAAGTGTTATCTTTTTTGTATTTACGCTGTTATGGGCAATTTATCAATTAAGAGTAAATGCTGCTATAAAAAGGGCTTTGGAAATTGCAAATATTCGAAGAAAGGAATCAGAATCACTTCGGCTAATGATGGCTCAGGATTTTCATGATGAAATGGGAAACAAACTGGCGAGTATTATTGTACTTGTAAGTACACTTCAAATGCTTATTAAAGGCAAAAACAATGAAATTCAAAAAGCACTTACACGTATAGAAACAGCCTCCAAGCAATTGTTTGATGGCACAAAATCATTTATCTGGTCAATTAACCCTAAAAGTGATAAGCTAAGTGAGATTATTAATTACATATGCAATTTTGGTACAGAACTTTTTGACAACACCTCCATAGAATTCGAAGTAAAAAAAGGCATTCCTGCAAATCTGATAAAGACGAAGTTACCTGTAGGATATAGTAGGCAATTGTTCTTTATTTTTAAAGAAGCCATGACTAATAGTCTGATGCACTCCAAATGCACTCAGGCACAATTAATATTTTCTGTGGATATCAAAACGAATAAACTAAAAATAGATTTTGAAGATAATGGAAAAGGACTTAGTCGGGACCAGTTAATGTCAAGCAGAGGAATTACCAATATGAAAACCCGGGCCAGAAGGATAAATTATGATTTAACATTTTTTCATAACCTAAATGGGGGTTTAGGCGTACATATTGAAGGAGAATTCCCTAAAACCTAGGGTTGTTACTAATACTTAAACACCTATAATTTTGGAAGGTCAATATAAAAAACTCAACAACATGCTCGACTTTAGGACACGAATTGTCATAATTGAAGACAATGAAGCTGTAAAAGATGGATATGCTTTAATTCTAAGCAGCAATAGTGGCTATAATGTAGTAGGAACATACACAACTGCAGAAGAAGCTCTTAAAAATCTAAGAAAAGATAATCCTGATGTAATTTTTACAGATCTGGATTTGCCGGGAATGGACGGTATTACTGGAATAAGGAAGATTAAAAAGTTAGACCCCAAAATCAAGATTATAGTTATTACCGTCTACGAGGATAGTACAATGGTATTTGATGCCTTGGTTGCAGGTGCCAGCGGATACATAACCAAAAGCTCCAACCATGTAGAACTTCTTCAGGCAGTGGATCAAATCATGCATGACGGGGCTCCTATGAGTCCAAAAATTGCTAAGATGGTAGTGTCTTCTTTTCAAAGAAGCACTGATACCCCCCTTTCAAATAGGGAGACAGAGATTTTAAGTCTGTTGGCTACAGGCAAAACCTATAAAATTGCAGCTGATGAACTTAACATTGGAATAGAGACAGTAAAATCCCATGTAAAAAATATTTACTCTAAACTTCATGCAAACTCAAAATCAGAAGCTTTGGAGATAGCTCGAAGAGATAATCTGATCTAGTTTCAGGTCTTACAGAACAATCAACACATTAAGCACCTTCAATGAAGGTGTTTTTTGTTTACAGAAAGTTAAAATATTGTTTAAGTTGTTAATATTCTGATCACCTAATACCCCTAATTACCATCCCCCATTTTCGTTAACCAGAATCATTATATTTAGAAATACAGACATGATTTTATCACCCTAAAATCGTTATACGTCATTTATTTTGTTGAATATATACCCAATAATTGGGGATACAAAAATCAATTTATAGAAAAATAAATGGCCCTAAATGAGGGAAGTATTCTAATGAATTGGTAATCACTTTTGGGAAAGGGCAAAGTGTGCTTTGTCCAAATTAATCTATTGTTCAACTTAAAAAATATTGTATGAAAAGAATTCTACAATTGCTGGCGTTGACAGGTATCTTGTTTTCAAGTAGCTTGTTATACGCTCAAGATCGAACCGTTTCAGGTAAGATTACATCAGCTGACGATGGTAGTCCTATACCCGGAGCGAACGTTTTGCTTAAAGGCACAACGAATGGTACAGTTACCGATATTGACGGTAACTATAAGCTGACAGTTCCCTCAAATGGTGCAACCTTAATAGTTAGCTTTATAGGTTATGGGTCTAAGGAGATTCCAATAGGAGCACGAGCTGTTATTGATGTTGCCTTAGAAACAGATATAACAGAATTAAGTGAAGTGGTAGTTACTGCTTTTGGTGTTGAAAAAGAGAAAAAAGCTCTAGGATATGCAGTAGAAGACGTAGGCTCTCAAGAACTTGTTAAATCACAAACAAGAAGTGCAATTCAGGCAATTCAAGGTAAGGTAGCAGGTGTTCAAATTACTAATGCTTCAGGTGCTCCTGGTGCAAGTACTAACATTGTTTTAAGAGGCACATCTTCCTTAACAGGTAACAACCAGGCCCTTTTTATAATTGATGGTGTTCCTGTTAACAACTCTAACAATAATGCAGGTGGTATTCTACAAGGAGCGGTTGATGGAGGAAATGCTATCAATGACCTGAACCCTGAAGATATTGAATCAATGTCTATTTTGAAAGGTGCTTCTGCAGCAGCCTTGTACGGATCAAGAGCTGCAAATGGTGTTGTTATTATTACTACTAAAAAGGGTAAAAATACTAATGGCAAAATAAACATTGATTACAACACTTCTTATCAATTCGAGAGAGTATTGGTATTACCAACACTTCAAAACCAATTTGGACAAGGGCAAGCAGGTGATAACCTGAACTTTTTAAATGACCAGGAAAGCTGGGGAGATGCGTTCAATGGGGAACTAAGACCATATGGATCAATTATACTTGATCCTGCAAGTGAATATTTCAATACTCAAAGGGTCAAACCTTATGACGCTCTTCCCGACAATCTACGTGAGTTTTGGGATATTGGAACAATGTTTACAAATAGCCTAGCCTTAAGTGGAGGTACTGAGAATGCAAAAGTAAGACTTTCACTCTCCGACCTTAAGCAAACCGGAGTTGTTCCAGGTACAGAACTAAAGAGGAACACCTTTGCTATCAACTCATCTGCCAAGATGGATAAATTCGATTTTGGTGTGATAGCGAATTACGTACGCCAAAAAAATGATTTGGCTATTAATGGTCAAGGAGGAGAGTCACCATATAACCAGGTTATACAAACTAGTAGATCAATAAGTATTATTGAGCAAAGGGATTTGAGCAACCCTTATAATGGCGTTGACTGGTATTACACTCCATTTATTCAGAACCCTTACTTTAATTTATTTAACGACTCATATGTCAAAACTCTGAATAGAATCTATGGTAATTTCAATATTGGTTACCAACCAATTGAAATGTTACGATTTACTGCAAAATTAGGTGTTGATCATATTTCTGATAATAGAAAAAGGGTAAAAGAAAGAAGGATTGCCTCTGCACTTAGCCCCAATGGCGGAGCAAACGAACCTGGATTTATTCAGAATGAGGCTTGGAGCAACGATCAAATAGATGCAAATTTTACAGCTAATTTCAATAAGGATTTGACCTCAGATATAAACCTCAATGTTCTTGTTGGATACAATTATAATGAAAGATCTGGGAGTGCAATCGTCTCTTCAGTGAATGCTACTTCAATTCCTGGATTTGACGATATAAGTAATGGTTCTTCCGCTGTAAGTTCTACAGAGAGCAGAACTAAAAGAAGACTATTAGGTGCTTATGCTCAAGCCGACTTTTCTTATAAAGGATTTTGGTTCTTAGGGGCGACCTTCAGAAATGACTGGTCATCTACACTTCCTAAGGAGAACAATTCCTTTTCATACCCAAGTGTATACACAAGTTTTGTTCTTACAGACGCTGTGGATTTAGGAATTGAGAATATTTTGACATATGCAAAATTTAGAGCAAGTTATGCCAAAGTGGGTAACGATGCACCACCTTATAGTACAGCATCGGTTTTCTTTGCACCACAAGGTGGTCCGGGATCTTCTATAACAGGTAATTTTGGACGTGTTGATTTTCCTTTAAATGGTGTTCCTGGATTTACCGAAGGGAATGTTATAGGAAATCCAAACCTGACTCCAGAGTTTACAACAGAGCTGGAGTTTGGAACGGACTTAAGATTTTTGAATGATAGAATAGGTATTGATTTAACCTATTTTACAAAAAAATCCGAAGATCAAATTGTTACGGTTCAAGCACCACCATCATCGGGTTTTTCATTTCAGGTACTAAATTCTGGAACTATAGAAAACAAAGGATGGGAAGTTCTGCTTAAAGGTACTCCTATAAAAACGGCTGATTGGAGATGGGACATTAGTGTAAACTATACTAAAATAGAAAGCTTGGTTTCATCGCTTCCTTCAGGAGATTTGACAATTGGGGTGGGGCTAGCTAACTATCAGTTAAAAGCAATCGAAGGAGAGCCTTACGGTATTTTTGAAGCGCCAACTGCTTTAAGAGACCCTAATGGAAACTTAGTAGTTGATGGAAATGGCTTACCACAACAGGCTCCTGCACCAGAACACTTTGGAAGTGTTCAACCGGATTGGTTAGGAGGTTTAACCACTTCGCTAAGTTTTAAAGGGTTCACCTTAAGCGCAACCTTTGATCACAAGCAAGGTGGTAACGTGTATTCTAGAACGGCAGGATCAACTTACTTTAATGGTACCGCGGTTGAAACAGCGTTCAATAATAGGGAAAGATTTATTGTACCATTCTCGGTGGTTGATAATGGAGACGGAACATACTCCCCCAATACAGTGCCTTTAACTTATGCTTCTAATAATATACGTCAGTATTGGAACGTAATTAATGGTTTTGGCGAGTATCTGATTTTTGACGGTTCATATACCAAACTAAGGGAGTTGAGTCTATCATATGATTTAAGTAAATCGCTTCTGAAGCCAACACCGTTTACTGGGGTGAACGTTAGTATTTATGGGAGGAATTTATGGATAAATACCCCCAAACGAAACACATTCATTGATCCGGAGGTTAATTCGTTCACATCTGGAAATACTAATGTGGGAAACTTGACTGGCTTTGAGTTTGGAACAACTCCAAGTACAAGTACATATGGAGTGAGTGTAAGACTTTCACTATAATTTGAAACGCTATGAAAAGAAATATATTCAAGATCACATTTTTATTGGGAGCAATGTTGATTTTCTCAACATCGTGTGATAAAACATTAGATATTAATACATCTCCTAATGCGCCTGCAACATCAACAACGGCATTTACATTGCCGGTAGCACAGGCATCGTTAACCTATATGCTTAACCTGGATCTGGGGATTATGGCAGGTTACCTTAGCCAGTACTGGACCCAGGCTTACCAGGCTGCACAATACCAAGTGTATGATAATTACACATACAATGGTAATTCGACTCAGACAGCGTGGTTGCATGGGTATGCTTGGGCCCTGGAGGATTTGAAATTTGTTAAGGAAAAAGCTGTAGAAGATGGTACTCCTAATTATGAGGCAATTGCTGAAATATTAACAGCTTATACATATCAGGTCTTGACGGATGTATGGGACAAGGTTCCTTATACGGAAGCACTTCAGGGTAAGGATGGTAACCTATTTCCATCCTATGATGATGGTGACCTTATTTATGATGGCATTATCACTACTCTTGATGATGCATTGGCAAAAATTGATGCGAACAGTATTACCCCGGGAGCAGACGATTTAATTTTTGGAGGAGATATGAATGCATGGATAAGATTTGCCAATACGCTTAAGCTACGAATTTACATCCGTCAAATTGATGCTAGACCTTCAGTTTCTCAAACTGGTATACAGACCTTAATTTCTTCCGGAGCGGAGTTTTTGGGGCCAGATGAGGATGCTTTTGTACCATACGCAGGAGGATCTTACAATGAAAATCCTCTGTACAGTGGTGATGTTACAACAACAGGTACCGGGTTAGGTGGTGTTAATATAAATGGTAGTGCAACTATTATTGATATGTTAAATGCTAATGCAGACCCTAGAATTAGCTTTTATTTTGATGCCGCAACAACAGGCGCACAGGTTGGCCAGTACATTGGAATCACACAGGGAGAAGGTGTTTTACAAGCAAGTGGTACGCCTATTGGAAATAGCTCTGTCCCAAGTTCTGTCAATGTGGTTGCACCTACTTCGCCCGTTTATTTAATGACTGGCTTTGAAAGCATGTTTTTGCAGGCAGAAATAGCAATTAGAGGTCTTGGAGGTAATGCTGCAAATTTATACGATGAAGCTGTTTTAGCTGCTTTTAGCTTTACTGGAAATAATGGTTCCGCTTTTGTGACTACAGGAGGCAAATATGAATTTCCTAATGGAACAATGCAAGAGAACTTAGATGCCATGGCGACTCAAAAATGGTTGGCAATGTGTGGAGTGATGAATGTTGAAGCCTGGGCTGAAGTAAGAAGGTTTGATTATTTGAACTTCAATCAAAGTGTCGCTGGAACGGGAGCCTCGCTAAACGGAAGCATGTTTCCAATGAGAGCCCTTTATCCAGTATCTGAAATTTCTACTAACCCTAATGCCGAACCTAACGGTAACATTGGGGATAAAGTATGGTGGAATCAATAAAAATGAGAAATATGAGATATTTAAATTATATTATAACAGTTGTGGTTGTTTTGGGCTTGAGTTCATGTGAGTACTTTAAAGCACCGGAAACCACTTTGAATGTACAGACAGGAGACGTAAAAGAGATCAAGTTCCCTGCTATTTCAGTAAATGGAAGTAATCCATATACATTTGTTGTAGGGCAAGGAAGCTATACTGAAGAAGGAGCTACTGCGACTTTGGGAGTTGATGATATTTCGGAAGATGTTGTTATTAGTGGAAGCGTTGATCCGAACACTCCCGGATATTATCCAATTACGTACACGGTTTCCGTTGTTAATGGATTAGGACAGGAATCTACATCCACAACAACCAGGCATGTAGCGGTATTGTTAGAAGATGTTAGTGCTGTTGATTTGTCAGGAGGTTATACCTCTACGAGCACTTCTTTTGGAGGAGCTAGTTTTGGCCAGACAATGACGGTGACAAGAGTAACAGATTCATACTACTCAACGACTGATATATATGCGCATCCAAATGCGGATCAGCCAGCGACATTTTTCTATTTGGGTCAAAACAAAGGAGTTTTGGCAACAGTGCCCGTTTCTCAATCAATTTTTGGGTTGTATATAGAGGGGGACATTGATGTTGTTCCTGGTGCTTCGATGGATTTCAATTTATCATTACCTCAGGTAGCTTTCACAACGACAAAACCTTGGGTTGTTCAATAATTAAAATAGATAATTATGAAAAAAATAGTTTATATATTATTAAGCTTATTCGTAACTGCCAGCATTTCTTCGTGTGTAACAGGGAACGATGACAGCGTTGTTTTAAAAGAGCTTGAAGATGCTTTTAAAAAGACACCTAGAGTTACTGATTTGTTAGTGGACGGGGTTGCTCCTTCCAGAGATTCACTTTCTAACTGGGTGCACTTTTCCGTTAACCCTGGAGATGTTGTTTCAATCACAGCAATATTAAATACAGGAGATGGCGCTTCAAGCAGCACATATACAATTTACAGGCAGTATTATGGTCAGGTATACGCTCAAGAAGGGCCAATGCCGGTGGAACCAATGACTGAAATGGATTTTGAATATGGAGCAGGATCCCATGAATTCAGCTTGAACTATACAGTTCCAACGGAAGATGATGATGGGTTTTTGTTCGAACCCCATAATATAATTACCATAACATTTATTTCAATTAATGACAAAGGTGGCGCAGGATTTACTGACTTAATATTAGAATACGAAGAGTAGAGCTCCCTTGTCTTGATGATTTTTGGAGAACACCTTTTATAGGTGTTCTCCAAATTATTTATGCCCTACTGAGACTTTTGCAACACAAATAATGTACCATAATTGGCTATGATCATTTAAACCAGGCATGGTGCTGCTTTAATCAAAGTTCAACTATTTAAAATATGAGCAAGCCCTTCTATACAAGTTTTACTGTTATCATAATAAGTCTAATACTTTTTTTATTAGCTAATTATTATGAAAAGGGGTCCCTTAGACCAAAAGAGAATATTATTAAACACGAAAACCGTCAAGATCATCCGGAATTATTGGAAGAATATCATAAGTTAATTAGAACAAGATACAAAGAAATACCGGGAAGAGTTTATGTAGCAAATTATAGGATAGATGAATTACGAAAACTTGAAACCAACAATAAAGGTAATGCAAGACTTGAAGAGATAAATTGGGTAGAAAGGGGGCCGGGTAATGTTGCAGGTAGAACACGCGGGCTATTAGTATTAGACGGAGATGTTAATAAAAACACATGGCTTGCAGGGTCTGCCTCAGGTGGTATTTGGAAAACAGCAGATGGGGGATTGACATGGGCTAACAAAACATCGGATTTACCAAATCTTAGTACAACAGTTTTAGCGAAATCAGAGTCAAATGATGTGGTAGTATATGCAGGCACAGGAGAATTTTTTAATAATGTTGGGGGGGTTGATGGAAATGGCATTTTTAAGTCAATTGATTCGGGAGAGACATGGAGCCAGTTGGAATTTACGGCATCAAATCCTGATTTCAGGAATACCTTTGCAATAATTGTGCATCCTCAGAACCCAAACATTTTACTGGCGGCCGTTAGCGAAACCAGCTCTAAAATTTTTCAATCGGATCTAAAAAGCACAATTTTTCAATCAGTAGATGGAGGCATAAGCTGGCAGGAGAAATATGCAACAAATCGAAGAATTCAGGACTTAATATTTAATCCTGATGATTTTCAGATACAATATGCTTCTGTTAATGGAACAGGTGTATTAAAAAGTATAGATGGAGGAGAAACCTGGGAGCTGAAAGGAAGAGAGATAATCACTAATGGAAGAATCAAATTAGCTGTTGCACCATCTGCTCCCGAAACAATATATGCTTCTGTACAAGGATCTATCTCTGGTTCTTATGGTAGCACAAACCCAACCGGTTCAAATGGCTCTGATTTGTACGTCAGTAAAGACTCTGGAGAAAATTGGGAGCTGTTGATAGAAGAAAATGGAGGAATAAATCACAATTTTCTTGACGGTCAAGGTGGCTATGACAATACAATTGTTGTAAATCCCTATAATGAAAATGACGTATATATTGGAGGCGTAGACCTTTTTAATATGTTGATCAAAGATCAAGGTCCTTCAATTCCTGTTGTTGATGAAGTCGATACAATAAATATTGGATTTATTAACTTCATTAATTTTGGTGCAACTTTCTTTGGCGGGATACTTGAAACTGGAAATCATAATCAAGCTGTAGGTTTGGTGAATGAAGATTTTGTTGATGTTGAAATTAGGTTTGGCTCTGGCAAAACTCAGCTGGCACATAGGTTTTCAATAAAAAAGGGTTCTGGAGTTAACGGAGATGATGGTGCCGGAGTACAACCAAATGGTTACAAGTACGAAGATTATGTTAGTGTACCATTCGAGGTATGGGATGTGACCAATAATCGTCAGTTGATGGTATCGTTTCGTGATCAGGAAAATGATGGAAGTTGGGATTTAGTGGAAAGGGACCCTAATGATGCAACAATTGGTAGGGAATATTTTTTTGTGAATGCGGTAGAGTACAAAACTGTGCCTGATCCTAATATTTCAAAGGATGGAGGACACTCTTACAAACAGATGTATTTTATGTGGCCATCGTTGACAAACGGAAACGTTTTTAACCCGAATAATTTGCCAGAAGCAACAATTTCCATTATTAAATCTGAGCTGGAAACCAGAAGCAGAAAAACGATCCCAATATCAGATTCAAGAGCACAGTATAATGGAAGGAACGCAAGTAATCAAACTATAGGAGAGTCAAACCAACAGGATATGCATCCCGACCATCACAATTTGCTTGTTATTAAGGAAGATGAAAGTGCAAAAACTTATAGATTGCTTAATGCAAATGATGGCGGTGTTTTCTTATCCAACATAAGTACAGAACCAGGTGTAAATGATGGAGATTGGACATTTTTAGGCAATGGTTATAATACATGTCAGTTTTATGGAGTGGATAAAAAACCTGGCAAAATGGAGTTTATTGGAGGCATGCAAGACAATGGCTCTTGGAGATCACCCAAAAATGAAGATGCTTTACGAACTTCAGCTTATGTAAGGCAGGCAACTGGTGATGGGTTTGAAGCAATTTGGCATTATGGTGATGAAAATTTATTAATTTGTTCATCCCAAGGTAACATCTTTAGAAAGAGCATAAATGGAGGCAAATCATGGACAGGTGCAAACTTGGGATACACTGAGCCCAGTAGCCCATTCGTCTCAAAACTAGATTACTCACTAAATAATCCAGATGTAGTATTTACAGTAGGAAGTCAAGGTGTATGGAAATCCACGGATTTTGCTGATAGCTGGGAATTAACGCCTATAGATAACAATTGGACTGACTTCGGGTTTGTGATGGATGTAAAAACATCAATTTCAAACCATGAAATTGTTTGGGCAGGTGGAGGTATGACATCAGAGAGCAGGATACATGTATCAACCGATGGAGGAAATAGTTTTAGTCAGGTAAATAACTTTCAGCCGGAGGAACTACTAGGAAGAATCTCTGGGATTGAGACACACCCTAGCAAAGACTCCACTGCATATGTACTTTTTTCATTTTCTAATGGCCCGAAAGTTATTAAAACAGATGATTTGGGGCAAACTTGGGAAGAACTTTCTGGCTTTGGCAGTGGTTTTGAAAGTATAAATGGGTTCCCAAATGTTGCAGTGTACACACTGTTAGTCATGCCTTTTAACAATTCTATAATTTGGGTTGGAACAGAGATAGGAATAGTAGAATCGGTTGATAGTGGGTTGAATTGGCATCTATTAAATAGTGATTTACCAGCAGTTTCAATTTGGGAACTGAAGATTGTAGATGATGAAGTGATTGCTGCAACGCATGGAAGAGGTATTTGGACAGCCAATATTTCAGACATTAATAGTGTCCCTTTTATTGCCAGTTATAAGGAGATAACGGGGATACCACCTGTACTTAAAATAAACGTAAGGGCTAACTATGATTCAATGTTGATATATTCTGACAATAAATTTCTTTTAAAAGTTGAATCACCAGCTGTGGGTAAACAGGAAATAGAGCTTCCTATAGAGATAAGCAAAAGGAGCAAGTTTTTTGTTACTTCTTATATAGATGGTACTGGTTATAAATCTTCGTCCGCAACATTGGACGTGCATGTTAAAGAGGGCAATGTATTATCAGTTAATAGTGGGCTCAAGGAGTTAAAAACTTTGTCCATTTATCCCAATCCGGTTAGTAAGGGAAGCTTCTTTTCTGTTAAGGTCAAAGAATCACCTGGCTTTAAAATAAACATATATTCTCAGGGTGGTTCTTTAGTATCATCAAAAATGATTGATAACTTAAAAGCAGATGAAGAGGTACTGATAAATGCACCCAAGGTTCCGGGCCTTTACATTATTAAACTTATTAGAGAGGATAGCGCAGTAGGGAGTGCAAGAATCATTGTTCAATAACTTAGAATTATAACATTAAGCAGGAGATTTATAAAAGTAAGCCGGCTGTATTGTTCGTAGCCTTGCAGAGCCCTTTTTAAATTTTGCTATACTTCCATTTATGTTAGTGAACCTTGTTAACATTGGCGAATTGCATATAAAGCATTGAAAGAGTTTGTAATTTCGTAGCAAAAATCAATGTGTTGCTACAAAATATAGATCTTCTGGATGCAAAGGAGGAAATGATACCGTATCAGGTATACTCCAGTATATGCTTTCCAAATTTTTAATGATTTGATAGGTGCTAGTCATTTTTCAAGAGTAAAAATTTTTTAAAAAACTAAACCCCTTAAATATCTGAGGGGGCGCAAAAGCCATAATATAGGTTACATATAGACAAAAAAATAAAGTCAATTAAGGAAGAGTTTATATTATTATCTAATACGTCAAAGCTGTAGTCAAAAGTAGTATAATATATAACGTAAGAACTTTTTTGAAAACCCCTTTGAAAGAAAGCCGTTAGTACAACCAAATTAATATTTGATATTTTGTACTCTTTGCTAGGTAGAACTCTTATGATTGGATGCCTTATTCTGGAGCATGTAACAATTGCACAGACGTTTGAGACAGGGGAGGTCATTGATACAGTGAAATGTCGTGAAAATACTAATCAAAGTTATGCCCTATATCTTCCAAGTTACTATACGGAAGAAAAACAGTGGCCAATAGTATATGTGTTTGATCCAGCGGCAAGAGGCGGACTCCCTGCCCGTCTTTTTATGAAGTCGGCCGAAGAACTCGGATATATAATTGTGTGTTCCAATAATTCAAGAAATGGTAGTTGGCAAATAATATTTGAGGCTGCAAGGGCTATTAAAAAGGATACTGAATCCAGGTTTAAGATTGATTCCAATAGAGTTTACACCTCTGGTTTTTCTGGTGGATCAAAGGGAGCTATGACAATGGCAAAAGGGGTTTATAAAGCAAAAGGAATATTGGCATGTGGGGGTGCGTACCCCTTGAATTCAAATTATTTGATAAAACCGATTGATAGTATTTACTATGCCGCTATTGTCGGCAATGTGGATATGAATTATCTCGAACATCAAAGTATGGCAAAGGAACTCACTGCCTCAGGAGTTGAAAATGCTTTGTTTATCACAAGCAGCCCTCACCGGTGGGCCTCTTCAGAAGAAATATACCTGGCGATGCAGTGGCTTGAATTCAAGACAAACAAAGAAATAACAAAAGAAAGAAAAGCTAAAATCCGTAACTCCTTAACAAGTTTCGGAGATAGTGTTATTATAAGTAAGGATGCAGTGTACGGACTTCCTTTAATCCGACAATTGACTCAGGACTTGTACCTGGAGTTTGACGAGGATCCAGCAATTCTATTTAATAGAAAGGAGGTTCAAAGGGACATCAAAAATAAAGAAAAGCAAGAGACAAGAGAGCAAAAGGAACGTGATACCTATATTAAAATTTTGCATAAACTTTCTCAAACCCACTTGAACCCTGAACTTGATAGCGTTTATACGGCAGACTGGTGGAAGCAAGAAATTGACAAATGGAAGTGGAAAGAAAAATCTGGAAATGTCTTTATCTCTCATTCTGCTAAGAGACTATCGAACTTCATTTGGGCTAATTTTGCAGAAAAAAGTTTCAATTATGAAGAGATAGGAGACTACGAATTTGCTTTAAAGTTAAACGATTTATGGCAATATGCTCAACCAGAAAGCTTGTGGGCTACTTACAGCAGAGCCAGGATATTTGCAGGTGCTCATAAAGATGAAGATGCTTTGAAAGAATTGAACCGAGCTCATGAATTGGGTATGAATTATAGGGCGAGCCTTAACCGTGAACCTGTTTTTGACCATTTAAAAAATTATAAGCTGTACCAAACGTTGCTTGAGCAGTTGGAATAAATTGAAGTTTAAAGAATAGGATATCTATTTTTACATAAAAAATGAATATGGTCCCTCCTTCCAAGGATGTACTCATAGATACTCACAAACGAATTACCCCAGTAGTTCATAAAACCCCTGTTTTAACCTCTCAATTTTTTAATGATTTAACAGGCGCTGAACTATTTTTCAAATGTGAAAACTTTCAAAAGGTTGGCGCTTTTAAATACCGAGGAGCAACCAATGCAGTTCTTCAATTAGCGGACAAACAACACGCGAAAGGGGTGATAGCGCATTCATCTGGCAACCATGCTCAGGCGCTGGCTTTGGCAGCAAAGGTAAATGGTATAAAGGCACATATCGTTATGCCCATCAATGCTCCTAAAGTAAAGTCAGATGCTGTGGAGGGCTATGGAGCTCAAATAACATTTTGTGAACCCACACTGGAAGCCAGGGAAAACACCACAAAGGTTTTAATTAAAAAATTTGGCTATACTGAGATTCACCCTTTTGACAATGACCATATTATTGCCGGGCAAGCTACAGCCGCAATGGAACTAATTGAGGACTACCAGCACTTGGATGCACTAATAGCTCCGGTAGGTGGAGGAGGTTTATTAAGCGGGACAGCTTTAGCTGCTGCTTATTTTGGAAAGAATGTAAAGGCATATGCAGGCGAGCCTGCAGGTGCAGATGATGCAAAACAATCTTTTGATGCAGGCAGGCTTATTCCTTCTGTAAAACCTCAAACAATTGCAGACGGTTTGCTGACCTCCTTGAGTGAGCGGACATTTAGAATTATTCAGGAACATGTAGTTGATATTTTGACAGTTTCTGAGGGCGAAATCATTCAGGCAATGCGATGGGTTTGGGAACGGATGAAAATAGTTATAGAACCATCTAGTGCTGTGCCCATTGCTGCAGTAATAAAAAATGAAGAATTATTTAAGAACAAAAGGGTGGGGATAATTGTAAGCGGTGGCAATGTAGATTTGAGCAAATCATATTTTTTCAATAATGAACCCAGGTAAATTTTATAAAGAAGAGGAGCAAAAACAGAAAGAGTGGGAGGCCAATCTTTCCCGAAAGTCGAATATACTTTCGACCGTAAGAATGAGTGCTTTTACCATACTCATGGTGACAATTATCTATCTGGTCAATCTTCGTGAGTTGCAGTGGTCCATTGTCCTTGTCTTACTTCTAATAATACTAATGGCTATTTTGATTCGTATTCACAATAGAATAAAGTACCAGCTCCTTATAGCCGAGAACACCATTGATATTATACAAAGGGAACTGAAGCGCATCAAGCTGGAATTCAAAAATGCTGCAACAGGTGAAGAATTTATAAGCGAACATCACCCCTACAGTTCAGATTTAGATTTGTTCGGCCCAAAGTCTGTCTTTCAATTGTTAGATCAGACAACTTCCTTTTTTGGGAGAAACAAACTGGTGAATTGGTTAAAAGATGGTACTGCCCAAGCTGAGATAGAAAAGAGACAGCAAGCCGCACTGGAGTTGGCTCAAAACCCCCAATGGTGTTTAGAGTATAGGTCTGTAGGCTTAGCAGAGAACATGACAAAGGACCAGGTGGATGAGTTTAATTTATGGATGAATGAATCTCCAAGGCTCTTACCGAATAAGGTGCTATTGATAGCAAGCCTTATTTTGCCTTTGGCTTTTGTACTTATTGCTGCCGGTGCCTTTGTTTTTGATTATACTCTTTATACCGTTCTGCCAATACTTGTTATATCTGGCATTGTTTTAAACAAGCAAGCCGGGTATGCAAAACGGACGGTAGATCAGACCTATAAGGTAATTGGTACGTTAGAAGTGCTTTCTGCACAAATAAAACGTTTAGAGAAAGCAGAATTTGATGCTTCGTATATAAAAGAATTAAAAGAAAAGTTGCAAAATCCCTACAAATCAAGCCAGGCAATTGTTCAATTACATAAATTACTTGACAGGCTTCAGGCACGGAACAATATGTTGCACATTTTGTTCAATCTTGCCTTTTTACTGGACATATGGGCCTTAAGGGCATTGGAAAAATGGAGGTTGAAAAATGCTAATCAGGCGAATCAGTGGTTTGAGAGTCTGGCAATGGTAGAATCGCTCATTAGCCTTTCAGGTGTATATTTTAATTTTCCGGACTGGACAACTCCTCGGTTTTCGGAAACAGATTATTTTATGAAGGCAGATGAACTTGCCCATCCGATGTTGAGTGAGAAAGCGGTTGCAAATAGCTTTTCCTTTTGGGGCAAAGGGCAAACTTTTTTAATTACGGGTCCAAATATGGCAGGTAAAAGCACTTTCCTGAGAACAGTTGCTACCAATTGGGTATTAGCTCAAACCGGTGCACCTGTTCGTGCTTCTCATTTTGTTTTTGATCCTGAAGTCAGGGTTTTTACAGCCATGCGCACAAGAGATAACCTTAACGAAAATGTTTCGTCATTTTACGCAGAACTTGACCGAATCAAACAACTTATAGAGCGGATAAAATCAGGGGAAAAGAGTCTGTATTTTTTAGATGAGCTGCTCAAAGGCACAAATTCTGCCGATAGGCATAAAGGAGCGGAATCACTCCTCAAGCAGCTGCATAAACTGAAAGCTACCGGCTTTGTATCCACGCATGATTTGGAGTTGGGCACATTGGCTTCCAAAGAAAACTATGTGTATAACTATAGTTTTGAAAGCACAATTAAAAATGATTTAATAACCTTTGACTATACCATTCGTGAAGGCATTAGCTCCAGTTTTAATGCATGCGCCTTAATGCGTAAAATGGGAATTGAGGTTGCATAACATTACTTTGAATAATCAACCACCAAACGGCTCATAGCTTTAATGCCTATAACCAAAGAACTGTCGTCCACATAAAAATCCGGAGTGTGGTGTGGAGGGGCATCCTTTGCAGCTACATTGTCAGGAGTACCTCCTAAGAAGAAATAAAATCCAGGCACCTCTTTTTGATAGAATGAAAAATCTTCAGCTCCGGTTATGGCCGGCACAAGGTTTACGTTGGTTGCACCCACAATACTTTGTAGGGTAGGTAACATTTTCGTTGTCAGGGCAACATCGTTATACGTTATTGGATAGCCCTTATGTATTTCCACTTCAACCCTGGCGCCATTGCTTTCACCTGTTTTAACAGCAATTGTTTCCAGTCGTTCAAATATTTCATCCCTCATTTCATTATCCAATGCCCGAATAGTACCCACTAATTTTACCTCTTCCGGAATTATATTACTCCGCACACCTCCATGCACACTCCCAAATGTTACTACAGCAGCCTCCTTGGTAAGAGGCATATTGCGGCTCACAATGGTTTGAGCATTGTTTATAATTTGAGCAGCTGTTACAATAGGATCGATACCACCCCATGGGCGTGATCCGTGCGTTTGTTTGCCATGGATGGTTATTTCAAAACTATTGGAACTAGCCATAGTGCCACCGGGTCTGTAGTTGATTTTGCCTACATGGGTACCCGAAGAAATATGAAGCCCAAAAATGGCATCAACATCGGGGTTATGTAAAACACCTTCTTTCACCATTAACTCTGCACCTCCTTCTTCTCCTTTTGGGGCTCCTTCTTCAGCAGGTTGAAATATAAATTTGACAGTCCCTTTCAGGTCATCTTTTACTTTTGAAAGCACTTCTGCCGTGCCCATAAGAATAGCCACGTGGGTATCGTGTCCACAGGCATGCATCACGGGTACTTCGTTACCATTATATTCTCCTATTTCATTCGATTTCCAGGGAGACTCTACTCTTTCAGGAACAGGTAAACCATCCATATCGGCTCTGAGTGCCACTACCGGACCTGGCTTTCCACCTTTTAGTATAGCCACGACTCCTGTTTTGCCAACTCCAGTCTGCACTTCCAGCCCAAGGCCTTTCAAGTGCTCGGCTACATAAGCTCCGGTTTTGTATTCCCTATTTGAGAGTTCAGGATATTGGTGTAAATGATGGCGCCATTCAATGGCTTTGCTTTCAACCTGCGCAGCAAGTTCTTCTACTTTTACCTGAAGTTTAGATTTTTTAGGAAGTGTGGTAAAGGCAAACACCACTAAAAAGGAAAGGATAATGGCTATTCTTTTGAACATGATAATAGGGTTTGGAAAATTTAAAATGCTAATAAACCCATTTTTGGTGAGAACAACGAAGGCTTTTACATCAGGGGCAACTAAGACACCATAATACGTTCTACACGAGGGCTAATGTTCGTAAGGATTTCATACGGAATAGTATTGGCATGATTGGCCATTTCTTCAATAGTAATGTGGGCACCAAATAACTCCACTAGGTCTCCCGGTTTACACGGAATATCGGTGACATCAATCATAGTAAGGTCCATACAAACATTTCCTACAGTCTTCGCTCGTTTGCCGTTGATAAAAACTTCGGCACTACCATTTCCAAACACACGCAGGTATCCATCTCCATAACCAATGCTAAGTGTGGCAATCTTACCCTTATAGGGCAAGCTGCCCTTTCTATCGTAGCCAATTGTTTCTCCGGCTTCAACTTCCATTACCTGCAATATTTTAGTTTGAAGGGTAGCCATAGCATTGAGCTTATCCTGGACAAGGTGAGAGGGGTCAAATCCATAAAATCCTATCCCTAAACGAATCATATCAAACTGATACTCCGGAAAACGTCTAGTGCCTGCAGAACTTGTCAGGTGTTTTAAAGGGTGGTAAGGCAGCTTAGTCGATAAGGTCTTAAAACATTCTTCAAAATAGGCAGCTTGTTCTTTACTGAAATCATCGTATTCTTCATCACCGGAACCAGCCAAATGAGAAAAAATACTAGCTACCTCAATTTTACTCCCCGAAATTAAATCAAGTGCTTTATCAAGTTCTTCTTTCCTTACACCCAACCTTCGCATACCAGAATCTATTTCAATATGAGCTTTTATTAGCTGGTTTAGCTCTGTAGCTGCTTTTATCATTTCAAGTGAATAGAGCACGGGTTCCAGGTCATCATATGCCGCTAACTTCTTTAAATCAGAAGATTCAGGAGCCATTACCATTATGGGTGTTTTAATACCATTTTCTCTTAGTTGATATGCATTAGAGCTATAGGCGGCACCCAGATAATCGACCTGATGGTCAACAGCATTTGCAATCATAATAGAATCCGTACCATATCCATTGGCCTTTACCATAAGCAGGAGCCTGGTCCCCGGTTTCAGCATGGAACGATAAGCGGCCAGGTTATTTTGCAGGCCCGACTTACTTATTAACAGCTGGGCATTGGATGAATATGTCGAAATCAAAGGATGGAGCTTGAAATTATTTGTGGCGAAATTAGGGGTTTCGGCCTAATTTAACCCTACAAAATTAGATTATCAGGGATGACTTTCTACCCTATCGTAATTGAAAGTAGCATGCCGGCCTAGAATAAACGCTTACCATTTGGTACCGGGGATTTCACAGTAGCTAAAACCACATATCCATTTTCATCTGGAAAACCCGTGACAAGCACTTCAGACATAAAAGGGCCTATTTGTTTTGGTTCAAAATTGACCACACAAATTACTTGCGTTCCAGGTAGGGAATTAACTGAATAACGATCCGCTATTTGAGCGCTTGATTTCTTGATACCCAATTCTCCCAGATCCACTTCGAGAATGTAAGCGGGTTTGCGGGCTTCTTTAAAGATGCTGGCTTTAACAATCGTACCTACTCTTATATCTATCTTGTTAAAATCGCTCCATGAAACAGCCATAATCCATTGAATTTAAAGGGTTAATGTAGTAACTTTAATTTTTGCACTACGTATATTTACAAGTGCCTAACCAAAATACTTATGTTTAAGAATATTCTTAGGTTTTTTCTTCTTGTTTTATTGGTCTCTGCCATAGGAACTACATATGCGTCTGTTGTACCAGACTTAATGGAGAGAGAAAAAAAAGAAGTGAAAATTGATAGTCTTACAGTTAAGGAAGGTGGAGATGTGGTGAAAGAAAAAGACACGAAGAGTAGCCAGTTGGTGAATAAAGAAAGCAAAAAAACTGCCCTATTTGAAAGAGAAGAAGAAGTTGAAGAGGATACAACTTCGAACTCGGCCCTCTCCTTCAACTTTATCTACTATATCATTGAGAATTTCAAATTTCAGGTAGAGTAGTAAACCCTATATTTTTTTAATCGCTAACCAGCCGGAACCCCTGGCCGTGAATGGTTATGATCCTTACTTTGAGCTCGTCCTTTAGATGCTTTCGCAGTTTGGCAATATATACATCCATACTACGGGCATTGAAATAGCTATCATCTCCCCATATTATTTTAAGAGCTGCGCTACGGTCCAGTGTGCTATTTATATTCTGGCAAAGCAGGTAGAGAAGCTCAGCTTCTTTAGAAGTCAGCTTTATTACTTCTTTTCCGCGTATAAGGGTGTGGTTTTTGTTATCAAACAATAATGAGCCCAGTTGAAATGTATCTGTTTGAACGTGAGCTCCTTTGCCGTTCCTTCTGAAAATAACATTGAGACGCATGAGAAGCTCCTCCATACTGAACGGCTTGGTTATATAGTCATCAGCTCCTAATTTAAAACCATGCAGTTTATCTTCCTTCATTGACTTGGCTGTGAGGAAAAGAAAAGGCACTTGTTTATCTACTTTTCGTATTTCTTTCGCAAGCGTAAATCCATCCATTTTGGGCATCATTACATCGAGCAAACAGCAGTCATACCCCTGTGCTTTAAAGGCAGCCAACCCTTCCTGACCATCTCTAAACAAAAATGACTGATACCCTTTCATGCTCAGATATTCGCTTAGAATCTGCCCAAGGTTAGGGTCGTCTTCTACAATCAAGAGTTTCTTATCGTTCATTTGTTGTGGGAAGTTCTATGATGAATGTACTGCCTTTACCTATTTCAGATGAAACTGAAATGATGCCCTGGTGTGCTTCTATTACATATTGCACATAATTAAGCCCAAGCCCAAAGCCCTTTACATTGTGGATATTACCCGTGGGAACACGGTAAAATTTCTCAAAGATGTGTTTCTGTTGTTCTTTGGTAATACCAATGCCCTTATCTGCAATTTCGATTCTAAAATAATTGCCTTTGTTAACGGTTCTGATAGTAATATGTGGAGTTCCCTTTGAATACTTTATGGCATTATCAAACAAATTGATAATAGCATTAGAGAAATGATGGCCATCTACCTTTGCGAAATGATATTGGGCTTCCAATACTCTTTTTAATACCCCCCTCTCAGCTTCAATCTGAATCCGGGCTCTATCGGCACAATCGTTGATGATCGCGTGCAAATCTTCTTTGCTTTTGACCAATTGCAAATCGCCTTTTTCCATGGTAGCTGCTTCCAGTACTTTTTCGACCTGCACGCCAAGCCGTGTAGTTTCATCCTTGATCACACCCACGTATTTGTCAACATTTACTTTGGCAATTTCCTTGTCACTCAATGCTTCGCAGGCCAGAGAAACGGTAGCAATGGGAGTTTTAAACTCGTGGGTCATGTTGTTGATGAAATCGTTTTTAAGCTCCGACAGTTTCTTTTGCTTAAAGATGATTACAATGGCGTAAGCAAAACAGCCAATAATTACCAAAAGCAGAATAACAGAACTACTTAATGTGGCGAATATTTTCTTAAACAGAAACCGGTCTTTTGTGGGAAAATTGACCACAAGGTAGGTAGCATTTTCTAAAATATCATTGGGGAAAAGCGAAGCTTTAAGGGAGCTGTTAAGCAGCTCCTCTTTCTGAGGCATATTTGAATGAAGAACGAGGAAATTTTTACTGTTTTCATCCACAACCCCAAAATTAAAGTAGATATCGATACCACGGTTTTCAAATTCAATGCGTAGTAAGCTATCCAGCGTTTTGGGCTCTATACGTGCACTAATACCAATGGACTCCTGGCTTACCATTTTTTGAACCACCGCGTTTAAATTGGCTGTTTTTCTAAGTACGCGTTTCACATTAACATCTGTACCATTAGCCGTATCTTTTGTCTCAATGGTATATTCAAAATGGACATTGCCGGCCGAATCCCTGATATGAAATGTTTTTGAGTTGTTATCTGAGTTGGAAACCCATGTCTTTGTATTATCCGGTGGTAAAGAATCACCTGTAACTACAACCTTAATATCCTTTTCTTCATTAACCTCATTTGCCCCTGAACTGGCATAGTAGCTGACCGTCACAGAGGTGTCTTCAAAAAAGAACATGTTCTGATGTGCCAGGTTTGCCAGTTCACTACGTTCCAGTTTATGGGCAACCTGGTTAAGCGATTCGTGTACGTCCTTATTAAATCGTTCGTTACTTAGTTTAATTGCATTGTTAATCCAGTACACCTGAAAGGAAGTGAGTCCAATAAGAGACACTGTCATTAGTGAAATGATAATCCAGACTACCCGGTTACTCATATGTATAGGCAAATTGAATACTCAAAAATACGTCTTTAGTTAAATGGAAGTTCTCATTTAACATACTTTAACGTCTCTTAACTACCTGTTAACAAGCTTTGAACGTACTTTGAAGAAAACAGAAAACAGAATCATGAAAAAACTATTTACAACACTTTTTGTATTGTTTACAGCCTTAGCTTTTGCACAAACCAAAGTTGAAATGCAGGTTGAAAAAGATGGAGATAATGAACAATACAAGCTAAAATTAGAGCGTACCGTTGACGGAGAAACGGTAGTTACTGAAAAAACATATGGCAGCATGGAAGAAATGAAAAATGATCCGGAACTGAAGGATATTGACATTCATTTCTTTAATGGAAATTCCAACGATTTTTCATTTACAGATGAAGATGGAGAAAAACATATTCGCATAGAAGTAGAAAAAGAGGGCGAAGGAGAATCACATGATTTTACTTTTTTCTCAACGGATGATAATGACAAAAATGTTGATGTGAAGGTTTGGACTGACGATAAGGGAGAAACACACGTTTTGAAAAATGGTGAAGAAATTAACATTGAAGAACTAAAGAAAGACGGGGATAATGTGTTCTTCTTTAATACTGATGGAGAGGACCTGGAGGGAGCAGAAAAAATGGAAGTGAAAATAACCATGGGAGATGATGAAACACCGCATGTTACCGTGAACGGAGAAGAAGTGGATTATGAGGAATGGAAAAAGGAACATGGAGATGAGATGCATTTTGGCAAGGGAACTTTTGTTGTAGAAGAGAATGGAGAAAATGGTAAGCACATTAAAAAGGAAATTATAATTAAAAGTGAAGGAGGAGAAGGAAAGGACGCCCGTGTAGTTGTTGAGAAATCATTTAATTGGGTGGTAAAAGTGGAAGATTTGAATTCGGAAGACGTAAGGGCTTTCTCTTTAGACGACAAAAAGGAGCTTACACTTGACGAATTTAATTTTTATCCTAACCCAAGCAATGGTGAGTTCAATCTTCAGTTTAAAGGAAAAGGAAAACCTACCGAAGTAAGAATCACAGATATTAATGGCAAAGAGATTTACAGGGAAGAACTCCAGGGTTTTTCCGGATCCTATGACAAGGAGATTAATCTTTCCGATGCACCTAAGGGAATTTACCTTTTGCAGGTAATACAAGGGGCAAGGGCAACCAATAAAAAAATAATTATAGAGTAATTCAGAAAAACTACTTTTCTATACATCGGGCTTTCATTCACTTAATAAGAACCATTCTATCTAAATGTTCTGTGAATGAAGGTCCGATTTCTTTATTTCATATGATTTAAGTCATTTTTTATATTGGTACTCTCCTCCTACATTTGCATTGTTTATAATGATTCTAAATAATTGAACAAGGCAAAAACAGTAGGAGAGCTTAAACCGGGAGAAAAAGGTACCATTTGCTGCTTCAAAGACGATACCTTATCCTTAAAATTACTGGACATGGGCTGTCTTCCCGGGACAACAGTAGAAATGAAATTTAGCGCTCCGCTGGGCGACCCAATATGTATTGGAGTTGAAGGTTACAGCCTGTTATTAAGAAAAGCAGAAGCAAACACAATATCATTGGTTTAGCTAATGAAAGGGGCGAGGAGGACACTTGTGGCGTTAGTTGGCAACCCCAATTCAGGTAAGTCATCATTATTCAATCAACTAACAGGCCTTAATCAGAAAATAGGAAATTTTCCGGGAGTTACCGTAGATAAAAAAACAGGGGTATGCACGCTTACTAATGGAGAACGGATAGATGTACTTGACTTACCCGGCACATATAGTGTATATCCCAAGTCGAAAGATGAAACCGTTGTAACGGATATACTATTAAATACATCAGATCCCCTTTTTCCAGACGTGGTTGTAGTGGTGGTGGATACTTCCAACATCAAACGAAACCTTTTACTTTTTACACAAATTAAGGATCTTGGAATACCGGTAATTCTTGCCCTGAATATGGTTGATATGGCCGACCGTATTGGAAAAGGGTATGATCTGGAACTACTGGAAAAGGAACTTGAGACCCCTGTAGTAAATATTAATGCAAGAAATGGAGTTGGGATAGACCGATTAAAGAAAGTGCTGGAACAGGGCGCCCCAAAACAAGGGAAAGCTTTTTTTGATGTGACAGAACTGGCATCGGATCAAATAAAGGAGCATTTGGGTGCCAATAATGCACAAACCCCCTATAAGGCACTGCATAGCCTGGTGAATGACGGTTCTATTATGGACACCAATGCAATACAAGCTAAAGATACTACCGTCCGTTATGGTAAGATAAACAAACTGGTGGGCAAAGCTGAGCAGAAAAAAACAGCCATTGGCCTTAAGCTCTATACGGACAAAATTGACAAAATCTTAACGCATAAAATCTGGGGCTACCTCATTTTCACAGCTATTTTATTCATTATTTTCCAGGCCATTTTTGCCTGGGCCAGCTGGCCTATGGACCTGATTGACAATGTGTTTTCCGAATTCTCATTTTGGCTATCAAAAACACTTCCGGCTGGCATATTGACAGATTTGTTGGCCAAGGGACTTGTTCCCGGTGTTGGGGGTGTACTCATATTTATTCCTCAAATAGCCATTCTTTTTGCTTTTATAGCCATTCTGGAGGAGACAGGTTACATGGCCAGGGTGGTCTTTCTTATGGATAAGATCATGCGCAGGTTCGGACTTAACGGGAAAAGTGTTGTACCCTTAATTTCAGGAGTTGCCTGTGCCATACCAGCTATTATGGCCACACGTAATATAGAGAACTGGAAAGAGCGGATGATCACCATTTTCGTGACACCTCTGATGAGCTGTTCTGCACGGTTGCCTGTATATACTATTTTAATTGCGTTGGTAATACCCAATGAACGTGTTTGGGGGGTATTTCATATACAGGGATTGGTTCTTTTAGGCCTTTATCTCCTTGGTTTTTTGGCTGCCCTTTTCTCAGCTTATGTAATGAAAAAAATAATGAAAGCTGGCGAACGCAGCTTTCTGATAATGGAACTGCCTACCTACAAAATGCCTCGTTGGAGGAATGTGGGTTTAACAATTGTTGAAAAAGTGAAGACGTTTTCTTTTGAAGCGGGCAAGATCATAGTAGCAGTTTCAATTGTTCTTTGGGTTTTGGCAAGCTATGGTCCGGGCGATGCTATTAAAAATGCAGAGCAAAATGTACAAAAGTCGCTGGAAGGCAAGAAATACACTCAGGAGCAGTTTAACAATCAATTGGCTTCGTATAAACTGGAAAATTCTTATGCTGCAAAATTGGGTAAGTCTATTGAACCTGTTATCAAGCCTTTAGGTTTTAACTGGAAGGTAGGCATAGCACTTATAACTTCTTTCGCTGCACGCGAAGTATTTGTAGGTACCATGGCAACAATTTATAGCATCCAGTCAGCCGAGGAGGATGTAACTACACTAAAGAACAGAATGCGATCGGAGGTTGATCCCGAAACCGGACAGCCTTATTTTACTTTGGCTCTAGGCCTTTCATTAATGGTATTTTATGTGTTTGCGATGCAGTGTATGAGTACATTGGCTATAACTTATCGCGAAACCAAAGGGTGGAAGTGGCCTGTTTTACAGTTAGTATATATGTCGGGTCTTGCCTATGTACTGGCATTGGTGACCTACAACATTTTTGTTTAAACCGCGAGATAATTCTGATTCAACTTCAGAATCGGCCTAAAATTACAGATTGATCTTCTCTACTCTCCGTTGGTGTCTTCCCCCTTCAAACGAAGCATCAAAAAATGCATTGGTAATAGCAATTCCTTCTTCTTCAGAAATATAGCGCGCGGGCATGCAAAGCACGTTGGCATCGTTATGTTGGCGAGCCAATGAAGCCAATTCAGGCTGCCAGCAAAGTGCCGCACGTATGCCTTCATGCTTATTAGCAGTCATGCAAACACCATTACCGCTTCCACAAATTACAACCCCCAGATCATACTGGCCTGAATGCACGGCTGTAGCTAGTGGGTGAACATAATCGGGATAATCTACAGAATCTGGTGAAAAAGGACCGAAGTCTTTTACTTTATATCCTCTTTTTTCAAGTAATCCTATGATCACTTTCTTAAGTTCGTAACCGGCATGATCCCCGCCAATTGCAATATTTAAGCTCATATGAAAAAATTTATGCTTCTTCTGCCAATTCTTTTTGTCGTTTAACAGCTGCGGATATAAATATACTTATTTGATAAAGCCCAAACAATGGAATAGCCACGAGTATCTGGCTAACCGGATCGGGAGGTGTAAGCAAGGCACTAATTGTCAAAATGACCACTATGGCATGACGTCTGTAATGCTTCATTATACCAGGAGTAACCAACCCGGCTTTGGAAAGAAAGAACACTACAATGGGCAACTGGAATAACAGGGCAGTAGCAAGCACAATCATTGAGATGGTTGTTACGTAGTTGGACAACTCAAACTCATTTTTTATACTGCTATCCACCGAATAATGCGAAAGGAAGTTTACCGATAAAGGGGATATAATGTAATAGCCAAATAGAACTCCAATCATAAACAGAAGACTTACAAAAAAGACGGCACCCCTTGAATAACGCCTTTCTCTGGGTCTAAGACCAGGACTTACAAACCTCCACACTTCCCAAAAAACATACGGGAAGGCAACGATGAGCCCAATAATAAAGGAGGATGTAATATGCATGGTGAACTGCCCTGTCATTTTACGGTTTTGGATAATGAAAGGAAGCTCCTGAATGCACAAGGCCGTAGAATTTAGTTTTTCTCCTGCCAGGCAAAGCGTTCGATAGGTCCAAAAGTCGAGGCGCGAAGGTGCCAGAATTACGGAATGCCAGACCACATCTTTGGCAATGAAAACAGCAATGCTAAGAATTACGATTGCAGCTACGGAACGAATGAGGTGCCAACGCAACTCTTCGAGGTGTTCCAAAAAAGTCATCTCCTTACCTTCTTCCTCTTCTTCGTAGGTAGTAAGTTGTTGGTCCAGTGCCATCTATTAGCTGTGTTTTACTGCATCCTTTTGCGCGTACAAGGGAAACTCCCTCATCCATGCATTTACTTCTTCCTTTACGCTGGTAATTGTGTTTTCATCCTCTATATGGCAAATTACCCTATCAATAAAATCAGCGATTCGGGGCATATCTTCTTCCAACAAACCACGGGTAGTTACAGCGGCCGTACCAATTCTAATACCGGAAGTAACAAATGGAGATTCTGTATCAAAAGGTACCATGTTTTTGTTAATGGTGATGTCAGCCTTAATAAGTGTGTTTTCGGCTGTTTTTCCTGTCACTCCTTTATTTCTAAGGTCTATCAGCATCATGTGGTTATCTGTTCCTCCCGAAATAAGGTGATAATCTTTTTGCACTAAAGCCTTAGCAAGCGAATGGGCATTCTTCTGTACCTGAATAACGTATTCAAGATATTCATCTGAAAGAGCCTCGCCAAACGCAACAGCTTTGGCTGCAATCACATGCTCCAGAGGTCCACCCTGGGTTCCGGGGAAAACGGCTCCATCCAAAATAGATGACATTTTTTTGACCACACCCTTAGGGGTGGTTTTACCCCATGGGTTATCAAAGTTTTCACCCAACATAATCATACCTCCACGAGGTCCTCTAAGTGTTTTATGCGTTGTAGTGGTTACAATATGGCAGTACTCCAAAGGATCATTCAACAATCCACGAGCAATTAATCCTGAAGGATGAGAAATGTCTGCAAGTAATAAAGCGCCTACTTCATCAGCTGTTTCTCTAAGATGTTCATAATCCCAATCACGGCTGTAAGCCGAAGCTCCGCATATGATCAATTTTGGTTTTTCTGTTTGAGCAACCTGCCTAAGGTGGTCCCAATCAATTGTTCCGGTTGATTTCTCCACTCCGTAAAACGAAGTCTGGTAAAGTTTACCAGAGAAGTTAACGGGAGAACCATGTGTAAGATGCCCTCCGTGCGAAAGGTCAAATCCCAGTATTTTATCACCTGCTTCCAATACTCCCAGCATAACTGCGGCATTTGCTTGCGCCCCGGAGTGAGGTTGCACATTGGCCCAGGAGGCGCCATACAGTTCTTTAGCCCTATCAATAGCAATTTGTTCAATTTCGTCAACATTTTCGCACCCGCCATAATACCTTTTGCGAGGCAATCCTTCAGCATATTTATTGGTAAGCACACTGCCCATAGCCTCCATTACCTGTGGAGAGGTAAAGTTTTCGGAAGCAATAAGTTCAAGACCTTTTTGTTGGCGTTCTTTTTCTTTTTGAATCAGGTTAAATACAGTTTCGTCTCTTTGCATGGATAAGTATTAGAATTTCGGCAAATGTAGTGGATGCTTAATTGATAATGAATAAACACTCCTTTATTCATCAATCACATCCTTAATTTCATGTACGACATTGTCCAGTTTTTGAGCAGATTCCTTCAGCATTCGCACCATTGCTTTTTTATCATCTTCGGTAATTTCCTTTCCAAAAAGATTAATTAGTCCTAGTATGCTTGCAATAGGAGCCCGCAGTTTATGTGCATTCATGAATGCGTATTTATTCATTTTTTTGTTTTTATCTTCAATCTCTCTTGCAATTTCCTGCGCTCTTGATTCCAGGTTTTTATTAAGCAAGGTGAGCTCCTTGTTGAGAGCATCTGTGTTTTGAGCCTGTTTTTCAAGCTCTTCTTTTTGCTTTTCCACTACCTGACTCTTGTCTTCCAAAAGTTTCAGAGCTTCTTTAAGGGTTCTTCTCTGTTTATTGATAGCTAAAATAAAATAAATGGCAATGGCTAAAGCCAGAAGTGCCAAAATAAGAAAGCCAATTTGATACCGTATAACACTTCTCGTAGCATTTTGACTCAACTGAAGTAAGGCATTTTCTTTTTCAATCCTATCCAGTTCATAAACAGTCTCAAATTCTGCAGCCTGCCTCGAAACAGAAATTGTATAAATCTTATCGTTAAGTTCCGTATATCTTAAAATATGGGTAATGGCGTTTATAGTTTTACCTTCTTCTAAATCGAGCTTATAAAGGTTCTTATTTACTTTTAATTCCAGCAATTCATGATGTAGCTTTAATGCAAGTTCCATTGCTTGCTCAAAATAGACTTTGGATTCATTTAACCTATTGGTCTCAAAAAGTATTTCGCCTAATAGATTATAAGATTCTGCAAGCCTTCTGCTATTGTCAGTACTCTTAGCAAAGCTTATACTTTGATCCACAAAAGTTTTGGCCAGTTCAAAATTACCAGTGTCTTTATTTAGCAATGAATAATCATAATTTATTGTGGATAGATAATTCATTGTCTGCATATCATCAGGGGCATTCTTTGCCATTTCCAGATAGTAGGCTGCCGAATCATACGCTTTTTCATCCAAATGAATTTCAGCAATATTCATATAGTTGAGTACAGGGTACTTTTTGACAGAAAAAGTACTTTGAAGCTTTTCTGCTTTGTGGAGATACATTTTTGCACTAACCCTGTTTTTTAATTTTTTATAGACTTCTCCGATATTGTTATAACAAATAATAATACCTGTTGTATCAGCCTGGTTTTCATATTTTGACAATGCCTCGAAATACAGTTTTAATGCGACATTATATTTTGCTTCTGCCCAGTTAACGCTGGCAACGACCGTCAGCGCCCTGGCAACAGCTATAGAATCGGCTTGTTGCAACGATAGTTCATAGGCCTTGTTGGCCAGTAATCGGGCAGTATCCGGATTAGAATAAATAAACGATAGTGCATGATCATTGAATGCCATTAAGCTGTCATGCGAAAGTTTGGATTGCCCAAAAACATAATCAGGAAAAACGAAAACTCTTGCTGCAAAAGCGATTTGTAGTATCAATAAAAATCTTCGCATTTTTAAAATATTGGTTTACAACTAATTTAGGGAAGGCATTGGTTAATTAGATTCCATACTTTTTCAACATGTTTATGAGTCACATTTGTTTGACCAACAACTACCCTTAAGGTAACCCATCCATTTAATTTGGTATGCGTAAGGTAGGCCATACCTGTAGCATTGATTTTTTCAAGTATTTGTTCGTTTAGTGAATTTAGTTCTTCTTGTGTTTTACCTGTTTCACGATACCTGAAACAAACTGTATTAAGATGAACAGGAGCCATCAACACGAAGTTCCCTGAATTTTCGATCCATTCTTTTAACTGTTGGGCAAGCTCTAAATGTAACTGTACACGTTCTTGCAATTCTTTAGTGCCGAAACTCCGAATTACAAACCAGAGCTTTAATGCGCGGAACCTACGACCCAGGGGAACACCCCAATCACGATAGTTAGTTACTACCTGGTCTTCTTTGGTTTTAAGGTATTCAGGCGATTCTGAAAATGTGGAAATAAGCGCTTCCTTATCTTTCACAAAATAGACAGATGCATCAAAGTTTGTAAACATCCATTTATGAGGATTAAATACGTAAGAGTCTGCATATTCCAGCCCTTTG
>JAGQYJ010000006.1:0-14851 GCA_020436145.1 Cyclobacteriaceae bacterium | reverse complement strand
GTAGAATTAGTTGTATAGTCGCTGGCTTGTTCTCTGGCGGTCAAGATGGCATTTAAAGTAGAATCTGAAGCGCCATTTTGAATACTTCCTGTCCAATGTGTGGGAAGGCCCATCATCTGTATAAACCATTCCATCATCTGTTCTTCCAACTCAGCTGCTGAAGGGGATGTATTCCATATCATTGCTTGTACGGCCAGGGTAGCTGTGAGCATTTCTGCCAGAACCGATGGCTTGCTGCTATTGCCGGGAAAGTAGGCATGAAATGAAGGGTGTTGCCAGTGCGTAATTCCAGGAAGAATGATTTCCTTGAAGTCGGAAAAGATGTCTTCCATTGCTTCTCCATCCCTTGGGGGGCTGCCAGGCAATTTACTTTTTATCTCACCTGGAGCCACCTGGGCCTTAACAGGATATTGCTCAATGTTTTCCAGGTAATCGGCCATCCAATCAACCATTTGGTGTGCCGATTTTCTAAATTCTTCATTTGTCATTTTCAGTAAGTTTTTTAACTGAAGTAGGAGTGTCCAGTGCAAATTTTAAATCGGGGTCTGGCACGGCTTTTTCGTATATGGTTTTTACAGGCACTACCCCTGCCCATAATTCCAAATCATAATCTTCCTGATCATCCACTGGTGGGCCTTGTCTTATTTTAGCGGAAGCTTCCGTTATATCCAGGGCTAACACCTGTGTGATTTTAATCTCCTTTTCGTTAGGAACACGTATTTCTTCCCATCTGCCTTTAGCCATATGTTCAACAATAAGCTCCAGAGCTTTGTTTTTTTCTTTTTCGGATATTACCACCCTTGGCTTTCCAAAAACAACAACGGAACGATAATTTACAGAATGATGAAAAGCAGACCTGGCCAGTACAAGCCCGTCCAGATGAGTAACTGTAATACTTGTTTGAGGAAGGCTTGCTATTGAATTCAGCATACGATTGCCCATAGCACCATGAATATAAAGAGTTTCTTGGAACCGGGCATATATGGTTGGAATTGAGATAGGTGTATCTTCATATACGTAAGGGATATGGCAGATAAAATGGTCGTCAAGGATTTGAAAAACAGTAGCTTTATCATAAGATGCCCGTTTTGCACCACGTTTAATTTTAGAGGCTTCAGTAGTTACATATTTTTCCATAGGGTTTAGTTTAAAAGGCCCAATATTTCACAAACAAAAAATCCTGTTTTAAGTTTTGGTCAACAGGATTTAGATGGATAATCTTAGCGTTGAATTACGTCCTATAAAATTAAAAGATTAATAATGAATAGCGTTTAAGAATGAGTGTATATTTACATTTCATATCTTCAGAATAACATGGTTAAGAAAGCAATTTTTATTCTGGGTGTTTTTGGAGCTGTTAACGCACTAAGCTGGGGATTAACCGGCCATAGAGTGGTAGCAGAAATAGCCCAAAAACACCTGAAGTCCAAAACGAAAAAGGAGTTAAAAAGAGTATTTGGACACGAATCAATGGCATACAATGCCAACTGGATGGATTTTATAAAATCAGATCCGCAGTACGATTATATGAAACCGTGGCACTATGCCACCATACCAGATGGCATGACCTATGAACAGGCAGGTACACCTCCGGAAAAGGATGTGATTTGGGCCATCGGCCATTTTAAGGGTCAGATAGAATCGGATACGCTGACGCTTGATGAAGAACGCTTTGCTTTACGATGCTTAATCCACCTGGTAGGTGACATCCATCAACCACTTCATGTGGGCAATGGCAAGGATAAAGGAGGGAATGATGTCAAACTAAAATTTTTCTGGGAAAACTCAAATCTTCACCGGGTGTGGGATTCTGATATGATTGATGGTGAAAAACTCAGCTTTTTTGAATGGTCAATGTTTTTGGATCATAGCGAAAAAGGGGAAATAGAAAGATTGCAAAATAGTACTCCGTTAGATTGGGCCATGGAATCTGTGGCGCTTCGAAATTCGGTGTATGATCTGAAAGGGAAAGACAACCTGACGTACGATTATGTATTTGAGCATAAAGCCCAGGTAGAAAGAAGACTGAAGGAGGCAGGGATTAGATTGGCAGGTCTGTTAAATGAAATTTATCAATAGAAAATAGTCTAAAAAAGAGCTTTGAAAAGGAGCCCGAATTTTTCGGGCTTTTTTTAACCTATTAATGAAACTTTATGACCTGATATTCAGTTAATATTACCACTAAATCACAGAACTATGAAAAGGCTTGCACCTATGAACATTCTATTGGTAGGGAATAACCCGGTAGAATTATCAGACCTTTACAAACAGATTTCTTCATTTAAAAAAGGTCTCCTGAAGACCACGGTTTTGTTTGATCTCAGGAAGATAAAGCAAAGTGTAAAAAACCTAAATCCGAGTGCCATATTTATTGACGACAGGTATAACCCTGTGGAGTTAAAACGTACGATTAATAAAATACATGGCAGCGATGATACGAGTCATATCTCAATTACATTGATGAAATCTTCCAACTACAATAATCACCCTGAGTTGGAAGCAGATGATTTTGTTTTAAAGGATAATGTAACAGGCAACTCTGTTTATGCCTCTATTGTTAATGGAAGAAGATTCAGAAAAAGCAGAATTTACTTCAAAAAAGCGTATAGAAAGCGTAAGGGCCAGTTGAAAGAGATCAGGGAAAAAGTGGAATCATACTTCAACTCCTGATAGGCTTTTCAAAAAAAAATCAAAAGCATTTTAAACTTTTTATGTCTTTGCATGTCATAAGGGAAACTAAATGATGAAGACATGAAAAAGTTATTGGCAACACAAGTACTAATACTCTCATTGATACTTGGGGGATTTGCAGAATCAAATGCCCAGGTTATAGTAAAAGTTAAACCTGTAAGGCCTGCACATGTGGTGGTTGTAAAACCTGCAAAGGCAAGGCCAAATCATATTTGGGTAGCAGGCCACTGGAAATGGGACAAAAGGAAAAATGCATATGTGTGGGTGGATGGTTATTATCTGAAACAAAGAAGAGGTTATAAATATATGGCTGGCGAGTGGGTTGTAGTGCCTGCGAAAGGTTACAAATGGGTTCCGGGGCGCTGGGTTAGGGTTTAATCTAGTATTGCCTCTGGCAGTTTCAGAGCCCTCAACTCATCAAAAGGGTTCATGGCACTTACCAACATAATTTTCTGATATTGAGCCAAATCGGTTTTATAAATCGGCTTGGCTTTTATTTTGCCCTCCTCCAATAACTGTGCACGCATAGTTCCGGGCAGCAGAGGTTGTTCAGGGGTGAACCATTCATTCCCATCAAAAAGCATGACATTGGCCTTGCTCGAATCCGTTACCATTCCATCCTTAATAATAAGAATGTCATCAGCATTACCTCTTTTTTGAAATAGCTCAAGTATTTCCGTCCTGTTGCTAAACTTGAAACTATATGAAATGCCAGACTCAATCAATTTCAGTGTTTGGATCTTGAGCCTTGTGTAGGGTTCAAAATCGATGGTATAATGTGAGGCATCAAAAGTAACACGACACTTCCATAGCCCTGCATTGGTAAATTCCGGTACCTGAATATCTTCAAGCACGATTTCCGGGGTGGCCTTGTACAAGGAAGTAAAGCTCCTATTTAAACGGGCCTGATGCCATTTAAGGCTTTGGAGGCGGCCATCTATGCAAGCTATTGTCTCAAACAAAAGGGACATACACTTTATCAATTAGTTCCCTGTATTCAGCATTCGGATCACTTTGAGCGGTAATACCGCCTCCACTTTTGAAAGTCAGTGTGCCTTTGGTATTTTCAATAAACCTGATCATAACACCACTATCTAACCTGTAACCATCGAAAATACCAAAAATGCCTGTAAAATAGCCTCGTTCGTATGGCTCTGCTTTATGAATAATTTCCACCGTTTTTTTCTTAGGGGCGCCTGTGACGGATCCTGCAGGTAAAAGCTGGAACATAAGGTCGCCCAACTGGGAATGGTATCCTTTTGGCAAAACACCCTCAATTTTGGATGAAACCTGCAACAGTTTTTTTTTAAAGGTTTGAACCTCTTCCACATATCGGTAGTCAGTAACCTTTACGCCAGTGGCTACTTTACTCAAATCGTTGCGAATGAGGTCCACAATAGTGGCGTGTTCGGCTTGCTCCTTGGGGTTGGTAAGTAAGGCCTCCCTGGCATTTGGAATGGAGGCGTCAATCGTACCCTTCATTGGATAGCTCGAAATCATGCCTTCCTCTATACGTACAAACGATTCAGGAGAAAAAACCACAAACTGAGGATCAACCCATAGCTTATAGCGTGCAGTACTCCTAAGAAACACTTCCTTCAAGGTAAGTGTGGTCCCCAACAGGGTCGGGAATGTAAGGTTGAGCAGGTACGAATTGCCATAGTTCAGCTCACTAACCACCTCTTGAAAAGCCCTTTCATAAATCTCAAATGCAACAGGTTTTGCTTCAAATGAAAAAGGGGAATGATTTGCTTCCTGGTACGAATTCGTTACCCCATTGATGGAATAATGAATAAACTCCGGAATGGAATCCATGGGGTACAGCAAAACATTGCTGGCATTGAAATCTATGATAAAAAGGAACGGCAAACGTTGCTGCCCCCAGGTATTCATTAGCTCAATGGCCTCTTGCCTGTTGTACATTGAAGTGCTTATAGTTTGGACTCCACTATAGTCATGATTTCATTTTCCAATGAAAGAGCTTGTACCGCAATGGCCTCTCCTTTAGAAACTATTTCTGTGGCAAAACTTTTGTCATCAAGGCCGCTTGCATTGATTTTGACATTAAGCAAGGCGCCTCTAACAGCCGTACGGGCGCATAGAGCACCTACACCGGCATCGGTCACCGAATTTGGGTTTCCGGTTTCGGCCATTGCTTTCATCACCTCCATCGATTTGAAGCAGGTATCCAGCACCTTAAATGGAACCTCGGTAGCATACTTGGTCGCTTCCTGAATAACTGCCCTTCTTTCAGCTTTTTCTTCTTCTGTACCTTTTGGCAGGCCAAAAGCGTCCATAATTTTATTAAAAGCATTGGTGTCTTCATCCACCAATTGCAGTAATTGCTTTTGGTAGGCCATTCCTTTTTCTGCCCAGTTGGAAAACTCTTCCCAGCGGTCGTCCCAGCCACGTTTATGAGCAGAAAGATTAGCTACCATGGTACCCAACGAAACTCCTAGAGCGCCTACGTATGCAGAAATTGAGCCACCACCCGGAGCAGGAGATTCTGAAGCTGTTTCATCGGCAAAGGCTTTCAGGTCCATGTCGATTAATTTGGACGACTTGTCTTCTATAAGATATTCGATCACGCGCTCCCGGGGGTTGAATGGTTTCAGGTCGTCCAACCCCATGGACTTAATAGCAATTTTGATGAGCTCTTCATCCGACACTCCAACGGATCGCTCTTGCTTTTTAAGGAAATATCTTCCCGCTTCCAATAGTGCATTCAATGGCACCAGACCTACCAACTCGGAGCCCGTAACACGGATACCTCTTTCCTGAGCTTTTTTAACTGCTTCGTCAAAAGCAATATGCATAGGCGTTATGCTTATATTGGTAAGATTGAGTGAAAGCTGGGCGATACCGTATTCTTCAATATACCATCCAATTCCCTTTACGGCTTTCAGGCTGCCTGGAATGTTAATGGGGTTTCCTTTTTCGTCTTTAACAATTTTACCCGTAAGGCTATCCCCTTCTCGCTTTACCCTGCCCCGTTCTCTGATATCAAAAGCAATGGCATTGGCCCTTCTGGTAGAAGTAGTGTTCAGGTTGATATTGTAGGCCACAAGAAAATCCCTGGCGCTTATAGCCGTAGCTCCGGTTGTTTTTGCTTTTACGAACTCGGCAGGGCCGAAGTCCGGTTTCCATTTTGGGTTAGTAAGCTTTTCTGGAAGCCCTTCATATTCGCCTGCACGGCAGTTCGCAAGATTTTTTCTTTCAGGTGCTGAAGCTGCATTCTCATAATAATACCCGGGTATTCCCAATTCTTCGCCTACACGTTTGCCCAGTTTGTGTGCATAGGTTACCGTTTCTTCCATAGAAATATTGGCTATCGGAACCAACGGGCATACATCGGTAGCTCCAAAACGAGGGTGCTCACCAGAATGTTTGCTCATGTCAATAAGTTCTGATGCCCTTTTAATCAATCTAAAGGCTGCTTCAATCACATTTTCAGGTTCCCCAACAAATGTAATTACCGTTCGGTTGGTAGCTTTACCAGGGTCCACATCCAATAGCCGGACGCCCTCTACGGTTTCCACTACTCCTGCAATGTCTTGTATTTTTTGCTCATCGCGCCCCTCACTAATGTTGGGAACGCATTCTATCAGTTGTTTACTCATAATCTTGTTTTATCGGGATAGCAAAAATAGAAAAAAGCAAAGGCTTGGAAAGTTTTTTGCCTCTTTAGGTGGCACATATATTGCCGCATTAAAACAGTTATTTAATTAACTCTTTTGAATTATGTATTTTAGTTGAGCTAAATGGAATCCCTATGGTTAAAAAGCTAATCTTCTCATCATTACTTCTCTCTTCAGTTGTGGCACACAGCCAGGAAGAATTTTTAAGCAGAAACGTAAACCACACTTCAAAAAACAATATGTATCCGGCTTTGAGCGGGGATGGCAGAACCATGATTTATTTGACAGATTATACAAACACCGGAGATTTCGGACTGGAAATATCAGAGTACAAGAGTGGCAAGTGGCAGGACCCTAAGGATTTGACAGCAATGGACCCTATGCGCCTGAATAATTTAGGAGGGTATTTTCTGGATAACAGTGGAGAGGCAATCTGGTTTTCATCACGAAAGGCAGACGGTTTAGGAGGGTATGATATTTGGTTTACACGAAAGGGCAACTCAGGATGGGGCAGGCCCGGCAATCCGGGAAAACCTGTGAATTCCACCCTGGATGAAGGAGACCCGTCTATTAGCCCCGATGGGCAGTACCTGTATTTTATGAGATGTAGCAGGATAGCTCCCAATGAGGCCAAGGGATGCAGTATTTATGTAAGTGAAAAGAATAAAGGGAGAGGGCTTCCGTGGAAAGAGCCTGAAATGCTACCTTCCAATATTAATCAGGGCAACACATTGTCACCAAGAATACTTAGTGATAACAAAACACTGATATTTTCATCGGACAGGCCAGGTGGTAAAGGAGGGTTGGATCTTTGGATGACTACTAAAGAAGGTGAAACCTGGACCGACCCTGTTAATCTGGAATATGTGAACACACCGGAGGATGACCGCTATTTGAGCATGTCGTTGCGAACAGATTACGCCTACTATACACGCGATAACGAAGATGGCTTTAAAGGAATTGTAATGGGCTATGTACCTGAGCAATACCGCCCCGGAGATGTAATAATGATGATCGGGAAAGTGACAGACGAAATAGGGATACCCCAGTCGGTGGATATACGTGTAAACAACCTGACTAAAAACAGCTTGGACGGACGTGTTATTTCTGATGGCAATACAGGGGAGTTTACCGCTGTTCTGGCAGAAGGGAGCCAGTTTGAAATTACGTTCGAAGACCGATCGGGGGTTGTGGCTTTTCAAACCCAGCTTAGGGATATTGAAGACTTAAGGGGCTCACGAAGGGAGTACCCAACTGTAAAGCTGCAAACGATAAAAAGCGGAGCCGAATTTATTATTGGAGGTATTGTGTTTGATACGCTTACGGCTACTATCACATCAGAATCCAACTTTGAAGTGCTGCGGCTTGCCCGTCTTATTAAACAACACAGCGACCTCCGGTTTTCGATAGATGTTTACCAGGAAAATTACAGGGAAGACAGTATTCGAAGCCCCGGATTGACAGAGGTACGTTATGATAGCATGAAAGTTTATTTGCCAGCCATTGAAGTGGACAGCATGGCCAATCCTGAAAAGGACTCTTTACTGGCAGTAATGAATGATACCCTTGGAATGACCCTGGAAGATACGTTAATAGCCGATGAATACCAGGCCCGAATGGGGGGAATCGATTCGGTGGAGGTATGGCAGCGCTATGCCATCTACCATAATAATAGAACCCCATTGTATGCTGAAACACTCTTACAGCAGCTTACTTCCAAGGGAATTCCTGAAGACCAGGTTATGATAAGTGCTTTGGGGCTGGTGCCAGAAAATAAAAGAAATCAGGTTGTTTTTATTAATGGGGTTGCTATTGTTGTAAGGGTGGAATAACCCGAAACGGTTTGCTTAATTTTATATCATATCATTTGGGTTCAGCTACCAATCCAACCATTCCCACTGATAATAAATGGATAAGAAGCTTAGCGCGTTGGTAATACCATGCGCCATAATAGGAGGCCATAATTTCCTGTACTTAAAATAGTATACTCCGTAAACCAGGCCAAGGGCTATTCCTGAAGGAAGCCTGTACCATCCCTGATAAAGATGATACGACTCACGGAGAATGAGGCTAATGAGTATGATTATGACAGGCGAAAACTTCTCAAGTCGTTTGAACAGATATCCCAGGAGCAGGGCTTCCTCATAAATTGAATTAATGAGCACAACCAATATGCAACTCAGCAGGCTTGCCTCCAGTTGAATATTGGCAGGTTGGCCCATATCAAATCCAAGTCCGCTAAAAAGTATTCTTAAAACAGCTCCCAAGCCAATTCGTACAAGTACTAATACAATAGCAATGAGTGGTAATGACCAGTTGAAACCCAAATTAAAATCCTTGAGCTTCCACTTTCTGAATTTTAAAATGGAGCTTACAACACTTAAAAGTACAACTTCGAGAATCACCAGAATATAGAATTGATGGGACGAAAATATGATACCTGTAGAAACGGGACCATCCTTAAATGCTGAACCCCAGAAAAGCCCAAATCCTAGCAAAAGAACCATTAGGAGTTCAAGTGAATCAAAAAGTATGGTTTTGAAACGACTCATTCTTTCTAATCCAATGGTTCATAGAGGGCTCGATACTGCGTATCGCTTACTACCTTTTGAAAGAGTAACTCCCCATTGCTTGCATAGTACAGAAGCACATGCAAAGAGGCTTCTTCCACATGCTTATCGGCAAGGTAGTAAGATTGCGATGAGGTTCCTTTCTTTAGGACAGAAGAATATGTGGGGCGCAACACAATGCCTTGAGCAGAATCAAAAACTCCAACTCCAACTCCTTTTTGATAAATGATGGATGGGTCTTCACCTCCTTCAACGGAGTGGTATTTAATAATTCCTGTCTCTGGAAAGTTGTTTGCCTTCACATCATATATGCTCCACTTCAGGTCCTTCTTCAAAAACATGAGCCCGTTGGTCCAGTAATGTATTTCTTCATAAATTGTGGGAAGGATTTCAAGGCTGCTTGAGGAAATAACACCGTAGAGCTCATTTTTGGAAATGACCCAAAGCGTGTCGGTAAGGGCGGATGGTTTCTTCTCAAATTGTGGGGACATGTATAATGAATCCATTTGTCGAAAAAGGCCAAACTGCTGTTCTTTCAAAATAGAAATAGTAGAATCATTGATGAGCGCTGCTCCATCCAGTTCCTCCAGCAATTTTTCACCCGAAGAATTATAAAGGTCATAGTGCTTATCCTTTTTGAGCAGGAAAAAAGTAGAGTTCAAGGGGGCTATTTCTGAATATTCAGGAAGAGTTAGCTCCCGGCCCTTACGATTGATAATAAGCTTATGCTTTTTTTCTAAAAGCTCATATAGGGCAGCCTCATTTCGTTGGTCCAGCAAAGGCCTGATGGTGCTTTTATCCGGTTTATATAAACGAATGGTATCGGTTAAATAAACGAAAGTGGAATCCCCCCACCGCATTTCAATGGAGGAAGGCCCCAGAAGAAAAGCACTATCAGGTTGGAAGGCTACAGTGTACGTATATTTTACCAACAGGCTATCTTTGGAATGCCCTATTTGCCAGGTATTGTTTTCTTCAAAACTTGAAAAAGCTGTTTCGCTAAAGGCCGGATTTTGGACTGTATTTTTCCTTGTTATGGTCCAGCCTTTTTGTGCCAGGTCAATACGGTGTTTTTGAAACGGAACCAGGGGCTCCATCCGGTTGTTGAAAAGCCCCTCCTTGTTGTTACCTGCTACCCATAAGAGGGTATCATTTAGCCATTCATATTCTTCATAGAAAGGTGCCAGGTCATAATCATTTCCATCCAGGGCAGGGTAAAAGACTTTGGCAAGATTAGGGCTAACCTTTTTTTCCTGTTCCATAAATATTAAGCCGTTCTGGAACCATATGCTATCGTATTTTGCAGGGGCAATATCTTTTCCGGTTACTGATACAAGTCCATATTTTCCATTACGGGTAACGGATATAAACGGATCGATCAACTGGGGATTTTTACCCGTTTCAAAGTAGCTTCCATTCTTATGCACTACCGTTGTTTTAGAACCTCCGGTTATAGCCATAAAACCGCAACCCATTTCTTCAATTTTCTGCCAGTTGCCCTGGTAAAATTTTTGACCCAGCTGGCCAATGAGTAGGTTATCTTTACCTTTTTGGGCAGAAACATAATCTGCATTGCGCAGCATCGGATCAATGGCCGTTAGGCTATCAATGATGACCTCCTGCTCAAGGTTAATAAATTGAATATGATCTTCATTCCACACAGGAATTAGAGCCTGATCCTGGTGGGCAATTACATTTTTGAGCGAATCGGAAATTTGAAGGCGTGGATACTTATCCGCAAAAGAAGAAGCCGGTTCCATTTCCAGGTGCCTGTGATATAACAACCCAATAGCTTTTTGTGCAGCGCTGGTATTCGGATAGTTATCCACAAAATTTATGAGAACTTCGGTAGTATTTTCACCAGCAATAATAAGGTATATTTCATTTACACAATCTTCGTAATACGGACTATTAGGGTAGGTTTCAGCAAAAAATGAATATTCCTTTAATTTGCCTGAAGAAGTTATTTCATTATATAATATCTTTTGATATCGTGCATCTGCTTCCTGCCAGTCTTTAGCATCTTTATAGTTGTCCATAAAGAATTTGTAACTGGAAAGGGAGTTTTCGGATGAGGCTTTCATAAATGCCTGCTCGTTGCGGAGATATATAGCTGAATCCAGATCGGAAGCATCTGCATGCCGGTCCAGGAATTGCTGGTAGTCCTCCTCTTTTCCTCCTGATTTGGCCCGCTCAAATGCCAGGTGATCAATATGCTCTTTGAGCTCCACCAATCGTGTTTTACCAAAGCCATCGCGTATGTGCTTGTCAAGGTTTTTTTCGTCCAGCAGATCGTACTTTTCAATTGCCAGAACAGCAAAGTAAAAGGCCGAGTCCAGGTTGGCACGCGTCCAGGTTTTGGTAAGGTAAAGCTCGGAAAGAACAAAGGGTAAAGCAGCATCTGTACTATCTTTTTCCATGCCACTTAAAACCACTTCGTAGGCGTTTTCATACTTTTCCTTCTCAATCAGGTTTTCGACACGCCTGGCCTGCCCCAGTGAAGTAAGGGTTAAGAGGGTAAGGCAAAGGGTTATCCATGTGCGCATACTGTAAAGTAAGTGAATGCACGGTTAAAAAACAGTTTCGGGGAGACGAAGGGCAGATATTTCCGATGGTAGGAATAAAAAACCCAACAGTTTCCTGCCGGGTTATGGTATGGAGATAGGTTCTATAGGTTCTACTCTGTGGCTTCCACTACTCCTTTCAGCGTAAGCACAATGGCTTCCTCACCTGTGTTAGCCGTAACCGTAACCGTTTTGGTAAAGGCGCCTGCTTTGGCTGCATTATAACGTGCAGACACAAAACCCTTATCACCCGGGGCAATGGGCTCCTTCGTGTAATCAGCAACAGTACAACCGCAGGAAGCTTTGGCGCTGGAAATAATCAACGGCACATCGCCATTATTGGTGAATTCAAAAACATGTTCTGCAGGTTTGTTGAGCTCGATAGTACCAAAATCGTAGGTTGTTGCTTCCCATTCAAAAAGAGGGCCAGCCAACGCTTTGATATGCCCAATAACCGATTGCGTGGCAAAGGCCACGGTTAGTACACTAAATGCTGCAATTAAGATTTGCTTTTTCATAGTAGTTTGTGGTTTAGTAAAACATCAATAGTTAGGTTTCAAAACTGAGCACCTTTTTTACAAACCCATGTTAATGACTTCCTAATAATTGTTAATGAGTTGTTAACGAAGGGCATCATCCTGAAATTTGATGTAGTTTTAGGGTGATGAGAAGCAGGAATATACGCTTGGTGCTGGTACTGGCCATTCTTTCTTTAGTAGGGCTAAGTACAGCTCAGATCTACTGGGTACGTGAGGCCTTTAACCAGGAGCAGGACCATTTTCATCGGCAGGTAAATGCCGCACTAAACCAGGTAGCGCATGAGTTCTATACCTATAGTAAGGTGGCTCCACCTGTTACCAACCCTATCAGGCAGTTGTCGGGCAATTATTATGTGGTGATGGTAAACAGCCCCATTGATGCCAACTTGCTGGACAATCTTTTGCGCAAGGCATTTGCTGCCAGGGAGATCAAAACCGACTTTGAATACGGCATTTACGATTGCACCACCGAATGCATGGTGTTCGATACCTATGTGAAATCAGGCGGGCCGGTACTGGAGCAAATGAGCAACCTGCCGGTATGGGATGAATCGAATTATTATTTTGGAGTGTACTTTCCCAACAAGCAGGGCTACCTTCTCAACCGTATGGAGATATGGACCTTTACTACGGTGGTGATGCTGGTGGTAATGGTATTCTTTGGCTATACACTCTTTGTTATCCTGAAGCAAAAGCGCCTTTCCGAAATCCAGAAGGACTTTATCAACAACATGACCCATGAGTTCAAAACACCTATTTCCACCATTGAGGTGGCTTCTGAAGTATTACAACAACCTGAAATAGCCGGTGAACCGGAACGGCTCCTCAACTATGCCACCATTATCAATAAAGAGAATAAGCGGCTGCGCAACCAGGTGGAACGGGTGCTTCAGCTAGCCTCGCTGGAAAACGATGCCCTGGAATTAAAGAATGTAAAGGTTCACCTGCACAAATTAGTGGAGGAAGTGGCAGAGCAGATGGCTCCTTCTCTGGAAGAAAGCGCTATCCACCTGCATTTGATGGCTACAAACGACCGTGTACTGGCCGACCCGCTTCACCTCACCAATGTGATCTATAACCTGCTGGACAATGCCGTGAAATACAGCCTTGATGGACCGCAAATAACCATTTCCAGCCGGAATGAGAACGGGAACCTTGTACTTACCGTTGAAGACAAAGGCGTGGGCATGACCCGTGAAGAAGCGAAACAGGTCTTTGACAAGTTTTACAGGGTAGCTACAGGTAACCGACACGATGTAAAAGGGTTTGGAATTGGGTTAAGCTATGTAAAGCTGATTATTAAAGAATTGGGAGGAAGTATTGACGTGGAAAGTGAACCCGGTAAGGGCAGCTCATTTATTGTGAAACTAAGAAATGGAGCATAAGGCACATATTTTACTGGTAGAAGACGACCAAAGCCTGGCCTTTGTGATACGGGATAACCTTGTGAAGCAAGGCTATAGGGTAAGCCATGCAACCAACGGCAGGGAAGCCCTACGGTTGTTTGACCCTGCCATGCACAAGCTCTGCATTCTGGATGTAATGTTACCCCAACTGGACGGTTTTACCTGTGCCGGCCTCATCCGTGAAAAAGACAGCCATACCCCCATTTTGTTCCTCACCGCCAAATCTATGGAGGAAGACAAGCTGGAGGGCTTCCGACAGGGTGGGGACGATTACATTACCAAGCCCTTCAGCTTCCAGGAGCTACTTTGCCGGATCGAGGTGTTTTTGAAACGGTCAGTTAAAGAGCTGGTAAATAAAAGAGATGAGCCTGCCAACTGCTACCGGATGGAGAATGTGTTCTTTCATTATCCCAACCTTAAGCTCACGGTGGGAGACGAGGAGTACAGCCTTACCCAAAAGGAAGCCGATCTGCTTCGGTTATTCTTTGACCGCAAGAATAGCTTGTTAAAACGTGAGGAGATTCTCACTACCCTTTGGGGCGATGACGACTACTTTATGGGCCGCAGCTTGGATGTATTTATCTCTCGCCTGCGCAAGTACCTGGCCAATGCCCACGGCCTCGAAATCCGCAACCACCATGGGGTGGGTTTTCAATTGGTAATTAGTAAATAACACCCTCCGTTCGCCCACAGGCGAACACCTCCCCTGCCGCAGGCACGGCTCAAGGGAGGACTCAATCTCCCCTTGGGGGGAGTGTCCTGCACACTGAACAAATAAGTAAATAGTGAAATTTTATATTAGATCAAAACCCTTATCTTTACTTTAATGAAAAGCGTGGACTTACAAACAGAAATTGAGCACATTAAAGCCGAATTGGATAAGGTACAGGATACCCATTTGGTGGAAGCGATAAAAAGTCTATTGGCATATGGGAGGTCAAAGCAGTATGAAAAGAAACCAGAGCCAATGACCAAAGAAAAGTTCTATGCAAGAAATAGTGTGTCAAGAAAATCGATCGAATCAGGAGATTTGATAAGCCAATCAGAGGCGAAAGCTTATTTCTCTAATAAGTAATGCCCGACAAATCCAATGAAATAAAATGGACTCCTTTTGCGCTTCAAAGCCTGAACGAAATCTTTGATTTCATCGTTTTCAAGGAAAGATCAACATCCATAGCTCAAAAGCTTGTCACAAAAATTTTTGAAAGAACAGATCAACTATGTGAATTTCCGGAACTGGGCCAGTTGGAACCATTGTTAGTAGAAATTGGTCAGGATAGCAGGTATTTAGTAGAAGCCAGTTATAAGATTATCTATGAATATCACCCTGTCAAAAAAATGGTGATAATAACTGATGTTTTTCATACGAGTCAAAACCCTCTAAAAATAGAAAGGTCTTCCGAAAAGAAACAAGGGGGTGATTAATGCAGCGTAGAAAGTGAC
>JAGQYJ010000068.1 GCA_020436145.1 Cyclobacteriaceae bacterium | reverse complement strand
AGGTACTGTTTCTACATCCGGAACTACGCTATTGGTGATTTTTGCCTGGAATTTATACGTTTCTACCATTTCCAAAGAATCCTCACGAGCTTCTTTGTTTCTTTTGGTTTCTTTTTCAGTGTGCTTTGAGGGTTGGCAAGCCAGTGAAAAAAGAAAAAGCCAAATAGTAAGTATAGCTATGTTTTTCATAACAAAAAGGTAAAAAAGCTGCACCGGATCACTCCTGTGCAGCTCTATATACTAACGATTATCAATTATTTTCCAAAGAAGTCAAATTTCAAACCAGCATTCATTCTTACGTTATAGTATTCTGCCTGCATAGTTCTGTCAGAAACTCCCTGATAGTAACGTAGTGGCTGGTTGGTAATATTATTTACTTCAACAAAAAACCTCCAGTTTTTAGTAAATGCATATGAACCATTAAAATCAAGGAAAGTTTGTTGATCGTAATAACGATCTTCAAATGCTTCGCCTCCGATCTCATCAATATAATCACCTGCGTAGTTCATAGATAACCTTACTACCAGCTTTTCAGTTTCGTAACTTAAAGAAGCGTTGAACAGATTTTTGGCTGTTCCCGGCAAACCAAAATCCTCATCCTCTCTTCCTTCAATACCTTCCGCCTTAGATTGGGTATAGGTATAGTTAAGATATACACCAAATCCTCTTAAAAAGCCTGGAAGAAAATCTAACTGACGTTGCACTGCTAGTTCAGCTCCATACACCGATGCACTCTCTCCATTATTAAAGGTGGTGTAATCTACGTCTCCAAAAGTTGGATGTGTATAGTTGTTAATTGTTTTCTCATAAATAAAATCCTTAATATCCTTATAGAAAGCTCCACCAGAAATCAAGCCAATACTTTCAAAATAATTTTCAAACATCAAATCAAAATTCATTGCCCGGTAGGGGTCAAGGTTTGGATTACCTTCTGAAAGCTCAGCATCATCTGAATTATACGCCTGGTAAGGAACAAGGTCAAAGTAGTTTGGCCTGGCCAATGAGTTGCTCCATGCAAAACGTAAAATACTATTGTTAGTAAAATTGTATTTTAAATGTATGCTTGGTAAAACATTCAGGTAATCATTGGTGCCTTCAATCTGCGGCAGAATTGTTTCTGTTTCTTCATCAAATGCATTACCGGTATACGCATTGTGTGTATTTTCCAATCTTACACCAAAAATAGTAGAGAGTTTATCTGTAAGCTGAATATCAGCCATAGCATAAGCTGCAAAAATATTTTCGTTAGCTAAATAATTTTCAGTGTAGAATTCATCGTACTTTAATTCAGCATCATACAGGGAAGGATTATTTAAATCAAGACCGCCTAAAAATTCATTGTCTACAAAATCACCTGTTTTGTATCTATCCCCCAGCAAAAAGTTATCCTTAGATACATTTCGTGTTCCTACATGGCTGTCGCCAAGGAATAAATCTGTGTATTCCCCTTCAGCCGAATCCCAACTTCCACCTAATTCAGGGTGTGCATCTCCATCATTTGCACCACCAGTAGGGGTGTAATCATAGTAGTTATTATCACGCTCCTTGTCTTTTTTACGAAACGAAGCACCTACCTTAATTATTCCTGTATTTCCAAGTGCATATTGCAAATTAAGTTTACCGCTATAGGTTTCTTCAAATGTATAGCCGTATTGCTCAGAGACTTCGTCAAACTCAAGTGATTGGTACTGGTTTGTTACCGTGCTTTCAGCGTATGGCTTTCTGGTATCTGAAAAATCCAGGTAAACAGGAACACCATCGGGACCTCCATCATCATATTCATACGCATACTGAATATAGCGCTCGTTTGGTCGCTCTTCGGAGGCTTTACTGTACGAACCGGACCAATTAATCTTAAGTCTGTTTCCAGCCAAATGTTCGCCTCCTAATGAAAAGTTGTACATTCTCTGATCTTCCAGACGTGCACTTTTTGAACGATCATTATCAATACCCCCTTTTGTTTGTCGCTCTACTGTTGCAAGTGCATTGTATTGGCCGTTTGATCCTGTAAAGTCTCCATTTTCAAATACATCACCTAGATCTTTAACAACGTAACGGAATCTATTTTCCCAATCATCTCTCCAGTTGTAAATACCATTTAGGTAAATGGTATTGTTTGCATTGATTTTATAGTCAATACCAAGGGAAACACTTCTGCGAACACGTTGCACAAAATACTGTCTCTGTTGGTACTCATCAAGAACAACACCTACACCATCAATGTCCTTCCACTCTGCCTCCACATTATCTGATCCAAAATTGTGGTTGTTATAAGAAGCGCTTAAAACAGCGCCTAGTTTATTATCAAAAAACCTGTTGCCCAAAATAATAGCTCCTGTCCATACGGGTTTTCCACTTAATGCATTAAAACCTGAACCGAGGGTTCCTGAAATACGTGGCCCGTTAGGTGAAGTACGCGTGACCAAATTTACCGAACCTCCAATGGCATCTGCATCCATATCCGGTGTCAATGCTTTGTTAACCTCAATTAACTGGATCATATCTGATGGGATCAAGTCAAGCTGTACCCTTCTGTTATCCCCTTCAGCAGAAGGGATTCGTTCACCATTAATGGTGACTGAATTCAACTGAGGAGCCATTCCACGAATAACGATATCTCGTGCCTCACCCTGGTCGTTTTGCATGGTAATTCCGGAAACACGTTTTAAAGCGTCACCCACATTCGCATCAGGAAAACGCCCGATTTGGTCTGAAGCTACAATATTGGTTATGTTTCCTCTATTCTTCTGATCATTGAGTGCTTTGGCCTGGCCTTTCAAACGATCCCCCATAATAATCACTTCATCACCAACCAATGCAGCACTTGTCATACTAAAATTGGTTTCTGTTGTTTTGTTAGCATTTACAGAAACATCCATTTTTTGGCCTTCATAACCTATAAAACTTACAGTTATGGTATGGTTGCCAGTTGTTACATTATAAAAAATATAATTTCCCTTGGTATCACTTACAGTACCGTTTGCTCCATCATCTAGCAAAATGGTGGCTCCCGGCATGGCCAGGTTGTTCTCATCCAGAACAATACCACGTATTGTTCCATTCTGGGCATAGGCATATCCCATTCCCACAATCAAACTAATAAAAAATAGTAGATTTTTTTTCATGATAGTATTTATGTAATTACAACTTTAAGGCTCAATAGTTGAGCAATATTTCCCGCGCAATCTCATGAAAAAAAGTAGGGTTTTAAATAGCAAAAATCAGTTTCGAAAGAATTGAAGATTTAATAATTGTAAGGTAATAATTACAACATTTTGGGACTCAAAAATTCACGAATACTTAATTGCAAACTAGCGATTAGATAATACGGAAGAATCAAAGCATGGTACAGTGTTTCTAAAAATCAAATTCCTTTTCAATCTCCATTACTAACTCTTTGGAAGACTTACTTGCATCCAGCCAATTGAGTACATACCCCTGCTTTTCCATACGTCTAAACCAGGTCATCTGGCGCTTGGCAAACTGGCGAATGCCAATATTCAGACGATCAATCATTTCTTCCTTATTGACTTCTCCAAGTAAATAAGATGTTATCCATCGGTACTCCAGGCCATACCATTTTAAATCTTCTGTGGAAATACCTTTTTGCATTAATCTTTCCACTTCTTCAATCATTCCCTCTTCCAAGCGAACTATCAATCGTTCATAAATACGCTTTTTCACTAATTCTCTATCCAGGTGCAAGGCAAAAATGGTTGCGCTCACTTTGGGCAACTCACGTTGAGGTTCAGGGTTTGTTTTCAGGTATTCAGCTATTTCTATACCGCGTTTCATACGTTTGGTTGTGCTGATATCAATTTGCTTGAGCAAATTTTGGGGTATTTGCTCCACTCTTCGTAAAAGATCCCGTTCACTTAACTGTTCCAGCTCTTCTCGCAAAGTTTCGTTCACCGGTATGGCTGACCATGGGTTACCCGAAAGAGCCGTTTCTATATACAACCCACTACCGCCACATAAAACAGGTAATTTGCCTCTGCTTCGGATATCTTCCAAGGCAGAAACATAATCCTTATAATACTGGTTAATAAAGTACTTATCCCCAGCCTCCAGAATATCAATTAAATGATAAGGCACTTGTTTACCCTCTACTACATAATCCTCCAGGTCCTTTCCAGTACCAATATCCATATCCTTGTACACCTGCCTGGAATCGGCACTTATAATTTCTCCATTATTTCGAGATGCAAACAAAGCTGCCAATTTGGTCTTACCAACTGCTGTGGGGCCGGTAATTACTACTAAAGAGTCAGACATCTGCGTTTTGCTTAAGATCTAAGAGATATTTAGTGCTTCCCTGATTTTCAAAAGCCAGCAAATGCAGTTTGGCTTCAGGAACATTTATCTTATAAAAACGTTCCAGCGTACCGGGATCCACATAAAATGTTTGAGGAGGCAGCTCTCCAATCTTTTTAAATCCCAGTCGGGTATAGCTCTTTCCAATGGACCAATCCAGATCGGCATAGCTCATAATATCATCGGGCTTATTTTCTTTAATAAAATGTTTAATCAGCTTGCTTAATCCTCCAACTACCGTTACTCCATTTTTGTTACAGAACCTTATAAGCTCATGCGACCTGTAAATCATTTCATTACGGTGAACAGGACAGGAAGCGCTAAATGATGTTGCAGCAACAAGTTCTGAGGCATGTGCCAATCCATAATTAAACTTGCCCGCAACGGGTATGCTCAAATGATTTTGCTCCCAAAAAGCCAATATTTCAGGTTTGTTCAACTTAATAATGCTAGTGGATCGTGCATATATCCGTTTTGTCTTTCCCAACAGCGATAACACTCGAGACTCTACCACTTTCCGCTTATGGCGCCACAAATCTTCCCAAAGATGAACTGTATGAATGGATTCCGGGCATTTGGATACTTCCCGGGAATAATGGTCGACTTCATGAAGCTTAAAAGCCAGGGGCTTGTCTTGCAATAAAATACTACAGGAGTCTTCTACCTGCTGAACCTCCCTGGAGCCAAGAAATGATATAAATTCGTCTTGAAACGACATGGTATGTAAAAATACACGTACTTTCAAATGTCTTCCAAGGCAAATGACGTTTTCAGTCTGAAAATTGCCTCATCCTTCTCATTCAAAATTTCAGCTTTGGCCAACTCCATGGTCTTACTTGTGCGCACTGAAAGCACATCATCAAGATAAGATTGCCGTAAAAAGTTTACATCAATTCTCTGAACGTTTTCTTCCAATCGCAAAGCATCCAGAACCATTCGAATATAAGCCACATTATTCGTATGGTTTACCATATCTACATCGCTTGGTTTCACCTGGTACCTGTCTGAGTTACCCCACTCTTTTAATGCAGATAATCTGTGCGTTACGATATCATGAGAACGTATAGAATTAATTGGCATCCGCTTTACAAATTGAGAAGGAATATGTGTCGGTTTAAATGTTTCTTTAGAAAGGCAAGCCCATAAAGACGTGGCTTTAGCAATTTCTTTTCCATTACTTAAAATACTAAAATCACGTTCTGATAGCGAACCCAGAATAGAGCGTATCCAGGTTTTTACGTCAATTTCTTCACCCAGATAAGCATTTCCAAAAACTGACAAGCTGATCCTGGAAAGCATCCAAACCAAATTGCTTTGAGCCAGATCAGGCTGACCAAATTTACCTGTAACCGAATGGCGGTAAGCTGCCTCCTGGAAAAAATTAAATAGTTGATGAGTACTTAGGCGGCCCTCCTTATCTACATGGTAGGTTTTAATGCGGGTGGTCTCACTAAAAATTGTCATACTACTAAAATAGCACACAAAAGACCAAAAAAAAGCCCTCCCGGGAACCCGGGAAGACCTTTACCATTCAAACAACCGAGAAGAACAAATGGCTGTGGGGAAAGGAATCGAACCTCCTTCTCAGACGGGCCTTGCCCGCCTAACTCCTTGAGTGTGCAAGAACCAGAATTGCCACCCACAGTTGTTTTTCAACATATCAACCAAATTTTGCTGTAGGGGAAGGAATCGAACCTTCACGATGTGGTTAGCCCAGCTGGATTTGTCCCTAACTCATCGCCCCCGAGAGAGGAGGGTGCGTCTGCCTGTTTCGCCACCCTACAGTGTGTTAAATTCTGCAACCGTCTGTTACATTGTTAATTCAAAAGTAAATAGCGATATGTTTTGTTGCAAACTTTTTAATGTTTTGGATTAATATTTACAATATTTTTAATATTTATTAATTTAATTTGCAAATAACATAATTAAACACCTCCAATATGGCCTTAAATTATGAAATTGATAATGTAGATCTTAAGATTTTGGAGCTTCTGATGAAAGATGCCAAAAAACCATATACCGAAATAGCCAAACAGGTATACGTTTCTGGAGGGACAGTTCATGTGAGAATGCGCAAAATGGAAGAATTGGGAATTGTAAGAGGTACTACCCTGGTTATTGACCACACCAACCTTGGATTAGACCTTACTGCATTTCTGGGAATCTATCTCGAAAAAAGCTCCATGTATGGTAATGTATTTGACCAACTTAAAGAAATCCCGGAGATATCGACCATTCATTACACCACAGGCAATTATAATATGTTTGTACGCATCCATTGCCGTAATACCAACCACCTTAAAAACCTGCTGCATGATAAAATTCAGCGAATTGAGGGTATTGTTCGTACAGAAACCATTATTTCACTGGAAGAAAGCTTAAACAGGAACATTGATGTTGTTTCGCTCATAGACACGAAACGATAATTCCTTATTTTGAATGATTATAAATAAGGATTGAGTGCTATATTTGTGCTCAATACAAAAACCTATGAGCAAAGACGCTGAAATTTTAGACGAGTTTACCTCAAAGGAGTATGAGCATGGCTGGACGGTTGACCTGGAAGCTGATGAAGCACCGAAAGGGCTGAATGAAGATATCATCCGTTTTATTTCCGCCAAGAAAGAAGAACCCGAGTGGCTTTTAGAATGGAGATTGAAGGCTTTCAGACAATGGCAAAAAATGGAAGAGCCCAAATGGGCTGCCGTAAAATACCCTAAAGTTAACTTTCAGGACATCATTTATTACTCTGCTCCTAAAAAGCAGAAAAAACTTAACAGCTTGGATGAAGTTGATCCTGAATTAAGAGAAACATTTAAAAAGCTTGGCATTTCGCTGGAAGAGCAAAAACGCCTTACAGGTGTAGCTGTAGATGCTGTAATAGATAGCGTTTCCGTAGCAACCACCTTCAAAGAAACGCTTGCAGAATTAGGAATTATTTTCTGCTCCTTCAGTGAAGCGGTGCAAGACCATCCCAATTTGGTAAAGAAATACCTGGGTTCTGTAGTGCCCCAGGGCGACAACTTTTATGCAGCCCTTAATTCGGCCGTATTTAGTGATGGCTCATTTTGCTACATTCCCAAGGGAGTACACTGCCCTATGGAGCTTTCCACCTATTTTAGGATTAACGCAGCCAATACAGGCCAGTTTGAGCGTACACTTATTGTAGCTGAAGAAGGCTCATATGTTAGCTACCTGGAAGGGTGCACTGCACCACAGCGAGACGAAAACCAGCTACACGCTGCTGTAGTAGAAATATACGTGCATGCAGATGCCGAAGTAAAATATTCAACCGTACAGAACTGGTATCCAGGTGATAAGGATGGGAAAGGTGGTATTTATAACTTTGTAACCAAACGAGGCATTTGTGCAGGCGACCATGCCAAGCTTAGCTGGACACAGGTGGAGACAGGTTCTGCTGTAACATGGAAATACCCAAGCTGCATTTTAAAAGGTGACTATTCTGTAGGTGAGTTTTACTCAGTTGCAGTTACCAACAACCATCAACAAGCAGATACAGGAACTAAAATGATCCACCTGGGTAAAGGCTCAAAAAGCCGAATTGTATCCAAAGGTATATCTGCAGGCTTTAGCCAAAACAGCTACCGTGGGCTGGTACAGGTACACAAACGCGCTGAAGATGTGCGTAATTTCTCACAATGTGATTCATTGCTGCTTGGCGACAAGTGTGGAGCACATACGTTTCCGTACATTGAGGTAGACAATAGCTCGGCTCAGGTAGAACATGAAGCTACCACCTCAAAGATTGGAGAAGATCAGATTTTTTACTGTAACCAGCGCGGTATTGACACAGAAGCTGCGGTGGCTCTAATTGTTAATGGTTACGCCAAAGAAGTATTAAATAAATTACCCATGGAGTTTGCTGTGGAAGCACAAAAACTCCTTGCCCTCACCCTGGAAGGAAGTGTTGGGTAGATTTTTGTTTTTAAAATTATGCTGAAAATAAAAGATTTAAAGGCCTCTGTAGAAGGCAAAGAGATATTAAAAGGAATTAGCCTGGAAGTCAACCCTGGCGAAGTGCATGCCATTATGGGCCCTAATGGGTCCGGCAAAAGTACGCTTTCGTCTGTATTGGCCGGAAGAGAAGAATATTCTGTTGATGGAGGTTCTGTTGAATTCCTGGGAAAAGATCTACTGGAGTTTGCTCCTGAAGATAGAGCAAGAGAAGGTTTGTTTATGGCCTTTCAGTACCCGGTAGAAATCCCAGGTGTAAGCACTACTAACTTTCTAAAAACAGCTGTTAACCAGGTGCGCGAACACAGAGGACTCCCTCAACTGGATGCTGTTCAATTTCTTCAAACCATGAAGGAAAAAATGAAGATTGTGGATATCGACCAATCTTTATTGAAGCGTTCACTAAATGAAGGCTTTTCAGGTGGTGAAAAGAAACGAAACGAGATTTTCCAGATGGCGATGCTGGAACCCAAATTGGCCATCCTTGATGAAACCGACTCAGGGCTGGATATTGACGCACTTAAGATTGTGGCTCATGGAGTTAATACGCTTAAAAGCCCTGATAACGCTACCATTGTGATCACACACTACCAGCGATTGCTCGATTACATTGTGCCTGATTTTGTCCATGTGCTACTGAATGGGAAAATAGTGAAGAGTGGAACCAAAGAGCTCGCATACGAATTGGAAGAGCGTGGGTACGACTGGATTAAGGCTGAACACGCAAACGCTTAACCTATGGCTAATTCAGTATTAGAACGATTATTACAAAAACCGGAAGGCAACGGGTTTGATGCCGTAAGGGAAAAGGCCACTTCTCTGATCAAAGAGAAAGGGTTACCTGGTAAAAAGAATGAGGAGTACAAATACACGAATCTTTCCCGATTACTGGAAAAGAACTTTACAGACTTTGAAGGAAACAAAGAGGCTAATCTCGAATTGTTAAAAAGCAAAATACCAACACTTTCCACCATTCAGTTGGTTTATGTAAATGGCAATTTATCAGAAGAGCTTTCCTCTTACACCTTGCCCAAAGGGATTGAACTGGAAGCACTGGCAGCTAATGCTGATTCAGTTGATGAGAATGCTGATGAGTTCGCATTGCTCAATGCTTCAAATCTTAAAAATGGAACGTCCATCACCTTTACTAAAGGTTTTCTGGTAGAAACCCCAATTGTTATTCTTCATATTACGGATTCTTCTAAAAACCAGGCGGCCTCTCACCCTCGTTTGGCGATAAAAGCAGAAGAGAATGCGCAGGCTACTATAGTTGAGCTTTTCCTTGGAAATGGAGATGCTACCTCGTTCACCAATGCAGTTACAGAAATTCAATGCAAAGGGCACAGTTTGCTTACCTATATTAAAGTTGGGAACGAAAACGACAACCAACTGCATGTGGGCAACACTAAGGTAGATGTAGCTGGAAATGCGGTTTTTAATGCAATTACAGCTAATTTCGGAGGTCAGATGGTGCGCAACAACTTGCGCATTGCCTTGCACGAATCGTACTCAGAGGCGCATCTTTTTGGGCTTTATATGTCAGATGAGAAAGAGCACATTGATAACCACACCGTGGTTGACCACCAAATGCCCAACTGCGACAGCAATGAGCTATACAAAGGCATTATGAATGGTAGCTCAACCGGTGTGTTCAATGGTAAGATATATGTGCAGCAGGATGCGCAAAAAACCAATGCATTCCAGTCGAACAAAAATATTTTATTGTCTGACAATGCTGCCATCAACACCAAACCCCAATTGGAAATTTGGGCAGATGATGTAAAGTGCTCACATGGTTGCACGACAGGTAAACTGGACAAAGAGCAATTGTTTTACCTCAAATCAAGAGGAATAGATGAGCAGTCCGCCAAAACTTTGCTAATTACTGCCTTTGCCAATGAAATATTGGAACAAATAAAAAGTAAAGAAGTACGTGCGTATGTACAAAACCTACTTCATAATAAAATAGGTGGATAGTATGGAAACAGCCACTAAACAATCATTCGATGTAGCTGCCATTCGGGAGCAGTTTCCGGTGTTGAAACAGGAGGTGAATGGGTACCCCCTCACCTATATTGACAATGCGGCAACTTCCCAAAAGCCACTTCGTGTGATTGAGGCGGTGAACCACTATTATACTTTTTATAACTCTAACATCCATCGTGGTGTACATACCCTGGCCGAAAAGGCTACCAATGCCTTTGAAGCAACGCGTAAAAGCATTCAGCAATTTATTAATGCAAGGGAAAGCGAAGAAGTGATCTTCACCAAAGGAACCAGCGAAAGCATTAACCTGGTAGCTGCCACCTATGGGAGGCAAAATCTATCAGCTGGTGATGAAGTAATTATCACCGGTTTGGAGCATCACTCCAACATTGTACCCTGGCAAATGGTATGTGAAGAAAAAGGAGCTAATCTGAAAGTTATTCCTGTTTCAGATAAAGGAGAAATAAGCATTGATGATTTTAAAAACCTGCTTTCAGACAAAACCAGAATAGTTTCGGTGGCTTATGCTTCCAATGCCTTGGGGACTGTCAACCCTGTTAAGGAAATTATTAAACTGGCGCACCAGGCTGAGGCAGTTGTTTTGCTGGATGCAGCCCAGGCCGTACCTCATCTTGAGGTAGATGTACAGGCATTGGATTGTGATTTCATGGCAGGTTCCTTTCATAAAATGTACGGGCCGACCGGTGTTGGTTTTCTATATGGTAAACGCCATATACTGGAAGAAATGCCTCCCTACCAGGGAGGTGGTGAAATGATCAAAGAGGTTACGTTTGAAAAAACAACCTATAATGATATACCCTTCAAGTTTGAAGCAGGCACTCCCAATATTGCTGATATTGTGGCCACTAAGGAAGCCATTGGTTTTATCAATGAGCTGGGCAGAGCGGCTATTGGCAACTACGAAAATGATTTGCTGGCCTACGGCACTCAAAAATTACAGGAAGTTGACAAGCTTCGCTTGATTGGTACGGCCGACCATAAAGTGGGCGTGTTATCTTTTGTGTTGGAAGGTATGCATCCGTTTGATGTAGGCATGATGCTGGATGCACGGGGTATTGCTGTGCGCACAGGCCACCATTGCACCATGCCCCTGATGGAACGATTTGGCCTTGAAGGAACTGTTCGTGCCTCGTTGGCTGTTTACAACACAAAAGAAGAACTGGATGTGCTCATAGAAGCATTGAAGAAAATTGCAGGAAGAATCAAATGAGTTCTATAGCAGACATACAGCAAGATATTATTGACGAGTTCGAGCTAATTTCTGAGGACCGTGAGGCTACCATATTTTACATTATGGAATTGGGTCAAAAGCTTCCTGAGATGAGTGAAGACCTGAAAACGGAAGATAACATTATTAAAGGGTGCCAATCGAAAGTATGGCTTACAGCCGGGTATGAAGATGGAAAAGTTGTTTTTCAGGCGGACAGCAATACTGACATTACGAAAGGGCTAATTAGTCTCCTGATCAGGGTACTTTCAGAACAAACTCCAGACGATATTTTAAATGCTGAATTGAATTTTGTAGAGGCAATCGGCATGAACCAGGTTATAGGTTCACAGCGCACCAACGGATTCAATTCCATGATAAAGCAGATGAAAATGTATGCACTTGGGTTTAAAACCAAAGAACAAGTGAATCAATAAAAATGGATAAAGAGAAGCAAACAGAAGAAAAGGTAATTCAGGACGACTCCTTGAGAGACAAGGTACAGCGTGCTATCAAAACGGTGTACGACCCTGAAATTCCCGTGGATATTTACGAGCTTGGATTGATCTATGAAATCAATATCTACCCCGTAAATAACGTGTTTGTGTTAATGACACTTACTTCCCCTTCTTGTCCGGCTGCCGAAACCATTCCTAATGAAGTAGAACAGAAATTAAGAAAAATTGAAGGAGTAAATAATGTAAAGGTGGAAATTACCTTCGACCCACCCTACTCCACCGAAATGATGTCGGAGGTAGCAAAACTTGAATTAGGCTTTTTATAAACAATTGATATAATATAACCGCTAAAAAATATGTATCCAGAAGATTTAGTAGCTCCTATGAGAGCTGAACTCACCAACCAGGGATTTGTTGAGTTCAGAACTGCAAATGCAGTAGAAGAACACTTAAAAGACCATAAAGGCACCAGCTTAATTGTTGTAAATTCCGTATGCGGATGTGCAGCCGGGGCTGCCAGACCAGGCACTATTATGGCTTTGATGAACACAGATAAGAAACCAGATACACTGGCCACAGTATTTGCGGGAAATGATGTAGATGCTGTAAATAAGGTGCGTGAAGCCTGTCTTCCTTACCCTCCATCGTCACCATCTATTGCGCTGTTCAAAGATGGTCAACTGGCACATTTTGTAGAACGCCACCACATTGAAGGCCGTAATGCTGAGATGATAGCCCATCACCTGATTGATGTGTTTGAAGAATACTGTTAATCATTGACAAATAGCCATACAGCCCGGTTTTAAAGCCGGGTTTTTTTATTCTATTTTTCTAAGCTTGATCGACAGGTCCTTGTACACGAGGATCATATAGTTGTTGGGTATAGGGCGCCAGTCCTCTGCAATATGTGTCAGCTTTTCCGAAACAATCATTACCGACCTGTCGTGGCCGGATGAAGGTATCATATGACAAACGCCATCTTCGCATACATACCTGCTCCCTTCCGAATAATACAATGAAAGCGGGTTCACATTGGGGTTGCTTACATAGCGCATGCCTACCATACGCTCACCATCACTAAACACCATATTCAGATAGGCTTCATCCTCAATTCCATGTTCCTGCATTAAATTCTTCAGGGTATTTATCATTTCCTGGAAGCTATCCGCCACATCATCAGCCGTAAAATCCTCGCGTTTGCTCTTCAGGTTTTCAAGAAAAAGAGCAAACAGGTGCTCTGAATCCGTCTGTCCTTTTACCCATAAATACAATTCATCGGAAAGCATTTCTTTCAAAGGGCGTTTGATTTTTTCAAAATGCTCTACTCCTCCATTGTGTGCCATCAGATAGGAACTAAAATGAAATGGATGACAATTGGATTCGGAAACATCGCCCACACTAGCTGCCCGTACGTGGGCTACCAGGCAATTGGTTTTTATTTTAGGAGCCAGGTATCTAAGATTGCGATTATTCCAGGCAGGATATACCGAAACAAAGACAGCTGGCATGTTATTGATCTCCTGCGTGTACCACCCAACCCCAAAACCATCTCCATTTAAAGGCTCTTCAATTTCCTGGGCATTAAAGCTCTGCTTAATCATAGAATTTTCAGGCTCGTACAGGAACTTATCCATCAAAATAGGCTGGCCAAGGTAGGCTAATAGTCGGCACATAGTTGTTTGAAATTTAGTGGATTAGGAAAAGTTACAACTAAATTCAGATTGTAAATAAATAGAAGATGAAAATAATTTTGCAGATAAGCTCAATTCGATCTTTGACTTTTGTCCGGGCTTTTAAATACCACCGTTTTTTAAGAGATTTAAAGATTAAACCCTAACTCATGGCACGACAAATTAACGACCCCGGATTCGGAACCAAATATGCCAGCAAAGCACAACGTCTTATCAGTACCGATGGCACCTTCAATATCAAAAAAACAGGCATTGGTACCAATATCCGCGACACCTATCATAAACTCATTAATATGTCGTGGACCAAGTTTTTACTCCTTTCGCTGCTCATTATTTTTATTATTAATGTGGTATTTGCACTGGTGTATGTTGCCATTGGCATCGAACACCTGCATGGAGATATGAAAGGCGATACTCTCAATAATGTATTGCAGGCTTTTTACTTTAGCTTCCAGACGTTTACTACCGTTGGGTACGGGCATATAACACCTGTAGGTATTGTTACCAACCTGGTAGCCTTTCTCGAATCTGCCACGGGGCTTATGGTGTTTGCCATTATTACCGGTTTGCTCTACGGGCGCTTTGCCAAGCCTTCCATGCGATTGTTATATTCGAAGAATGCTCTTATCGCTCCTTTCAAAGATGGCTGGGCCATGATGTTCCGGGTAACTAACATTCGCAGGTCGTTGCTGATTGCCATGAGCGCCAATGTGGCCATTTCCATACGTGATGTACTAAAAGGGGCAGACAAACGTGAATACTACCGCTTACCCTTACAGCTAAGTAATATTGAGTTTTTCCCGGGGAGTTGGACCTTAGTCCACCCAATTGATAAGGACAGCCCTTT
>JAGQYJ010000067.1:10610-14738 GCA_020436145.1 Cyclobacteriaceae bacterium | reverse complement strand
TATATCGGGTGGATGCGCATCCCGAAACCTGATGCCAATCGAGTAAGCTCTTTATTAGGTATAGGCTGAATCGCTGGGATTGAAGCAAGCATTTCTTCTTTATGTAATGCCAGATCAATCAACTCATCGTACGACTTGGTCTGAACATACATTTGTCTTTTCAGCCTGTCCAAACGCTCAAAGTCATCTACAATAAGATCCTCCTGAATTAAATCTTTATCAAGCAAATCCTTATACTTATTGCTTCCACCGGTTCCTGCAGTTCTAACACTTGCCGGAATAGGGTCAGCTTCAAAAATCATTCTATATACATTGTCATCCCTGTCTCTAAGGTTTTGAAGCATTTTTTCAGCATCAGTCATTTCCTTATTAAGGATGTCATAGTGAAGCTTTAATTCTTCGTTCTCTTTTCGGAGCATAAGTTCCTTGGGAGATTCGAAGTAGCGATTAAACACAAGCAGGATACCAATGGCAATAATTAATGAAACAGTAAGAAAACCTAGCAGGTTAAGCGCTACATCCCAGGCGCTTATGGTTACCCGCTCGTACTGACACGTTTCTGTATTGTATATGTATTTTATTCTTGCCATTAAATTAGGCTTACGATATTTGATCTAATATTTTTGCCTCCTAATAGCCTGCAAAGGTAACACAATTGAAAATTAAACTACAAAATTGTTGAAACATAGCGTTTTAACTGAAAATTGAGCGTAAGCCAATGAATGCGACAGAGATACGACAGAAGTTCTTGGATTTTTTTGAAGGGAAGGGACATAAAATAGTACCATCAGCTCCACTAGTTGTAAAAAATGACCCTACTCTCATGTTTACCAATGCGGGGATGAATCAGTTCAAAGATTATTTCCTCGGAAATATACAGGCAGATAGTAAGCGTGTTGCTGATACACAAAAGTGTTTGCGTGTTTCAGGAAAGCATAACGACCTGGAAGAGGTGGGTATTGATACCTACCATCACACCATGTTCGAAATGTTGGGCAACTGGTCTTTTGGGGACTATTTTAAAAAAGAAGCGGTTGAATATGCCTGGGAGCTTTTGACTGAGGTTTACAAATTACCAAAAGAACGATTGTATGCATCCTATTTTGGGGGAGACAAGGAAGAAAACCTTGAAGCCGATAGTGAAGCCAGGGAGTTGTGGGAACAGTACCTTCCGGAGGATCGTATTTTAAGTGGTTCTAAAAAGGACAACTTCTGGGAAATGGGCGATACAGGCCCATGCGGTCCATGCTCTGAGTTGCACATTGATTTGCGCCCACAGTCTGAGGTAGATAAATTACCTGGTAGAGAATTGGTGAATAACGATCACCCACAGGTGATTGAGATTTGGAACCTGGTATTCATTCAGTTTAATAGGTTAGCCAATGGTAGTTTACAGGAATTACCAGATAAACATGTGGACACAGGAATGGGCTTTGAGCGATTGACCATGGCCATTCAGGGCAAACAGTCCAATTACGACACCGATGTGTTCCAGCCAATGATCCAGTACCTTGCTAAAAAGGCAGGTGTGAACTATGGAGATGCTGAAACCACCGATATTGCCCTCCGGGTAATTGTGGACCATATTCGTGCCATTGCGTTTGCTATTGCCGATGGACAGCTACCTTCTAATAATGGAGCGGGCTATGTGATTCGTAGAATTCTACGAAGAGCGGTGCGATACGGCTTTCAGTTTCTGAACTTTAAGGAACCGTTTTTAGCGGAACTGCTGCCTTTTATGAAAGAGCAGTTTGGTAAAGTTTTCCCTGAAATTGTTGCGCAAGCTGATTTTATCGGTAAGGTAATTACAGAGGAGGAGACGGGTTTCCTTAGAACTCTCGAATTAGGATTGAAAAAATTAAATTCTCTGAAGGGAGAACTTCAAAAAGCAGGTTCTAAAGTTGTTGAAGGCAAAACGGCTTTTGAATTGTACGATACGTTTGGATTTCCACTAGACCTTACGTCTTTAATTGCTCGTGAGAATGGATTAAGTGTTGACGAAAAGGGTTTTGCAGAAGAAATGAAAGCTCAGAAAGAGCGATCCAAAGCAGATGCCACTAAAGAAACAGGCGATTGGATTGTTGTTAAGGAGTCAGATAAAGTAGAATTTGTGGGATACAAACACTTAACAGCTGCTTCGCATATTCTTCGATACCGTGTTATCAAGCAAAAAGGAAAAGAGAATATTCAGGTGGTACTGGATAAAACACCATTTTATGCTGAAAGCGGAGGACAGGTAGGAGATACCGGTGTTTTGGTCTCAGCAAATGAGCGCATTAAAGTGCTTGACACGCAAAAAGAAAACGACTTGATTGTTCACTTTATAGATGAGTTGCCTGAAAATCTGGCAACCGAGTTTGAGGCTAAGGTGGATGAACACCAGCGCATCATGACCATGAACAACCACTCAGCCACTCACTTAATGCATGCTGCCTTACGCAAGGTGCTGGGTACGCATGTGGAGCAAAGAGGTTCGTTGGTAAACAGCAAACAATTACGTTTCGACTTCTCCCATTTTGCAAAAATGACGGAGGAAGAAATTAAAGAAGTGGAGCGATTGGTCAATGAGCATGTTCGACAAAACATTCCAATACAGGAGCAAAGAAATGTTCCAATAGAAGAAGCAAAAGCCATGGGCGCTATGGCTTTGTTTGGGGAAAAATATGGAGAGTACGTTCGTGTGATCATATTTGACAAAAACTATTCGGTTGAACTTTGTGGAGGCACACATGTGCCGGCTACTGGTCAAATCGGGTTGTTCAAGATTGTTTCTGAATCATCGATTGCAGCAGGAGTGAGAAGGATAGAAGCTATTACTGCGGAGGAAGCAGAAAATTATGTAATAGAGCAGGAGGAATTGCTCCACCAGGTAAGGGAACTTTTAAAGAACCCCAAAGATGTTGTTTCAGCGGTTCACTCCTTGGTAGATGAGAAAACCAAGCTTGGAAAAGAGTTGGAGGCTTTGCAGCATGAAAAAGCTCAATCTGTAAAGGCTGATTTAAAAGCCAATGCAGTAAGAGGAAATGGCATGTGTAAAATAATTGCAAAAGTGGTGTTGCCAGATGCCAATTCATTGAAGAACCTGGCACATGAATTAAAAAGAGAAGAGAAAGGATTGTTTATGGTGTTGGCAGCGGATATAGCCGGCAAACCGCAGATAGCAGTGGTAATTGATGATGATTTGGTCAAAAGTAAATCATTACACGCAGGAAACATTGTGCGCGACCTTGCTAAAAACATAAATGGTGGAGGTGGCGGACAGCCATTCTTTGCCACAGCAGGGGGAAGTAAGTTAGAAGGTTTGGATGATGCGGTAAACGAGGCTAAAAAATTGGTGTGATTTGAAGGAGCAGAAATACATTCCAACAATTGGTCTTGAAATTCATGTGCAATTGGCCACAAAGAGTAAAATTTTTTGCGGAGACGCAACTGAGTTTGATGTAGAAGCTAACTCTCAAACAAGTGCCATTAGTCTGGCACATCCCGGCACATTGCCTATGCTCAATAAAGAGGCTGTGGAAATGGCGGTAAAAATGGGGTTAGCTATTGATGGCCAAATAGCTCCACAAGTTGTATTTGACCGCAAGCACTATTTCTACCCTGATTCACCCAAAGGATATCAGATAACACAACACACATTGCCCATTTGCAAAGGTGGAACTATCGAACTGGAGCTGGCCAATGGAACAAAGAAAACCATTCGCTTTCATCAAATACACTTGGAAGATGATGCGGGCAAATCCATACATGACCCCGGTAGTGATAAAACTTTAGTTGATCTGAATAGGGCAGGCATGCCCTTGATTGAAATGGTCACAGAGCCTGATTTGTCATCAGCTGAAGAAGCAGGAGTTCTTTTGGAAGAGGTAAGAAAAATCGTACGGTTTTTAGGAATAAGTGACGGTAATATGGAAGAGGGATCATTACGTTGTGATGCCAATATTTCTATAAGACCTGAAGGGACCACAGAGCTTGGTAAAAAGGTGGAGATAAAGAATATGAATTCTATCCGGTTTGTTAAAAAGGCTATTAAGTACGAAATAGAACGACAATCCCAGTTATTGGGAAGTGGGAGACATGTTGAACAGGAGAGTCGCCTTTTTGATACCGATAAAGGAATAACCCTGG
>JAGQYJ010000067.1:0-10514 GCA_020436145.1 Cyclobacteriaceae bacterium | reverse complement strand
ATGGGAAGTGCAATTACCTGTTAAGTCACTTGCAAAGGCAATCAGTTGGGTAGAGGAAGGCAAGATGAGCGACACCCAGGGAACCAGGAAGCTTTTACCAGCGTTACTTGATAATTACCAGTTGGATATTGAACAGTTTGCAGAGTTGAATCATCTGTTTTTGTCAACAAATACGAACGAATTAAAAGAGGCTGTTTCGGTAGTTCTTAACGATCACATGTTTGAAGTAGAGAAGTACAAAAAAGGAAAGAAAGGTCTGATGCAATTATTTATTGGGAAGGTAATGGCAGCTACCAAGGGTAAAGCAGACCCCAAGCAAGTGGTTGCTGAACTTCAGGAAGAATTAAATAAGTAAAAACATAAAATAAGACAAAAATGAAATACACATCCATATTTTTTATAGGCCTGTTGGTTATTCTGGGATGTTCCAATGCTCAAACAAGTGATAAAGAGCCAAATCTTACAATTACAGGAAAAGTTAATAACCCTCAGCAGGGAGTAATAACTCTTAACGAAATACAAAGAACAAGCATAGTGCCTATGGACACTATTACCTTAAATGATGATAGCACTTATGCATATGATTTTCATGGAGAGCCAGGGTTTTACCGGTTAAATTTTTATGGCATTCAGGCGATTACGGTAATCCTGGAAAACTCAGATTTAGTTGTGAATGTGGATGGTTCAGATCCTCGCGGGTTTTATGAAGTGTCAGGTTCTATGGAAATTGAGCAAATAAAAAAATATAATGAAGACCAGGCGGCAGAGTTTGGAACCAGGGAGCAGGAGTTGAATAACCGGTTTGTAGAAGCGAGTCAGGCAGGTGATCAGGAAAAGGCGTCTTCTATTCAGGCAGAATATATGGACCTATTGAAAGATAAAGAGAAGCTGACAATTGCCACTATTAAAGAAATAGGTCCAAATCTGGCGGCCTATCAATTATTAATGAGTGTGGATAAGGACCGAAATTTCGATTTTGTTGATAGCGTGGCCCAAGAGCTGAATAAAAAGTATCCTAACAAGTTTTTTATCCAGGATTTGGTGAAACAGATGGAGATTGCCGGCAGGACGGCTGTGGGAAAAGTAGCTCCTGAAATTGCTTTGCCTACACCTGATGGGGAAATCCTGAAGCTTTCATCTCTGAGGGGCCAGGTTGTACTGGTTGACTTTTGGGCTCAGTGGTGCAAGCCATGTAGAAAAGAAAACCCCAATGTGGTTGCTGCTTATAATAAATACCATGATAAAGGATTTACCGTTTATGGTGTTTCTCTGGACAGAACCAAAGATAAATGGGTACAGGCTATAGAAGAAGATGGCCTTACATGGAACCACGTATCGGACCTTAACTACTTTAATTCGGAAGCAGCTAAGGCTTATGGAATTGATGCTATACCATTTTCTATATTATTGGATAGAAATGGTGTAGTTGTAGCCAAAAACTTAAGAGGAGATGCACTGGAAAGAGAGTTGGAAAAGTTTTTTGCAGCTGAGTAAGCTATCCTAGGAATATTTAATAAAAAAGGCCAAAGAATATTTTCCTTGGCCTTTTCTGAATCCTGAAAAATTTAGTTAAGCTACTTTCAGGTTACTGTATTTTGACTTACTTATTTTCTTCTCAGCATAATCTTTTGTTACCACCAGTTTATCCACGTTTTCCTCAGATGGGAGTTCGAACATAGCATCTGTTACAATGGCCTCACAAATTGATCGCAAACCACGGGCGCCTAACTTAAACTCCACAGCCTTATCCACTATAAAGTCAAGTGCAGAAGGTTTAAATTCCAATCGTATGCCTTCCATCTCAAACAATTTCTGATATTGTTTAACAAGCGAATTTTTAGGCTCCGTTAAAATTCGTTTCAAAACGCTTCTGCTTAGCGGGTCCAGATGCGTAAGTACAGGTAACCTGCCTATAAGCTCAGGAATAAGCCCATAGCTTTTCAGATCTTGTGCATTTATATACGAAAGCAGATCCTCTTCATGAATGTTTTGATAATGGTTTACATTACCAAAACCCAGCGGTCTTGTATTAATACGTTTCGCTATTTTCTTTGAAATACCGTCAAAAGCTCCTCCGCAGATAAAAAGTATGTTCTCAGTATTTACCGAAATCATTTTTTGGTCCGGATGTTTACGCCCTCCCTGGGGTGGAACATTTACAGATGTACCTTCAAGCAGCTTCAATAGGGCCTGTTGTACTCCCTCACCACTTACATCTCTTGTTATTGAAGGGTTATCCGATTTACGCGCTATTTTATCAACCTCGTCTATATAAACAATACCACGCTCTGCTGCTTCAACATCATAATTAGCCGCCTGCAACAAACGGGTCAAGATACTTTCCACATCTTCACCCACGTAGCCTGCTTCCGTCAATACGGTTGCATCCGCAATGCAAAAAGGCACCTGAAGGATTTTGGCAAGTGTACGTGCCAGGTAGGTTTTGCCGGTTCCGGTTTCTCCTACCATTAGTATGTTTGATTTTTCAATCAGCACATCATCATCGGTTCTCTTTTGCATTAATCGTTTATAATGGTTATAAACGGCAACCGACATATATTTTTTTGCCTCGTCCTGGCCAATAACATATTCGTCCAGGTACTTTTTCATTTCGGTTGGCTTCACCAAATTAAACTGAGGAACCGATTCGGTTTCGGTTTTGCTTTCCTCCGTCAAAATTTGTTGTGCCTGGGTAATACACTTATCGCAAATATGTGCGTGTATTCCAGAGATCATCAGATCAACATCTTTTTTACTTCTTCCGCAAAACGAACAAGTAACTTCAGCCATACCTGTAAAAATTTGTTATAATCTGCAAAGGTAATGAAATAAGGATAAAATTTGTCTGCGCTTTAATTGGCTAACAAGCTTCCTTTAACATTAATCATTAATTGTTCTTTTGCAATACCTCATCTACAAGTCCGTATTTCTTAGCATCTTCGGCACGCATCCAGTAATCTCGATCCGAGTCCTTTTCAATTTGCTTGAATGTTTTACCGCTATGCTTGGCAAGTATTTCGTACAGATCTTTTTTTACCTCCAGAATTTGCTTTAAGGAAATCTCCATATCTGTTGCCTGGCCTTGTGCACCTCCTAAAGGTTGATGTATCATAATACGAGAATGAGGTAGTGCAGAGCGCTTATTGGTTTGCCCGGCTGCCAGTAATACAGCACCCATTGAAGCAGCCAGACCGGTACAAATGGTAGCTACATCAGGACGAACGTATTGCATAGTATCATAAATTCCTAACCCTGCATATACCGAGCCTCCCGGGCTATTCACGTACATAATAATATCTTTAGTGGGATCTGCTGATTCCAGGAATAATAATTGTGCTGTAATAATATTGGCTATGTGATCATCAATAGCCATTCCAAGGAAAATGATTCTATCCGAGATCAAACGGCTGAATACATCAATTTCGCGAAAGTTACCTGGACGCTCCTCGATTACCGAGCGTGTCATGCTTTCAATGTAATGGCCGTATTTGTCAATGGAAGTTCCGCTTACTCCCTGATTGTGAATTGCGTATTTTCTAAATTCTTTGCTATCCATATGTGTATGATTTTAGTAATCCAATATTAAAACTTTTAACGGGCTTTGCGTGTCCGTCTCCATTATTTTCTCACAGAAAACAAAAGATATTGGAAGAAGATTCCAACATAATGACGTTTGAATAAGAATTTATATTGCGGCTTTGTGTTTGGAAACAAAAAAGAGGCTTGAAAGCCTCTTTTAATAATTATTATATCTGCAAGCAATTATTTTGATGCAAGTTTTCTAAACTCATCAAGCGATACCTTTTTATCGTTGATGGACACGTTATCAATTACGTATTGGTAAACTTTAGCTGAAGCCACCTGGTTATATACGGTAGAGTAGTTTTCACCATTATTTGCTTTCAGGTAACTATCAGCAAACTCGTCCATTTTATCGCCAAGCTGTTCCAAAATAGCAGGGCCGCCAAATTGCTCTGCCAACGACTCAATAGCTTTAGCTTTGATCTCGTCATTTTTTACTTCAATCTTGGCAATATCAGCTATTTTGTTTCGGATCATACTCCATTTTAGTTCATTTAAGTATAAATCGAATTCGGCTTCAATTTGCTCTTTAGAAAATTTGCCTTCATTTGAAATTAGCAACCATTCTTTCAGAAACTCATCAGGTGTATTAATTTTTACTTTTTCCACAAAATAATCCCTGATATCACGCTCCAAAAGATACTCTGACTCCCTGCTATAGTTTTTAGAAATAGAATCTTCCACTTTGGCCATAAACTCTTTCTCCTCTTTTACTGCATCTTTACCAAAGATTTTATCGAAAAAGGCCTGGTTAATTTCGGCAGGGGTCTTACGGTTTACATTAATCACTTCAAATTCAACTTCCCCTTTTATCGCCTTTGCTTTGTCAACTTCAATTCCCAGAACCTGAGCAACGTTGGCTTCCGATGACAGTACTTTATGAGGATCAAAAGAAACCTTATCTCCTTTTTTGAGACCTACAAATTTCTTTACTTCTTTTTTACCCAATTCTTTTAGCTCAATAACTCCATTAGATGTGAGTTCAGCTTCAGCTTGAGTAAACGAACCATATAAAGAATCACCCTCTTCACTCACTTCCGGATTGGTCATATCTCCGTACTGCTCTTTCAGGTTGGTTACGGTTTCATCAATTACTTTTTTATCAACTTTTATCTCGTACTTATTGATCTTTTGTTTTTTAGTAAGGTCAAGCTCGAATTCATCAACCAAACCAATATTGTACTCAAAATCGAAATCGCTTTGTGTATCCCAATCAATGCTTTTGGTTTGCTCTCGGTTAGGTAATGGCTCACCAATTATATTAAGCTTATTGTCTTTAATATAATCGTTTAGTCCATGGGATATCATATGGTTAATTTCATCAACCAAAATGGATTTGCCATAAAGGTTTTTAATAATACCTGATGGAACATGACCTTTTCTAAAGCCTTTGATATCAGCCTTTTTAGAATATTCTTTAACTTTTTGTTCAACCTTAGGTTGATAATCAGCTTCCTTTAAGCTAATTTTAATTGTAGCTTCAGTGGAGCTTTTTTTGTTTAATGTTATTTCCAAAACGAAATTGTTTTATAGCGTTAAAACTAAAAACCCTCAATCTCGATAGCTTACTATATCGTGACCGAGGGGGTATTTAGTGCGGATGAAGGGAGTCGAACCCCCACGCCCGAAGGCGCTAGATCCTAAGTCTAGTGCGTCTACCAGTTTCGCCACATCCGCAAATGGAGTGCAAAGAAACTAAGTTTTTTAAATATTGACAATAAGGAAATAAAAATTATGAGCAAAAAGTAGTAACCTTTGCAAGGCAGGTGTATATATGGAAACATTACAGGTAGAGCAGGAAAGCAAGGAACTAATTAGACGCTACCGAAAGCTACTTCGGTATGCAAAACCTATGCTTAAGGATGACGATTCGAGGCAAATTCGGAAAGCGTTCAATCTGGCATTGGAAGCTCATGCAGGTATTAGAAGAAAATCTGGTGAACCATATATATATCATCCTCTGGCTGTAGCTCAAATTTGCGTTGAAGAAATTGGTCTTGGTACAACTTCCATTATTGCAGCATTGCTGCACGATGTGGTGGAAGATACAGATTATGAAGTTGAGGATATAGAGCGTGAATTTGGGGGGAAAGTAGCTCAAATTATAGACGGTCTTACAAAGATTTCTGGCGTTGGCAGCAAACATGAATCAGGGCAGGCAGAAAACTTCCGAAAGATGCTGCTTACATTATCACAAGATGTGCGTGTAATATTGGTAAAGCTGGCCGATCGCTTGCATAATATGCGTACCCTTGATAGTATGCCAAGGCATAAGCAATTGAAGATTGCTTCAGAAACCATCTTCATATATGCTCCACTAGCACATAGGCTGGGGTTATATGCTATTAAAACCGAAATGGAGGATCTTCATTTGAAATATACGAATGAAGAAGTTTACCAATCAATTATTGATAATATCAGAAGCACTAAAGAGGTTAGGGATAGGTTTATCAGAAGGTTTACCCGGCCAATACATCAGGAGCTTTCCAACCAGGATTTTGATTTCACAATTAAAGGAAGGGTTAAGTCTATTCACTCTATATGGGAGAAAATGAAAAAACAGAACATTCCCTTCGAGGAAGTGTTCGACCTCTTTGCTATAAGGATCATTGTGGATGTCCCAGAGGAACAAGAGAAAGCTGTATGTTGGCACGTGTATTCTATTGTTACAGATTTCTACAAACCTAATCCAGACAGATTGCGCGATTGGGTAAGCACCCCAAAAGCCAACGGATACGAATCGTTGCATACTACTGTAATGAGCAGAACCGGTAAGTGGGTGGAGGTGCAGATACGGACACAACGTATGGACGATATTGCTGAAAAAGGGTATGCGGCACACTGGAAGTACAAAGACAGTGCGAATAAAAAAGAAAGTGGTCTGGAACAATGGATATCCCAGGTAAGGGAACTACTTGAAAATATTAGCTCGAATGCAGCTGATTTTGTAGATGAGTTTAAAGCAAACCTGTACCAGGATGAGGTTTTTGTATTTACTCCCAAGGGGGACTTAAGAACGCTGCAATATGGCGCTACAACATTAGATTTTGCGTTTGATATTCACACTCAGATTGGGTTAAAATGCCTGGGGGCAAAGGTTAACCAAAGACTTGTTCCATTAAATTATGTTCTTCAAAATGGAGACCAGGTAGAAATTCTTACATCCAATAAGCAGAAGCCAAGTGAAGATTGGCTGCGCTTTGTTGTCACTTCCAAAGCACGTTCAGGAATCAAAAATGGTCTAAGGGATGAGATCAGGCTGATTGCAGAAGATGGAAAGGAAATAGTACATAGAAAACTAAAGCAGCTTAAGATTGAGGTTAAATCTGATACATTTAACCAGCTCACCAGGTTTTTTGGTTTAACTCAAGTTACGGATTTTTTATACCGAGTAGGAAAAGGGATTATTGAACCCAAGGAGTTAAAGAAGTTTAAGGATGCATCTGAAAAGAAAAAGATATCTACACGCCCCAGCAATTTCACCGATGCAAGAGAACTAGGTAAGCTAATTACAGAAAAGACTGGCAGGGATGATAGTATTCTATTCCTTGGCCAGGATCTCAATTTAGTGGATTACAAATTTGCCACATGTTGCAGCCCTATTCCTGGTGATGATGTTTTTGGTTTTGTTACTATAAACGAAGGAATTAAGATTCACAGGACCAATTGTCCAAATGCTCCTGAGCTTCTGTCAAAACACGGACATAGGGTTTTGAAAGCAAAATGGGCTTCGGATAAACGCGAGTCGTTTGAGGCCACATTAGAAATTATTGGTACAGATCGGGTGGGCCTTATCAATGATGTAACCAAAATTATTTCCAATGAGCTTAAGGTGAACATGAAGTCAATCACAGTGGACACTGATACAGGTATATTTGAAGGAAGAATTGTCTTATATATAAACGATAAGAAACATTTGGGAGAGTTGGTTAAAAAGCTGGAAAGTGTTGAAGGAGTGGTAAAAGTAAACAGAATCAAAGACAAATAAACCCGGAGGAAATTGTAAATATTCCTCATATTTGTGGTCTAAAAGGATAAACCAATTTATGGCACTCAACCAACAGATTTTTGATGAAGTTACAAAAATCTTTACGGCATATCTGGAAAATAAGGGATTACGCAAAACACCTGAACGATATGCTATTTTGGAAGAGATATATTCCTTAGATGGTCATTTTGATGTGGAGTCTCTTTACATCAATATGAAAAACAAAAACTATAGGGTGAGCAGGGCTACGGTGTATAATACTCTTGACTTATTGGTCGAGTGCGATTTGGTAAGCAAACATCAATTTGGTCGTAACCTTGCTCAATATGAGAAGTCATATGGTTTTAAGCAACACGATCATCTAATTTGCACAGAGTGCCATAAGGTGGTGGAATTTTGTGATCCAAGAATTCATAACATACAAACCATGGTTGGTGAATTACTGAATTTTGATATTTTGCATCACTCATTGAATTTGTATGGGATATGTGGTGACTGTCAGGTTAAATTAAAACACCAGTCAAAGCAATGAAATTTAAGAGTAGGGTAGTCGAGAAGGCGGTTGTTATTTCTATTTCAGGAGACATTATCTCGTTGTACGATTCAAAAGAGTTGATCGAGACTGTTGAAAAAGCACTTCAGGAAAACAACAGGAATATTGTTTTTGACTTAGATAAGGTAAACTATATTAATAGTGCGGGTATTAACGTATTAATCACAGTCCTTACATCTGTAAGAAATAGAGGTGGAGAACTTGTTCTGTCATCAATTTCTGATAAGGTAAAAAGTTTACTAATCATAACTAAGCTTAATTCAATTTTTAACGTGAAAGATTCCGTTGAAGAGTCTTTGTTGTTTGTGGATGAGTTGGAAATGCTTAGTGACCAATCGGAGAATAAATAATCATTCAAAATATAATTTAATAATAGCATGAAAGTAGATGTGTTGTTGGGTCTTCAGTGGGGCGATGAAGGAAAAGGAAAGGTTGTTGATTATCTGGCGTCAAAATACAAAGTTGTGGCAAGGTTTCAGGGTGGGCCAAATGCAGGTCATACGCTCGAATTTGATAACATTAAACATGTATTGCACCAGATACCATCAGGTATTTTTAGAGAAGACATTAAAAATATTGTGGGCAATGGAGTAGTTCTTGATCCCGTGATTTTCAAAAAAGAAATTGAGGCTTTGAAGAATTTGAATATAGATGCAGCTAAGAATCTATTCATATCAAAAAAAGCACAACTTATATTACCAACACATAGACTTTTGGATGCTTATCAGGAAAAGCAAAAAGGCAATGCCAAAATAGGTTCTACATTAAAAGGAATTGGGCCAACCTATCAGGATAAGATTGGGCGTCAGGGACTGAGAGTTGGAGATATTTTAATGAGTGACTTTACAAAAAGATACGAAGTGCTTAAATCAAAACATCTAGCCCAAATGGAGGCGAAGGAAGCCAATGATCAATTGGAAGAAATGGAACCAGCCTTTATGGATGCTGTTGAGTTTCTAAAAACCTTGAACCTTGTTGATGGAGAGTATTTTGTAAATGAAGAATTAAGTACTGGGTCAAATGTTTTGGCTGAAGGAGCACAAGGATCTTTATTAGATGTGGATTTTGGTTCCTATCCTTTTGTTACGAGCTCAAATACGATGGTCGCTGGTGCTTGTAGTGGTTTGGGGGTTTCTCCATCAAAAATCGGAGAAGTAATGGGTGTGTTTAAGGCCTATTGTACAAGGGTGGGTAGCGGACCATTTCCTACAGAATTGTTTGATGAAACAGGAGAACGTTTAAGAAAAGAAGGGCATGAGTTTGGAGCCACTACCGGCAGACCCAGAAGGTGTGGTTGGCTTGACATACCTGCTTTAAAATATGCAATAATGATAAATGGGGTTACACAACTATTTATGATGAAGGCAGACGTGCTTATGTCTTTTGATAAAGTAAGAATTTGCACTGGATACAAATTAGCAGATGGGACTGAAACAGGAAAGCTACCTTATGACCTGGTTAGTGAAAGCGTAGAACCTATTTATGTAGAATTGCCGGGTTGGAAGGATACTATGCCAGCTTCAGGGAAATATGAAGATTTATCAGAGAGCCTTAAATCATACATCGGATTTATTGAAAAGGAAGTAGGTGTTCCAATCAAAATTGTATCCATGGGGCCGGATAGGTCCCATACACTTATAAGATAGATATTGCATATTCTCTCTTTTAAAAAAATCTTTTATTAAAGTTTGTTGTGGGAGGGGATAGTGTATTATCTTTGCGGTCCTTTCTTTGGTAGCGGTTGGTTGTGATAAGGGGGTTGATGAAGGGTGTGCTGGAAAATAAATTTAAAAAAGTTTCGATAGGGAGTTGCGATAAAGGATAAAGTTTCTATTTTTGCACTCGCTTTTGGAGAAAGCACGGGTTTAAACGGAAGGTTTTAACCACCAAGCCATAGATCACCGGAGCATTTTGCGTAGGTGATTTGATTGACAAAAGGGATAATAAGCAAGAATAGGTAAGAGGCCAAAAGGTCTACTATCTAACAGTCTTACTACTTAAGTCTTAAGATGGCAGAAGTTCTTTGAAAATGATGAAAGCAAAAGATAGCAAACCGCTTTAAATTGTTGACTTATTAAATAAGTCAATTACTTTGAGTAAACGGGCTAGGCGAACTAGAAATTATAATTAGATAAAAAGATTACAATGGAGAGTTTGATCCTGGCTCAGGATGAACGCTAGCGGCAGGCCTAATACATGCAAGTCGAACGGTAAGGTCCCTTCGGGGACTACGAGTGGCGGACGGGTGCGTAACACGTATGCAACCTACCCTAAAGAGGGGGAAAGTCAGTGGAAACGCTGAATAATCCCGCATGTTATCAACTATTCGCATGTTTGGTTGATAAAAACTTTGGTGCTTTAGGATGGGCATGCGTCCCATTAGTTAGTTGG
>JAGQYJ010000066.1:7828-14947 GCA_020436145.1 Cyclobacteriaceae bacterium | reverse complement strand
TTGAAGGTTTATACACCAGGTTCCTGGCCGGCAAAAGTCAGGGAGCGGGTTCAACCTTTAATTTGGGTTTACGAATCATTTTATGATCTAGTCCATTCTTCATAGTCCTCTTTTGTATCAATGTCCAAAAGAGTTTGCATAAGATGTACTTTCAAATTATTTCTTTTGCATACCTCAAGAGCCTCTTCAAGGACTTTATCATGGCTCCATTTTTTGTTTAAAAAAAGCTCGGAAGGAGGGTTGGTTTTTAATGCTACCAGGTAATAGCCACCATCTTTAGATGGCCCAAATACAATGTCATTTGTACCTAAATGCTCAAACGATTTGTCAATAATTTCGACTGTGATATAGGGAACATCCGAACCTAACAGACAAACCTTGCTTTCTCCATTGAGTTCACTAACAAATGCATTGTACATACGTTCTCCCAAATCGTTCCCTTTTTGTATTACACCATCAGTATAATTTGTTGATTCAGACCAGTAAACTTTTAGCTGCGCTTGGGCTTTTTTGGCTATCTCTAATGTGTTATTTAGTAGTTGCTTATAAGTAGAAAAGGCTTTTTCTATGCCAATGGTATTGGCTAACCGCGTCTTTACTTTTCCCCTTTGCGGCTTTCGGGCAAAAACGATTAAAGTGTTTCTCATCCTATTGAATTTGTAGGTATAAATACTAATGCTCACTTAGGTACAAATAACCTACCTTAATTATCAATACTCTATTATATAATCTAAATTAGCATATTATTGCGGAGCCAAAATAATGAACTACCCAAAACTGAACTTTGTTGGCATTTTGGTGCTTATTTTTTGCATGGTGTCCGGGTATTCTCGGGCACAGGATTCTACTATTTATAAGCTTAAATCTTCGCTGGACACCGCCAGGGAAAACACTGTAAGGGTTGATATCTGGGTTAACCTTGCACAGGAAATAATGAACACTTCTATTGATGAAGCTACTAAATATCTGGACAGTGCAGAAGCTCTGTCTGAGAAAATAGAATACAGAAGTGGTTTGGCTAATGTGTATAAAGTAAGGGGGTCTATGTCTACTCTTGAGGGCAAATATGCCAAAGCGCTTTCAAGCTTAAGTAAGGCACTCACGACCTACAGGCAAACGGGCGATAGCTCTAATATGGCAAGAACCGACTGGCTTTTGGGAAATGTATATTCTTCTACAAATAACTATAACGAGGCCCTTCGCTACTATAAAAATGCGCTGGAATATTTTGTTGCGCTTAAAGATTCAAAGTCAGTTGCAGCATTGAACAATAATGTAGGTACTATTTATCATATTCGGGGCAACCTTGATAGCGCCTCTATTTTTTACAATAAATCATTACTTACCTATCTTGAATTGAAGGATAAAGAGGGAGCCTCCACCAATTATACCAATATTGGCAATGTATATGCAGATAGGGAAGAATATTATAAAGCGATTGAGTACTACAATCAAAGTAATGGAATACTTAAGCAGTTAAATCAGACTTTAGGACAAGCTGTAAACTATTTAAACATGGGAGATGTTTACATGCACCTTAAGGATTATGGGAAGGCACATGAGTATGTGAAACGCGCAATGAATATAGCTGAGAAGGAAGGGTTTGGTTCTCTTTTGACTGATCAATATTATACGGTAGGTGAAATTTATGAAGCCGAGGGAAAATATGCCAAGGCACTGGAGTGGTATCGTAAGTCGGAATTGATGGAGGATTCGCTTTTAAATACCGAAGCGAAAACTGCCCTAATTGAAACACAAACCCGTGCACTCGAAGAAGCACAGAAAAGAGAACTTGAAAAAATCAATGAAATTAATTCAGAAAGATTAAAGACAGAGAAATTAAAAAATTCCCTCCTCTGGGTCATTTCGTCATCGATTCTATTGCTTTTACTTGTAGCCACAGTGTACTTTTATAAGAGGGCAAGGGTCGCCAGAAAGATAAAGCAGCAAAGTGTTCAAATCCTTGATCAGAAGTCTAAAATTTTTGATCAGGCAAGATCCATTGCTGAAAAGAATGACTCGCTTTTAGAGCATAACGCACGACTTGAAAAGCTGAACGAGGAGAAGAATTATTTAATGAACGTGGTGGCTCACGATCTTAAAAGCCCGTTGAATCAAATTGAAGGACTAGCTGAGGTAATCCGTCTTGAGAAAGGGAATCTTTCATCTACACAGTTGGAATGCCTTGATAACATAGCTGTATCATCTCACCGTTTAAGCAAAATGATTAACAGGATTTTGGATGCCAGGGCAATAGATTCAGATTCAAAAAGCTATGAAATTAAAGACATAAAATTAAGGCCTGTACTGCTACAGACTATTACAAATTTTGCTCCCTTGGCTGAACGTAAACAGATTGATATAGTTAAGCCACTTCGGTTGGCTAACCCAACGGTAAAAGGAGACAAGCATTACATTCAACAGGTACTGGAAAATATTCTTTCCAATGCTATCAAGTTTACACCTCAGGGAAAGCAAATAGATATTTCAATTGATTTGGAAGCTAGTCGGGCAATTGTATCAATTAAGGATCAGGGGCCGGGGCTTACAAAAGAAGATCACAAGAACCTGTTTAACGAGTATGCTAAACTTAGTGCAAAACCAACAGGAGACGAAAGCTCAACTGGTTTAGGTCTTTCAATTGTGAAGAAGTATGTAGGGCTTATGGGGGGAGATGTTTGGTGCGAAAGCGAAGATGGTCAGGGAGCTAACTTCAAGGTGGCACTTAACCTTGCCTGACGCCTCATTTCAAATATTGCAAATGCAATAACCACAATAAATTCTATTGCCACAAGCACATATACCTCACCGAATCCTGTGGAAGTATAACCGGCATATGTGGCCATAATAAGCAAGCTCCATAGAATACCAAAACGGTAGTTTGTCAGTGAGGAAAACAAAATAATAAGAGCAATGTACCAGGGATGCAAAATCAGTGAAAAAAGTGCGAACACAGTACTGACCCATAGAAAAACCTCTGCCACGCCCCATTTTTTTCTATAAGCAATAAACGAAACAGCCACAATTAAAAGAGTAGTAAATAAGGCAAAAAGTTTGCCCAATAGGGCAATGGTATTATAGCCTTTTATCCAATAGCCTACTTGTCTGAATACATAATAAACACCTGCATTGAATTCAAATTTTTGATAATATAGAAGCAGACTGTCCTTCATTCCTTCAAAAAAGGAAGTTTCTAAAAGTGGTGAAAAAGAGACCAATAAACTTAGGGTAAAAACACCAAGGAAGGAAAATTTTTCTTTTCCCTTGAGTTTTAACAAAACATATGGAAGGAAAACTAATGGGAGCAGTTTGGCCGCTACTGACATAGATAGCGCAAAAGCGGCCCATAGTATTTTACCCTTCTGCCATTGAGCCATAAAGAGGACCAGAAAGAAGATCATCAGGGCCTCATGATGCAGATTACCGGTAAGCTCAATAATAATGAGAGGGTTTAAGGCATACCAAACTACATTTTTAGTGTCAATCTTTAACCCCTTTAGCACTTTTGGAAGCATAAACAAGGTTCCCGCTTCCGCTAATATATGTATAGAGCGTAATACAATTGTACTTGCCCAAATTGAGTTGGAGGCAATCCAGGCAGCTAACCAATTGGCATATTGAGGAATAGGAGGGTAAACCGTGTAATGTGTGGGAGAATTAAGCAAGCCAAAAAGTTCGGGTGTTATTCCTTCCGGAGCTTGTTCAGGATTACTCATATAATAGACAGGCAGCTCGGCAAAAGGGTTAATTCCATGAAACCATAAGCGTCCATCCCAGATAAAACGATAAAAATCATCAGAAAGGGCTGGAATGGAAGGAAGGAATACTAACCTGAACAGTAACCCAAGCCCAATAATTTGCCTGATTGTGAGTTTTTCTTTTTGATATACAAGGTAGAGGTAGAGTAAAAAAATGCCTGTGTATGCACTTAGAAGAGGTAGCGTTTCATATCGCTTAAACACATAACCTATAAAGGTGTACCCGATAACAGAAAAAAGTACGGCAGTCCACAAACGAAAGCTGGTATGCTTAGGCATAACGGGCTCCCTTAAACGATTGATATGAAACGGTAAGTAATCCTATGGCCAGCATGGCATGAAACATTAACAGCCCAATGTCATTCAAAACTATACCTAATACTATTCCGGCAATAAAGTATAGTCCAAGGATTACTTCTATTAAGGATGTAATATTTACTTTGACTTTCAAGTATTGGTTTCCTGCTAGCTTTGCCTTTTTGTCTATTGAATTAAACTTTGGAGTTCTGATAAAAGGGGTTTTTCTACCGAAAAGTCCCTCCAGCACTGCAACCGCATTGTGGAAAGAAAGACCCATGGAAATAGTCATAAAAGTAAAAAAGGAAGGAAGGAACTTTTCCTTAGCAAATGTGAAAGGAGCCTTTTTACTTGCCACCCAAAAGAAAAAGCCAATAGATAGAAAACCAATTAATAATACACTGGCAAGATGAAAGTAAAAATCAACCTCTGGATGAAGGTATTTAATATAGAGTACTGGCAGGCTAAAAATACCTCCCAAAAGCAGGAGCACGAAAATACTGCTATTTAGCAAATGGAACGTTGCATGTATTTTGGTTTTGAAAGGGAAGGCACCTTTCCACACTTTTCCCAGGTTTTTAATGGCAGATTCTGCCGCACCTTTGTTCCAACGGTACTGCTGCGATTTAATAGCGGGCATAAGTACCGGCAGCTCAGCCGGGGTTTCTACCTCTTCGAGGTATCTGAATTGCCAACCTTTTATTTGAGCACGATAACTTAAATCAAGGTCCTCGGTAAGCGTATCGGCTGACCACCCACCGGCATCTTCAATACAGGCCTTGCGCCAGACACCTGCAGTTCCATTAAAATTAATGAAACTATTGGAGAAATTGCGGCCCGTTTGTTCTATTGAGAAATGAGCGTTTAAGGCAAATGCCTGAATTTTAGTAAACAAAGAATAGTTTCTGTTCAAATGCCCCCATCGGGTCTGAACCACTCCAATTTCAGGAATATTAAAATAGGGCAGAGTTTTTATTAAAAAGTCCTTAGAAGGAATAAAGTCGGCATCAAATACGGCAATGAATTCTCCCGCAGCCAGCGTAAGCCCGTTGGCTAAGGCTCCGGCCTTAAAGCCGGTACGTTTGGTTCTTTGTATGTGCTCTATCCTTATTCCGGCACGTTTATTTTCTGCTACTTTTTTGGCTACCAGTTCTATTGTTTCATCAGTAGAGTCGTCCAGCACCTGTATTTCCAACTTTTCCTTTGGGTAATCAAGCCTGCAAACAGAATCGATCAGACGCTCCACCACATATTTTTCGTTATATACAGGCAACTGAATTGTTACACAAGGGTACTCTTCAATTTCAGGAACAGGTGCTTGTCTCTTTTTTCGAGCTTTTAAATAGGCAAAGGTCAGATGCAATTGCCCCATGCTATAAAGAAAAAGCAGAAACATTATAAACAAATAAATACCAACCACTATGTACTCGTACCAAACCATTACAAATATTTGAAAAGGGTCAATATGATTTTATAACCTGCCATAAAAGTACCCTTAACTGTACCTGAGACCTTGGAGAAGCCAATTCGCTGGCGGTAACTTACAGGTACTTCTATGCTCCTTATTTTTTGTTTAGCTGCCTTTATCTGCATTTCCACGGTCCATCCGTAGTTGCGGTCTTGCATGTTCAGCAAATTGAGCGTATCCAATTTAATAGCCCGAAATGGTCCTAAATCGGTAAAATGAACTCCATAAAATGCTTTCAGCATTTTTGTGGCCAGCCAATTACCAAAGACCTGCTGTGGGGTAAGCGAACCCTTTTCTTTTATTCCTAATGCACGTGAACCAATGACCATATCTGCTTCATCATTTTGTATTGGAGCTACCAATTGATACATCTCTTCCGGATAATCAGAATAGTCGCCATCCAAAAACACAACAATATCTGTTTTCTCTTCAAGGTTATTAATGTAATTAATGCCCTTAAGGCATGAAGCCCCATATCCTTTTTCTTTTTCTAACAATACGGTTGCTCCAGCTTTTTTAGCTTCTTCACTGGTTTTATCTGCAGAGTTGTTATCACAAACAATTATTTCTTTTACCAGTTTTTCAGGTATTTCATTTATAACCTTCGCAATCGACTTCTCCTCATTCAAAGCAGGTATAATAACCCTGATTACTTCGTGCATACGTCTGACACTTAAAAAATTAATGCCTCACAAAATTAGTCGTATTTATACGCGTGCTAACAGGCCCGTTTTCCAATTTTAGGACTCCTCGCGGACAAACTGCAGCACAAACTCCACACCCCACACAGGATGCTCGCACAATATTTTCACCTCTTTGGGCATACGATCGTACATCTATGCCCATCTCACAATAAGTGGAACAATTGCCACATGAAATACACTGCCCACCATTGGTGGTGATTCTGAATCGAGATTTAAAGCGCTGCACAATCCCCATATAAGCAGCCAGAGGGCAACCAAACCTGCACCAAACCCTATTGCCCATAAGCGGATAAAAACCCGTACCAACCACACCTGAAAAACCGGCCCCAATAAAAGCGCCATATACCTGGCGCATGGAGTATGTGTTTACCCCTAATAACTCGCTTGTACCTGTAAAATAGGTGTATAGCACGCCAATGGTCATAACCACTGCAAATACCAAAACAGAGTAGATGGTGATTCGTTCTATTTTCCATGCCCGAAGCGATTTATCTGAAAGCTGACGAAAGGGGTCACCTACAGTTTCAGCAAGGCCACCACACCCGCATACCCAACTACAGTACCATCGCTTGCCATAGAAGTAGGTAAACAAGGGGACTCCTACAAATGACAATGCAATGCCCCAGCCCAGCATGAATAAGCCCAGGTTGCCTCCGGCAATTAGTTTATTCAGTTCAAAATCAAAAAAGAAATCGTAATCCAATGGCCAGGCATTCTTGAAATCGAAATAGGGCTGATTTAAGCGGACCAGTATTTCAGGGATAAGAAATGCAAACAGAGTTTGAAAAAACATGACGGAACCTGTACGCACCAATTGGTAGCGATTGTGGCGGTATTTAGCCATCATGCGGGCACCCATTACCAGCACGCTAACTGTGTATATAAATCCATA
>JAGQYJ010000066.1:4450-7728 GCA_020436145.1 Cyclobacteriaceae bacterium | reverse complement strand
GTCAATCCAAAAGTTAAGAAAAGAAATAATATGGGATTTCCTGCTATTGTACCTATTATGGAATGCTTAGAAAGGTTGTACTTTAGGCTTTTGGCCTTATACTTATCTATTCCCTTTTTAGGCAGGATTTCGTAAAGAGTTATGTTGTTGGCTACTTGCTCAATGTTTTTCCTGGCCTCTTCTTCTGAACTAAATGAGCGCCCAAATAGCCAGTTGCCATAGCTAATGAAAGATTGTGCTTTAAAACTGTCAGCACCCCATAAACCTTCCAAATGTTGCTCGTCCAGCTTTTGAGATTTGGCAAGTTCTTTCAATTCTTTAATATCATTATTGGAAAGTGCATAACGGTTAATAATTCCTTCATTTACTTTAATAATTGCCTTATCAACTTTGCTAATCAAAGACCATGTGGTCGATGGATTTCCAAAACTTGAGTGCAGCTCATGACTGGCAATGGATGATGTTTCCTGTGTCTCAAATTCTTTTGTTACCAGTTGCTCCGAAAGGACATGTCTGGCCATAAACGGCATAACAAGAAAAACCGCAAAACCAACAATTACCAATATTATTCCTGTCTTCTGCATGTTTTTAATTAAGCGGTCACTTCCAGATTTAGTTTAGCTTCAAAGAGATAGTCTTTATAAAATTCTGGATCAAAATTCAGATCTTCCAGATGTTCCAAAACGTATTCAATCGACCGCTCTTCTACAATCCATTTATCACATAACTGATGACGAAGGCGTAAGCCCAAAACATTAAAGCCCTTGACTTTCTTTGTAGCCTTTTCATATGTTAATCTAAGGCACCGTTCAGCTTTTTGGTCTTGCCAATACAGGCTTTCTATTTCTTCATGGTAAGATGTCGGTACCTGGCCATACGTTTGGTATTCCAGGTCCATAAACTTTGCAGAGTTGTACCAAATGCCTGGGTGGTAGGGGGTTGGAGAACCGTAAAGCGTTTGAGCAAGGGTTTCTCCCATAATTCGTCCGGCATACCAAACTGCTTCAATGGCCCTTCTGCCAGGATCGGGTTTCCGAATTTCGGCACAGTCACCAATGGCATAAATATCCGGAACGCTGGTCTGCAAATAATCATCCACCAGGATTCCTTGATTAGTTTCAATCGATGTTCCTTCCAGTAACTTAATATTGGGCATTACCCCAATGGTAGCGCCTACAAATTCTGAATCAATTATTTCACCCGTACTAAGGGTCACCGATTCCACCTTATCTGAACCATTGATGGAATCAACCGTTATACCCAGTTTGAGGTTAATATTTCTTGCCTTTACATGACGCTCAACCATTTCTGCTTCTTCTTTGGGTAATACCATATCCCAATAGTTCTTTTCTCTTACCGCCATAGTTACATGAATACCACGGCTATGCAGCATTTCAGCCAGTTCAATACCTATTAATCCACCACCAATAACAACCGCATGCTTTACATATCTTGTAGTTTCTTCCAGTTGTTCCAGGTTCTGTTTACTATATAGAGGTTGTACACCTTTAAGGTTAGCTCCGGGAGTGGGAAGGAGTCTTGGAACAGAACCCAGAGCCAAAACTAATTTATCGTAGCTTATTTCGCTACCAGATTTTACTTGTAAGGTCTTTTTATCCGTATCAATACCGAGAACTCTATCATAGACCAAATCAATCTTATTTTTCTTCCAGAACCAGTTTTCATAAGGCTGGGTATGCTCAAATTTCATATGCCCCATATATACATACATAAGCGCAGTTCTTGAGAAAAAGTACTTAGATTCAGAGGAGATCACAGTTATTTTATGATCGCTCTGCTTTCGAACATGCCTTGCTGTGGTTATGCCCGCTATACCATTACCGATGATTACAATATGCATTTACAAGTATTTGAGCATAAAGTTAAGAAGCATGTTTGTTGAATATAACCTAAAGTAAATATTCTGTCGTTTCACTGACAAACATGCCAAGTGTTGATATTGTTCCTTTCAAATTGAAAAACTTTGGAACTAAATATGCTGTGCCATGTTATAGGTGTTATGAATTTGAAAGCTATGAAAACGTATTTAATGATACTTGTTTTGAGCGTTAGCTCTGTAATTGTTAAAGCTCAGGATAAGGAGTTCTATGAAAAGGTTAATCATATTACCAGTATGTATATCAATCATGGACTTGTTAACTACACTGCGCTGCAAGCTGCCCCTACAGAGTTGAATGCTGTGGTTGATATGATTAAAAAAACAGAGTTGAAGACGTTGAATGATCAGGAATTTGTAGCATTTGTCATTAATGCCTACAACATGTTGGTTATTTATAATGTAGTAAATAGCTATCCTTTGGAAAGTGTAATTAAGGAAAATGGTTTTTTCTCTGATAAATCGTTTTCAATTGGCAAGGTGGTTTTGAGCCTGGACGACCTTGAAAAGAAAATCCTTTTTGGCAAATCGAAAGACTCACGATTACACTTTGCCTTGTCTTGTGCCGCTGTTGGTTGTCCACCATTAAGTAAAACGGTTTACATGCCACAGACTATCAATGAACAACTGGATGAGCAAGCAACAATTTCTATTAATGATCCAGATTTTATTAGGGTTGATAGAACAAAAAAAGAAGTCCAATTATCCCAGATTTTTGAATGGTATGGCCTGCATTTTGGAAGCTCCAAGAAACAGCAAATTGCATATTTAAATAGGTATCTTAAGGAGCCAATTGACGAAAGCTATAAAGTAAAGTTTTACCAGTACGACTGGAATCTGAACGATTGGAAAAAGCCCTGATTTCTAGTGCAGGGATATTTTATTGTCGATCATTCGGTTATCGTACTGTTGAATAAAGGCCTTTGTAACCCTAACCAATGAGTCCATCTCAGGAGAAGGAGAATTCACAAGATTTTCAGACAATAGAATGTCATTCTTAAAATTATAGAAACCGGTTGGGTTCTCACCATCAAATTGCAGGAAGTGACCATTCATGGCAACATTAAAATAGGGTCCGTTGGAAGTAATAGAAAAATGATTGGTCGAGTCGCTGAGTAAATCATTTCCAAAGGCAAAGTAGGGCTGGTCGTAGTTTAGATAGCTTAAAATGGTGGGTGCAATATCAATTTGTTGAGCGACTTTATTACTCAGACCCATGATTTCGCCTGAAGGATCAAAAAAAATGATGGGAACCGCATGGTTGCCCAAGCTGGTTTTATACTCCCGGTGATTTGACTGATTGGTGTGATCTGCAGTAAAAACAAATAATGTGTTTTTATACCAATCCGTTTTCGAAGCTGTTTCAAAAAACCTTCTCAGC
>JAGQYJ010000066.1:0-4352 GCA_020436145.1 Cyclobacteriaceae bacterium | reverse complement strand
CACTTTAAAAGGGTGATGTGATGACACAGAAAAAATTACGCTAAGGAATGGCTGATCGAATGTATTCAAGGTGTTGGCCATAAACTGAAAAAACTCTTCATCCCAAATTCCCCAGATTCCATCATAATCATCGTCATTGCCATATTCTGTTTTACCATAGTATTCATCAAACCCATTTATCGTTGTATAGGCCAAAAACCCCATTGAGCCATTGGGAGCGCCATGGAAGAAGGCTGTATGGTATCCTTTTTTCTTAAGGTCAAAAGCTAAGCTGGGAGTTTGATTTGTTGAATAATTGGATAGAACAAATGAACCATTTAATGACGGGAGGCTAGAAACGACTGAAGGAATTCCATCAATTGATTTCCATCCATTGGCAAATGAATACTTGAAAGAAAGGCTGTGCTGAACAAGCGAATCCATGAAAGGAGTATAGCCGGGATATGTGCCATTGTCCAGGTCTTTGTTATACACTCCAAAATACTCCTTGGCAAAACTTTCGAGTATGAAAATAACTACGTTTTTGTTCTTAAAAGGACCGTTTGGCTGTGGTGTATGTATTGGAGTGTATATGGAATCAAGTTCTTCTTCACTATAAAAATTCACCCTCGAAAGAGGCTTCTGGTCAAGTGTCTTGAAAATGGTAAAGGGAGTATTTAAGACAAGCGCCATTTCTTTGGGCCTTTCAACATAGCGCCCTGCGTTATTAAGCGTAATAGGACGTGTGGTTCCTGTAAACCCGCCTCTCATTCCAATAACAACAAAATAGATTACAACCAGCATTAGGACAAACTGGGTGGGGTAGTACACCCATGGTTTGGACACCTCAACGCGCTTAACACGAGTCAGATGAAACAACCTGACCATAATAAAAACCAATCCGATGAACAATAAGGTGAGATACCAGTAGTCTAAAAATATGAACCTGAAAATGAGCTTTGCCAGGTTGGTTTCATGAGCAAAATTGCCGATTACACTTAGTGTGGTTCGTTTAAGGATAAACCGATAATAAATAGTGTCGGCAGTATTGGTTGCAATAAAGAATGCATTGGTAATCAGGAACCATAAATTAGTGACCTTTTTATAGGTGTTGTGGTACCTGAACGGGAAAGGAACTGTTTGACTAAGAATATATATTGCGTTGATAAAGAGGAGAGCAGATAGGTCAAAACGGAGCCCTCCTGCCATAATGCGAACAAAACCCTTCAGGGTTGTTTCTTGAAATAGATCAATGTTTATCCAGTAAAAGAATAAGCGAGAAAGAGTGTATATTAACATCAATATCGCCATTCTAATTACTAAAGATTGGTGAATTTGAGTGCCCTTATAAAGTAGTGTTTTCCCCATAATTTGATTGGGCTCAAAACTAGTAAAGTTTTTTAGAAACACAGGGGCTACTTTGCCAGGGGGATTCTCAATTTATTTTATAAAAATGGACATCATGGGAGATAGTCTAGCAATGTATTGCTGATATAGAAGGTAGAATTTCGACCAGAATGCAATCTGAAAAGACAGCATGGACTCAGGTAAGTTAATATATTAATTGAAGTGCCAGGTTTGTTGTAAACTAATCCCAGAAAATTCTTTATTGGTAATTATTTTGTACTGATTTTTTCTATCTAACGTATTGCAACACAACAATTGCTGTTCCCAGAGCAATTTCAAAAACCATAATATAGTCAAAATAGCTGCCGGCCGAACCCACTTTTGTTCTTGAGTACAACCTTCCAAGACCGGAAAATACGACCACAATTCCAATAAGATAAATCAGTTCATGGTATGAATGAAGATGAAAAACCACCCATGCCATAAGAAACCCTAAACCAAAATAAATGCCACTCAGAAATCTAAAGAGATTATCAAGCACAGGTTGTGAAGACACATTTTCAGGCAAATAAGAACCTGCTCCTTTAAGTATCAGGTTTGTGCCTCCGAGAAAGCAAATTAATGTAACAATCCCAAGTAAGATAGTTAAGGTTACTTCCATTTAATTAGCTATAGATTTTATGTACTACACATTAATACAATGTTAATCACTCAGCAATTTAAATATAAATAATTAGAAATGAATAGGTTATCTTTCTGATTAAGACATCCTTAAAGAATTTAGTGCAAAGGAGTCAAGTTCAAAAACCTGGGCAATAGCACCGGATTGAGAAAGTGATTCCGGTGTATCGATCAATAGCTCATCAGGTGCCATTAACATCAGTTGATCACAAAAGGAGAGCATATATTCGAGGTCATGTCCGGAAAAGATAATTGTCTTTAGGTATTCTTTAGCCAGCTTTTTAAGCAGCTCAAGCACAATAAAACGATTCTTTATGTCCAAATGAGCCGTTGGTTCATCAAGCACCATAATAGGGCTATCCTGCGCAAGTGCCCTTGCAATCATTACTTTTTGGCGATTGCCATCGCTTAGTTCATTAACGAGTAGTTGTTGTTTGTCCTTTAATCCAACAGAACCAATGGCTTTTTCAATCGCAGCTTCATCTGATTCACCAATTTCAAACTGCCAGTTGGTATAGGGGTATCTTCCCATCCTAACCAATTCGTAAACAGTCATGTTATTGCCATTAATACGGTCAGTAAGCACAATGGAAATAAGCTTTGCTCTTTGTTTAGGAGCAAGGCTGAAAAAATTAATTTTGTTTACCTCAACGGTTCCGCCTAGTGGAGGTAGCAAACCACTTAATGTTTTTAAAAGGGTAGACTTGCCAATTCCATTGGTGCCCATCAATCCATAGAGCTTACCTGTTTCCAATGTAAAATTGATAGGCCCCGCCACCCTGACCTCTTTCTTGCCTTTATAACCAATAGTCAGATCAATTGCTTGAATGGAAATATTCTCCATCAGTCGATTGGGTAAGGAATATATACAAAACTTGTAAAGTCGCCATCAAGAACAAACAAGCAACAAAATTCATCTGGGTCTTTGTAATTGGTTTTAAAATCCTGCTCCTTTTCTCTGGATACAATTCCACGCTGTACAAACTCATCAAGGTAAGAGGCATTATAATTCCATTCAGCAGCTACTTCTTCTTTGCCAATCAATAGCTGACCTACCTGTGGTATTTCGTAGCGTGCAATAGGGAAAATAGGATATTCTGAAAAACCACGATCCCTTATTTGATATGACGTTTCTTTTAGCGTATCACAAACAATTACAAAGTCTTTGGAAATGCTTCCAAGATATTTACCATCTAATTCGGGATCGTTCTGCATAACTGTTTTCTTAATTATTATACACAAAAATAGGGTTTCAGTAGTTTACTGCTTAATGGTTTTATGATTATGGTTTAAGTTCTAGCAAGGCAACATTTTCCACGTGGTGTGTTTGAGGAAACATATCTACCGGTTGAAGTTTGACAACCTTGTATTTTTCATCAAGTAACGCGAGGTCGCGGGCTTGAGTAGCAGGATTACAACTCACATATACAATACGTGGGGCGGCCACCCTTAAAAGCATTTTAATCACGTCCGGGTGCATCCCGGCACGGGGAGGGTCGGAAATTATTACATCTGGCTTGCCATGGTTATCTATGAATGCTTCATTCAGCAAATCTTTGATATCACCTGCATAAAAATCGGTGTTGGTTATTTTATTAATGGACGAATTGATTTTGGCATCTTCAATAGCTGCCTCTACGTACTCTAAACCAATTACTTTTTTAGCCTGATGGGCAACAAAATTGGCAATAGTACCCGTTCCTGTATACAGGTCATACACGAGTTCACTGCCTGTGAGGCCTGCATATGATCGGGCTATTTTGTAAAGTTCATAAGCCTGAGTGCTATTGGTTTGATAAAACGATTTGGGGCCGATTTGAAAAATGAGCTTTTCAGGCTTGTTTTCCTGAATGGTCATATATTCTTCTATAAATGGTTCGCCCGAATAATTATGAACCGGAAGATCGTGGAAAGTTTCGTTGCGCTTATTATTGATCACATAATTGAGCGAAGTAACTTCAGGAAATTCTGCTATCAGGGCATCCAGTAACGGGGTTAGCCATTCAGGTTTATCCTGTGCAACCTGAAGAATCACCATGCTTTGCCCAGAGGTAGCAGTTCGTATAATAGCTATGCGTAAATAACCTTCATGTGTTTTAAGATTATAAAATGGTAAGCCATTTTTAATAGCGTAGGAGCGCAGCCAATTTCGGATTTTATTGGATGGTTCTTCCTGCAAATAACATTTTTCAATATCCAGTACTTTGTCAAATCTTCCCGGGATGTGAAAACCAAGACCGTTTCTGTTTAGCGCATCTGAGTTTTCAATCTCAACTTTGGTAAGCCACCGTGTATCTGAGAAGGTGAACTCGAGCTTGTTGCGATAAAGAATATCATTTTTTGAG
>JAGQYJ010000065.1:11068-15097 GCA_020436145.1 Cyclobacteriaceae bacterium | reverse complement strand
TTCTCATTAATTTGTCTAATGATCTTACTATTTCCTCTTGGTTCAGATCGAACGTTTGTATAACCATCAGGATCGTTAATGATACCAAATTTTAAATTCTGCGAAATCGAGCTAAACGATATTAGTACAAAAAGAACAAACAAAAGTTGTTTCATTGTTTTCAGTTGTATTCTATACTAGTATAAATTTAAGAAAAATTTGCAGAACATAAAGTCCCCTCTAGAGAGGGGGTTAGGTGTGTATGAAGGTAAGTTTCCCGTTTTCACGGGAATGACGTAACAAAGAAAAGAAACGTCACTCTGAGCGATACATGTTGAGCGAAGAGTCTCCTATTTGTATAAAGTGGATTCTTCTCCGCTAATAAGAGGATCAGAATGACGAAAAACTTTTAACTATCCTGCCTTGACTTTTCAAACACTTCCACAACCGTTCTGGCAGGTTCAAAATCCGAATCTGTAACCATCAATTTTACACCTCCCCGCGGGCTCCAGCTTCCACCTCTGGTGCCTATTTGTACATCCTTCAAAATAGATTCAATGCCTTCATTTTCCAGCAGATTTTTAATCATCTGACATTCGATCAGGGTTCCGTCATACAATTCAACCAGTTTCATAACTAATTTTATTATAGTATAAAAATAAAAAAGCCGGCTCAACTGAACCGGCTTTTTCTTTATTTCTTCGAATGATCGGGCATGGTGCCAAATACATAATCCCACAACGGGGAAGAAACCCCGTAGGCCTTAGTTTGATCCTTGTAGTGGTGTACTGAATGATTAGCCCACCACGATTTCAGCAACTTGGGTGCACGATAAATATGCTGCACATAATGCATTACCAGGTACATGGAATAACCTACCAAAAAACCGGGAAGGAATGCAAACACAAAATCACCAAGAATTAACCTGAAAACAAAAAGCAGCAAGGTAGCAATAGTTATGCTCATTACCGGTGGCATGGCCAGCCGTTCCTTGTCTTTAGGATATTCATGGTGAACTCCATGCAGCGTATATTGAAGCTTTGCTTTAAAAGCAGTGTTCGTATTAATATGAAACAAATACCTGTGCATTACATATTCCACAAACGTGAAGAAGAACAGACCTATAAAGAAAAACAAAACGGTTTGCCCAACCGAAAGCGTTTGAACAGAATATATACTGTACGCCAACAGCGATGCTGAATAAATAACGAATATAGTTATAGGGATAGCAATATGTGTACGCGTAAGCCTTTCAAGAAAGCCGTTCTCAAACAGCTGCTTACGACCTTTATTTTTTGGAACTACTTGTACTGACATAATAGCAATTTTTTTGCAAAAATACGATGTGTTGGGCAAAACCAAAGGGCTATTGCTCTTTATTCGCCATTTGGCAATTACTTTTTTAGTTAAACCCCGGCCATTTGGTTGTCCAGCACCTCGCGGTAATAATCTACATACTGTGGTACAATTTTTTTAATATCCAGCTCCTTGGCTCGGGCCAATGCAGCTGCTTTAAAGGTTTCAAGGTTGTCATCATGAAGAACGTGGAGCGCATTCCTGCTCATGCTCTCAATATCTCCTATTTCGCTAATAAACCCGGTTACACCATGTTTGTTCAACTCAGGAATACCACCTGCATTGGAAGAAATAACGGGAACCTCACAAGCCATGGCTTCCAGAGCGGCAAGCCCAAAGCTTTCTTTTTCGGAAGGCATAAGGAAAAGATCTGCCACAGAGAGCACTTCTTCTACGGCATCCAGTTTACCAAGAAAACGCACATTTTCTGCTACGCCCAGTTCACGACTCAACGCCTCTACATTCACACGGTGAGGGCCATCGCCCACTAGCAACAACTTAGCAGGGATTTTGTCTGATATATGTTTGAAAATGCGTAAGGCATCTTCCACCCGTTTCACCTTACGGAAATTGGAGGTATGTACAATAAGCTTCTCATCATTGGGACATATGGCTGTTTTGAAATGCTCTTTCTTTTGTCTTTTGAAACGATCAAGGTCAATAAAGTTGGGGATTACCCTGATGTCTTTTTCAATATCAAACAACTTCAGGGTGTCTTCCCTTAAATTGTTGGAAACGGCAGTTACCCCATCCGATTTATTGATCGAGAAGGAAACCACGGGCTCATACGAGGGGTCTTTTCCCACCAGGGTAATGTCGGTGCCATGCAATGTGGTTATGAAGGGCAGGTTAATTCCCTGCAGTGCCAGTATTTGTTTGGCCTGGTAAGCTGCTGAGGCATGTGGAATGGCATAGTGCACATGCAGCAGATCAAGTTTTGCAAACTTGGTAATATCCACCATTTTACTAGCCAGGGCCATTTCGTAAGGCGGGTATTTAAATAGTGGGTACGATTGCAGCGTTACTTCGTGATAAAATATGTTCTGATTAAAAAAATCAAGGCGCATGGGCTGTGAGTAGGTCATAAAATGTACCTCGTGGCCTAATTTGCCTAATGCCTTACCCAGTTCTGTGGCTACTACGCCACTGCCTCCAAAAGTTGGGTAGCAAACAATTCCTATTTTCATTAGTTATCTAGTTTTAGCAAACATCTTTGCCCGTTTGGCATCATGACGTATTGCTCAGTTGTTATAGTCTATTGCCTCATAGAGCAAGCCCTGAATTCGTGTACGGATATTCAACTCGTTCAGTTTAAAATTACCCGGATCAGGATATACTCTGTTCGACAAAAATACAAATATCAATTGATGATCAGGGTCTGCCCACACAGCCGTTCCTGTAAATCCTGTATGACCAAAGGTCTCAGGAGATGCCAGTTCGGACGTTGGTCCATGTGGCATTGAGCTGGGTTTATCCCACCCTAATCCTCTTCGGTTATCAACATATTGCCTTCGGGTAAAGTTCAAAACCGTTTCAGGAAAGAAGTAGGTAGTGCCTCCATAGGTACCCAATTGCAGTTCCATCTGCATAAGTTTTGCCAGGTCAATGGCAGTGCTGAATAGCCCTGCATGGCCGGATACTCCGCCTAGCAAGGCAGCATTTTGGTCGTTTACGTAGCCGGTAAGCTCTCCAATCCTGAACTGGCCATTCCCCTCGGTGGGTACAATTTCATCTTCCGGGAATTTGCACAAGGGAGTATAGGTGGTCCTGCTCATTCCCAAAGGAGCATAAAAATTTTGTTCCAGGAAGTCATCCAATGATTGATTGGTCAATCGTTCTACAAGACTCTTCAGAATAATAAAACCTATGTCGCTGTATCGGTAACCATAGGGCTGTTCTGCATTGTCTTTTCGCAGCCGTTTGGAGTGGATGCTCCAGCTTAGGAGCGAATCCTGAAGATAGGGGGCTATGTAGGTGCCTTTGCCAATCTGTAGCGCATCTTTGGATGTGTCATGGGTAAGCGCTCTGGACAGGTCATTTTTAGGCAATACTTCTTTCCAAAATGGGATATACGGATAAAGCCCCGCCTGGTGCGCCAGGATTTCCCTTACGGGAATAAAAGCCTTGTCGCTATCCCACATTTCAGGCAAATAATGTGCAATAGGCACATCCAGGTCAAGAAAACCACGCTCGGCTAAAAACATAACGGCCTGTGTAGTAGCTGTTACTTTTGTAAGTGATGCCAGATCATACAAATAGGTATCCTGAATAGGATTTCTATTGTCGTACGTTTTATAGCCAAAGTTCTGGTAGTACACCACAATACCATTTTTAGCCACCAGCACCTGGCAACCCGGAGTTGCCTGTTGGCGGATTCCATTTTCAATCAAGGTATCAATCCTGCTGAGTACATCTGTATCAAGGTCTGCCAAAGCAGGAGGACCAAACTGCAATCTTCCTAACGGGAAAGTTGAAATTGAAGGTGGCGCATAAGGGATGGGGTTCCTGACAGGTGAAAAGCCCAGGGCTCCAAAAATCAGTTGTGGAACAAGTGCTTCTGTTACCCCATTGTGTTCAGATACCACTATCTGTGTAACCTTTGTTGACAACGTTTTTGGTGGTAATCCTTGGCTGAACCATACCAAAATAACCTTTGTTTTTTCCGCAATAGTATTAAGGTTGGTTAATTGCGTA
>JAGQYJ010000065.1:0-10970 GCA_020436145.1 Cyclobacteriaceae bacterium | reverse complement strand
CTTATTGGCTGTAAGCGCAGAAACTGCCTCTTCAAATGAATCCTTCCACCAAATCTGATCGTAGTGCTCAATAGCTTTTTCCAGGCTGTCTTTTCTGAAATGTGGAACAAGATGTACATTTTTTCCTGAGATTTTTACACCATAAAAAGCAGCATGATTATCAAATGATTCATCCAAAACAAAATCTGGTTGATAAATAGCTTCTGCAAAACCGAATGCCGTTTTACCCGGCTGATCCCTGAAACTATAAGAAGGAAAGGGCATGGCAGATACTTCTGATGAGGGAACACCATCGTAGATATTTAAAATGGTGTAAGAAAGTGGGTTTCTATTTTCGGCAAGGAAGTCAGCATTATTGGAAACAAACCCTCCCGGTCGATTCAGAGGTTTATGTTCCTCATTGGTCCAGAGCAACAAAGCGAGCTGACCTTCAAAATCCAGCTTACTCAATACCTTGTCTGCTTTATTTTCGGGAGTGGTGTACGCAGTTGAAGCCACAGGAGCAGTGAGCAAAATGCTTAATAAAAAATATGGAATAATCAGTTGCATAAAAATCCAGTGTCCTTAAAACAAAATAAACCTTTAAATTTGTATTTGATATATGTAAAAGTTTTTTCGTTTCGATTGAATGCTGCTTTTACATTCGTATCTAAATAAACGGTTTCATAAAAAATACCCATGAAGTTTCCTTCCATTTTTAAACTACCCAGGCATCAGAGGTTTCATATGGAGCCCCGCTACTATGATCCTGTAAAAGAAGAAATACAGGAACGGGAAAGGCGTATTATTGCCGAAATTAATGCACAAAAAAAAGCAGGGACCTATATGCCGGGTTCAAGAATATCAGGGTCTTTTAGCAGAAACGCAGCCCAAAAGGACGAAAGTGGTTTGATGCGTTTTGTAATTGCCACCTTGCTTTTTGGTGGCGCTGTGGGGTACCTGTACTTTGGAATATTAGCCATATACGCAGCTTTTGGGTTGGGCATGATGTACTTTTTTGTGAAACGATTGAAAATGCTGTAAGAATTCATGCCGGGGATCATTCAATTACTACCCGATTCAATAGCCAACCAGATTGCAGCCGGAGAGGTGGTGCAACGGCCGGCTTCTGCCCTAAAAGAACTGATGGAGAACTCTGTGGATGCAGGCGCTACTCACATCAAGGTAATAATTAAAGACGCAGGCAAATCGCTTGTGCAGGTAATAGACAATGGAAGTGGCATGAACGAAACCGATGCCCGCATGAGTCTGGAGCGGCATGCTACTTCCAAAATCCGCAAGGCAGAAGATTTGTTTTCGCTTAAAACCATGGGGTTTCGCGGAGAGGCCATTGCTTCCATTGCTGCCGTTTCACAGGTTGAAATAAAGACCCGGATGGAGGAGCAGGAGCTTGGCACAGCCATTGAAGTAGCAGCTTCGGAAATCCTGACACAGGAACCGGTTTCGTGCAGCAAGGGAACCAGCATATCGGTGCGTAACCTGTTTTATAATATTCCTGCCCGAAGGAATTTCCTGAAGTCTAACGGAGTTGAAATGCGCCACCTGGTGGATGAGTTCCAGCGTATTGCCCTGGCCAACCCACAGGTAAGTTTTGAGCTGTATCAAAACGACCTTGAAACGTATAATTTGCCTACAGGCAAGTTGAGTCAGCGTATTGTGGGGTTGTTTGGAAATAATTATAAGGAGCAACTGGCTGCATGCAATGAGGAAACAGAGCAGATAAGCATTAAAGGATATATTGGCAAACCTGAGTTTGCCAGGAAAACCAGGGGGGAGCAGTTCTTTTTTGTAAACAACCGTTTTATCAAGAGCAGTTATTTGCACCATGCGGTATTAAATGCATACGAAGGCTTGCTTCAACCGGAATCGCATCCTTTTTATGTGCTTACTATAGAAATTGATCCCTCTCATGTAGATGTAAATGTTCATCCTACTAAAACAGAGATTAAATTTGACGATGAGCGTACGGTGTACGGTGTGGTACGTGCAGCAGTGCGCCAGGCATTGGGCACGCACAATTTTGGCCCTTCCATCGATTTTGACCAGAATGTAAATTTTGGCAAGCTTCAACCAATGAACCTGGAGCGCACATCTGCCAAAGACAGGGAGTACACGCAATTTAAAAACATTGAAAAAGATCCCAATCTTAAACATTGGGAATCGCTTTATGAAGAGAATATCAAGCAATCGAAATTAAATTTCAACCCGGAAGACTCTGAAACGGTTACATTAGAAAGTACTATAAACAAGGAAGGTACTTCTGCAGAAAAACCAGTTTCGGAAGCAACTTTTCAGGTACATAACCAGTACATTTTCTCGCAGGTAAAATCGGGAATACTTGTGGTTGATCAGGAAGCTGCTCATGAGCGCATATTGTTTGAGCGGTACAATTCCTTTTTGAACAGTGGAGCCGGGCAAACACAACAATTGTTGTTTCCAATTACCATTGACCTGAACCCTGCAGACCATACGCTCGTAATGGAGATGAAACAAGAACTCGAAGCACTTGGTTTTGCGTTTGAAGAGTTTGGGAGAAGTGGTATTGTAGTGAACGGGGCACCTGTAAGCCTGGCGGCAGGACAGGAAAAGACAGTTTTTGAAGGATTATTGGAACAATTTAAAATAAATAAGTCACGGCTTACGATATCTACTAAGGAGAACCTTTCGAGGGCTATGGCCAAAAGGTCTAGCCTTAAAGCAGGGCAGGTATTGCATCAGGAAGAAATGAGCGCAATGATTGATGAGTTGTTTGCATGCGAAACGCCCAACTTTGCACCCGATGGACGTTCGACTTATTTTGTTTTAGATTTGGACAGGATTAAAGGCTTTTTTTAATTAGAATATATGTTTCAACGATTGACCCCAATGGTAAAAAATCTGCTCATCATTACGGTGGCAGCCTATTTTATACCCGTATTGTTGGGATGGAATAACATTAATTTTTTCCTGGGCCTGTGGCATCTGGAATCGCCACATTTTATGCCTTACCAGTTGTTTACTTATATGTTTGCCCATGGCGGAACCATGCATATACTGTTCAATATGCTTGGGCTGATGTTTTTGGGGCCCTTGCTGGAACAGTTCTGGGGGTCTAAACGCTTTCTTACGTTTTACCTGATAACCGGTATCGGAGCTGGTTTGTTTTATGAAGGGGTGAAATATGCACAAACAATTCCAATGAAGGAAAAAATTGAGGAGTATAAAGCCGATCCTAATCCGGACGATTTTGCCGTTTTTGTTTCAAAGTATGCTCCTCAGTATTATAGTCAGCTATACGATTTTATTGAGTATTACAATACCCATGAAGAAGAAGGGAAAGCCCAGAGTATGGAATATCTTGACGAAATTTATGACCATAAGATCAACATTCCAATGGTGGGGGCCTCAGGAGCTATTTATGGGATTTTGATGGCATTTGGGATGCTATTTCCCAATACCCAGTTAATGTTGCTTTTCCCACCAATACCCATAAAGGCCAAGTACCTTGTCATAATTTTAGGGGCAATGGCTATTTACTCAGAGTTTGGACATAAGGCCGGAGATAATGTAGCACACCTTGCGCATTTGGGGGGAATGGTATTTGCATTCATTATGATTCAACTTTGGAAACGCGACAGACGTAATTTCTACTAAGATGGACTACGGAAGACAACCATATGGTGGCAGAGGCGGATTTGGTTCCGGAATTTTGGATGAGTTTAAGAACGCATTCAGGCAGTATGATAATGGTCTTATGCAGATCATATTTATCAATTTGGCTGTATTTGTAGTTATGATTCTGCTTCGGGTTATCCTGATTTTCTCAGGGGCTGAATCAGTTTACTCTTCTATCTTAGGCATGTTGGCTATACCTGCTTCTTTCGATGCTTTTCTGCACAAACCATGGACACTCATTACCTATTTTTTCCTGCATGAAGGATTTCTGCATATTTTGTTCAACATGCTGTTTCTCTATTGGTTTGGAATTATCATCAAGGAGTTTCTGGGAAGTGGTAAAGTAATTAGCTTATATGTGCTGGGGGGGATAATTGGAGGATTGTTTTACCTGTCTATTTATAATCTTGTTCCCTATTTTGCCAATCGCGTGGATGCATCCATTATGCTGGGCGCTTCTGCAGGTGTTTATGCAGTAGTTGTTGGAGCAGCTACGCTAGCCCCTAACTATGTTATGCACTTGCTTTTGCTTGGGCCGGTACGTATTAAGTATATAGCCTTGTTCTATGTGTTGCTTTCGTTCGCCAATACTACCGGGGCCAATGCAGGTGGTAACCTGGCGCATTTGGGAGGGGCAGCCCTGGGCTTCATTTTTATAAAGCAATTGCAAAGTGGTACAGATTTGGGCAAGCCGGTACATTGGTTTATCAGCTTTGCAAAGAGTTTTTTTGTGCGTCAGCCCAAAGTAAGGGTAACCTATAAAAAAAGTGCATCTGAAAAAGCATCTGCTAAAACAAAATCGGCCGGAACATTCAAGTCAAAAAACACTTCTGACGTTTCCCAGGATGAAATTGATGCTATCCTGGATAAAATATCTCAGGCCGGATACGAGAGCCTTTCCAAAGAAGAAAAGCAGAAGCTTTTTAATGCGGGTAAGTAAACACCCCTATGGCCCCCTCAAGGGGATTTAATCTTCCCTTGAGCCGTACCTGCCGGCAGACAGGGGAGGTGTCCGAAGGACGGAGGGTGTATTTCTATTCCAACGACCCCATCACATCCTCAACATAATCCAATACATCTTCAGCACCTTCTTTAGATAGGGAAGAAGTGATGAAGGAAACGGGCAGCTCGGCCCAGTCGTTTTTCAGCACTTTATGGAATGCAGCCCTGCTGGCTTGCACTTTGTTTTTAGACAGTTTATCAGCCTTTGTAAATATGAGGGCAAACGGCAAATTATTTTCTCCCATCCAGTTGATGAACTCCAGATCAATGGGTTGTGGTTTCAAACGGATATCTATTAAAACAAATGTGCAAACGAGGTTTTCACGTTCTACCAAATACCTGGCAATGATATCTCCAAACTTATTCCGTTCCGTTTTGCTCACTTTGGCCCAGCCATACCCTGGCAGGTCCACCAGGTACCATTGGTTATTGATTTGGAAGTGGTTGATTAGCTGTGTTTTACCTGGTTTTCCTGAGGTCTTGGCTAGGTTTTTTCGGTTGGTAAGCATGTTTATTAGCGAAGATTTACCTACATTAGAACGGCCGATAAAGGCAAATTCAGGTATATCAGCTTTGGGGCATTTGCGTACATCTGAATTGCTCATAATAAATTCGGCCGATTTGATTTTCATTGTATTTCGCTTTTGAAGTGCAAGATAACAGCCATTGACCAAAATTGCATCACAAACGAATGGTAAGAAAAAGCACGTAGTTTTTTCAATATGTTTGATTGTATTTACTATCTTAGATTTTTACTAACTAACCTATTGCTTTAAGCATGCAATTTAAACTACAAGGTATCAGGTATTTAATCGCTTTATTTTTAGTGATAAGTGTATTGCCGCTATGGGCTCAGGATAATGCTGATGTAGCACAACAAATGGTGGAGATTGCAGATGAAATTATGCGTGAAACCAAAGCGTATGATGATGCCCGGGACATATATATAAATGCCTCTATCATGGATCCTACCAATGCCCGTGCAAACTTCATGTCGGGTATTACCTTGCTGCAGTCTGTTACTAAAGGTCAGGCAACCGATTACTTCTTGAAAGTATATGAAAAAGATCCAAATTATTCATTTGATCTGTTGTATAAAATAGGGCAAAGTCTTCATTACGGGTATAAGTTTGACGAAGCCACTAAATATTATGAACAGTATCTGGATAAACTGGCAGCCAACCCGGATTATCTGGGAAATGACATTATTGAAGAATCTGTGGTTAAAAGAAAAATATTTGAGTGCGAACAAGGGAAAATATTGATGGAATTTCCTGAAGAGGTGGAGATTGTAAATCTTGGCCCCGACATCAATTCAAAATACTACGATTATGCACCTGTGGTGGATGCAGATGAGAACGTGATGATTTTCACTTCCCGCAGAAAGGAAGGAAACCTGAATGAAGATGTGTCGGATGATAACATTCCTTTTGAAGACATATTTATAAGTAAAAAGGTAAATGGCAATTGGGATTATCCGGATAATATCGGTAATGTGGTTAACACCATGTACCACGATTCCAATGTGGGTCTGTCTAAAGATGGTAAAGAGCTATTTATTTACAAGGATGAAAACGAAGGGGATATATATGTTTCTACCCAGGATGAAAGTGGAAATTGGACTTATCCTGAACCATTAGACAGACATATCAATACCGACTTCTCAGAAACATCCGTTTCACTTTCTCCAGATGGTAGTACGATGTTTTTTGCTAGTAACAAGCCAGGAGGTGAAGGAGGATTTGATATTTGGGTATCACATAGAAATGCTAAAGGCAATTGGGAAAAAGCAGAAAATTTGGGGCCCCAGATTAATACTCCTTTCGATGAGGACGGGCCGTTTATTGGATTTGACGGCAAGACACTTTATTTCAGTAGCCGAGGAGGCAATGGAATGGGTGGCTTTGATGTGTATAGGGTTGAATATGATAGTGCAGGCCAGACATGGAGCGCTCCAACCAACATGGGATACCCAATAAACACACCTGATGACGATATTTATTTCACTCCTTCCAAAGATGGCAAGCATGCTTACTACGCTACCGTAAAAGAAGACGGTATAGGCTACACCGATTTGTATATGCTTAAGGTACCGGATGAAATGAAGCACGAAGATCCAAATGCTACACCTGTTGCAGTAGAGGCTCCTAAAGAGTTAGCCCCGGTAACATTAACCGTTACGGTTAACGGGCCAGGCGGACCAACCGATGTGTTGATAAGCTTGCGTGGAGTAACCGGTACTGGGGGAGTGCCTTCCAATAAAGTTTCAACAGGAGTTTATTCCTTTTCTTCCAAAGAAGGTAAAGGACATGAGTATGTGCTGAGCATAACTAAAGATGGATTTGAGCCTCAGTTAATAACTATTAATTACCCGGCAGCAGGTGATGAACCCATTGAATTCTCTCAGACAGTGACGTTGGTGAAAGCGAAGGTGGTTCCTCCTAAGGAAGTTCGTCCGACACCTCCTCCAAGGGTAATCTCAGGTAACAGGGTAAGAAATGTGTATTTTGATTTTGGCAGTTCTTATTACCATAAGGAAGATGTTGTTTTCATAGAACAGGCTATTCAAAAAATGAAGCAGGATGCTTCATTGAAATTGGAGCTGGATGGGCACTCGGATGTAGTAGGAATGGAGCGCTATAACAAATCGCTTTCCATAAAACGGGCCGAGCGCGTGAAGTCGGCTATGGTAAAAGGTGGCATAGCTGCAAATCGTATTATGGTAAAAGGGTTTGGTTCGGATAAACCTTTGGCCACCAACGATCAGGAAAAAGAAGGCCGCGAACTCAACAGGCGGGTAGAGTTTAAGCTTATAAAATAGGAGCTTTTGCCGTTTTTCTTTTTAATCCTAAAACTTTGTAGGAAATTTGGGCGCTCATTAAAACAGCCCGCATGCAGGTAGTTCCGTATAAAGAAAAAGATCAGGGAAAGAAAGAACAGGTGGCCGATATGTTTAATAATATCAGCCGCAAGTACGATTTACTCAATCATGTGTTGAGTATGGGTATTGATATTTTATGGAGAAAAAGGGCAGTTCGAATGCTTAAGCCTTACACTCCCAGGATTGTACTTGACATTGCCTCCGGTACCGGTGACTTTGCCCTTGAAACATCCCGGATCAAACCCGATAAGATATATGGGGTAGATATTTCGGAAGGTATGCTGGAGGTAGGCCGTAAAAAAGTGGAAGCAAGGAACCTGGGGCATATGATAGAAATGCAATTGGGTGACTCTGAAAATCTTCATTTTGAAGACAATTATTTTGATGCTGTAACCGTTGCCTTTGGTGTACGTAATTATGAAAACCTGAAGTTAGGGTTGTCTGAAATGTTCAGAGTAATGAAACCGGGAGGTCATGTAGTTATCATTGAGTTTTCGCAGCCAACGGCTTTCCCCGTAAAGCAACTGTACAATTTCTACTCCAGGGCTATATTGCCAAGAATAGGTAAAATGATATCAAAAGATAAAGCTGCTTATGAATATCTACCGGAATCGGTTTCTGTATTTCCGTATGGGCAACAATTTCTGGATATTATGAATGAAGTAGGATTCACGGAAACTAAGTCAATTCCATTAACTTTAGGAATAAGTTCGATCTATTGGGGAAGCAAATAATCATATTGTTTTTATTGCTGGTGTCTTTTGGGGCACAGGCGCAACAACAATTTTCGGGAGAGGTAAATAACCCCCGTTATGACGAAAGGCGGTTGATTACCTACGGATTCTCTTTGGGTGCCCATACCGCTTCTCTGCGACTCAAGTACTCAGATTATTTCACAAGCCCGGATATGGATAGTGTGCATTCTATTGTACCGCTAAAGAAACCCGGATTTTCGTTGGGTTTTTTGGTTAACCTTAGAGCGGCAGATTTTTTTGATTTACGAGGAGGAGTCAAAGTGACCTTTTCGGAATATGCATTGCAATACAATTATGTGGGAAAGGAAGCCAGCGTGGAAACTGTTGAAAGCGTAGCTGTAGATTTCCCCGTGCTGTTAAAATATAAGTCAGAGCGCAGGAACAATTCGCGTATGTATGTTATTGGAGGGCTTACGGGTTCTATAGAAGCAGCTGGCAAAACCAGTCTGGAAGAAGATCAGGATGTTCTCCAGTTCAATGGATTTAACATGATGGCCGATTTTGGCTTTGGTTTCGATTTATATTATCCACTTTTTAAATTCTCGCCTGAAATCCGATTTGCCTTTGGGCTGTTGGATGTGGTTGGCAGCAATAACGACTTTACGGCAGGTATCAAAGAGTTAAAAACGAAGACCGTAAGCGTGTATTTCCATTTTCAGTAATATGAGCAAAACAGCATTGATCACGGGGGCTACCTCAGGCATAGGGGCAGCAACAGCAAGACTTTTGGCAACTAATGGATATAGCCTGGTTTTGTGCGGACGAAGTGCCGAACGCCTGAATGAAATTAAAAGCGAGCTTTCGGAAAATGTAGTAGCAACCGCTTTGTTCGATGTGCGTAATCGTGAAGAAGTAGAGAAGGCGTTAGAGCCCATTTTGAAAAACTACATTATTGATGCGTTGATTAATAATGCGGGTAATGCACATGGGCTTGCCCCAATTCAGGAAGGAAGTGTGGAGGATTGGGATGCCATGATTGATGGCAATGTCAAAGGCTTACTTTATGTAAGCAAACCTGTAATTAAGCAAATGACGGAGCGTAAGGCAGGGCATATAATAAATATTGGCTCTATTGCGGGCAAAGAGGTGTACCCCAATGGCAATGTGTATTGTGCTTCAAAATATGCAGTAGATGCCTTAAGCGATGGCATGCGCATAGATCTGAATCCTTTTGGTATCAAAGTAAGCCAGATCAATCCGGGCCTTGTGAATACCGGCTTTTCAACAGTGCGTTTTAAAGGCGATAAGGAAAAAGCAGAAGCTACGTATAAGGGAATGGAACCACTCTATGCAGGAGATATTGCAGAGGTAGTGTGGTTTATGCTTTCACGTCCGGCTCACGTAAATATTAGCGATGTGGTTGTATTCCCAACTGCACAGGCCTCTTCAACCATTGTAAAAAGGGATTAATTCTATTGACTAAAAATGGAATGGAAATGGGAGCAGGCGGGTACTGCTTTTTACTACTTCTATTTTCCCTTCGTAGAAAAAGATAACCTCATACGCTTGTTGTTGGAGCCTTTCGTACTCCACCATTACCTGTCGGCACGCTCCGCAAGGTGAACAACTTTCTGCCGGAGCACCCTGTGCATCTTTGGCGGCAATGGCTAAAATTTTGATCTTTAAATCTCTTTGGGTTGAACCATAGGCGAATAAGGCACTTCGTTCTGCACAAATACCGGACGGATACGCTACATTCTCCTGATTAGTCCCTAAAATAATTTCTCCATTTTCAAGTAAAAGAGCTGCCCCAACTCTATAATGTGAGTAGGGCGCATAGGCCATATCTGCTGCTTTTACTGCAGCGTTTATTGCTTTTTGTTCATCTAAACTAAGTTTTTGAAGTTCAGTTGATAATTTAAGATCAGATCCCATTTTTTCCCACTTAATCTTTCATTAAGTATAGCAATAATAATCGATTAAAACCTTTTGAGAACAATATTTATCACCCGTACTTTGGGTCAACAACCAGAGATTTTTTTGATGAAAAAAATATTGCTTTTAGGTGCAGGCCAGTCGGCCTCAACACTGATTGAATACCTTTTGAATATTTCTGAAGCCAAGAACTGGGAACTGGCCATTGGAGATGCCGATGAAGCCCTGGCACAAAAGAAAGGAAAAGGTATAGCGCGAGGTTTTGCTTTTAATGTAACGAATGAGGTTCAGCTGGGAGTTGAAATTGAAAAAGCAGACCTGGTAATAAGTATGTTACCGGCCAGGTTTCATACGCTGGTAGCAAATGAGTGCCTTAAGCAATCAAGGCATTTGGTTACGGCTTCTTATGTAAACGATGAAATGCGTGCTCTCCACGAGGAAGCAGAAAAAAAGGACTTGGTTTTTTTAAACGAGTGTGGCCTTGACCCCGGAATCGACCATATGTCAGCTATGAAATCCATTGATAAAATTCGGGATGGAGGTAATGAGTTGATTGGGTTTGAGACATTTACCGGAGGATTGCTGGCTCCATCGGAAGAAGAAAACCCCTGGAAGTACAAGTTTACCTGGAACCCCCGAAACGTGGTTCTGGCCGGTCAGGGTATTGTTAAATTTATTCAGGAAGGAAGATATAAATTTATTCCATACCACAGGTTATTCAGAAGAACTGAAATAGTACATATACCTAAGTACGGAGAGTTTGAAGGCTATGCCAATCGCGATTCACTAAAATACCTGGATGT
>JAGQYJ010000064.1:10307-15097 GCA_020436145.1 Cyclobacteriaceae bacterium | reverse complement strand
GATAAGATTCCAGCCAATGCCAATCTTATTTTCAATATGCGACTACATAGGGTTTTTCAGTAATGCAGCTTTGCTTTGCAACCAATAACGCCCATAAGCTTAAAGAACTGCGTCAAATGGTTGCCCCGGGAATTGAGCTGTTGAGCTTAAAGGATATAGGTTGCACTGATGAAATTTCTGAAACTGGAAGCACGCTTGAAGAAAATGCTTTGCAAAAAGCAAATTATATTAAGAATAAATTTGGCATAAATTGTTTTGCTGATGATACCGGGCTTGAAGTAGAGTCTTTGGAGGGTGCTCCTGGTGTTTACAGTGCCCGGTATGCTGGAGAACCTGCAAATTCTGAGAAGAATGTAAAATTGCTGTTACAGCAACTTGACGGAAAGAAAGACAGGACTGCTCAGTTTAGAACAGTTATTGCACTACTAACAGGGAATAATGAATCACCCCATTTTTTTGAAGGGATTGTGAAGGGAGAGATAACTGAATACCAAAATGGTGACGGTGGATTTGGCTATGATCCTGTTTTTATTCCCAAAGGCTTTCATCGTACTTTTGCAGAAATGTCGCCTGAAGAAAAAAATAGGATCAGCCATCGAGGGCTCGCGGTTGAAAAATTAATTCAATTTTTGTCGAAACTAACCTAAAGAATTAAGTGAATAAAACACCGTTTATAATAGGCATTACGGGCGGTAGTGGTTCCGGGAAAACCCGTTTTTTAAATGGTTTGCTAAGCAAGTTTTCGGCAAGTGAAGTATGCCTTATTTCTCAGGATAATTATTATAAGCCACGTGAGATTCAGCCCTTGGATAAGAATGGCATAAAGAATTTTGATTTGCCGGAATCTATTGATTTTGAGGCCTACAAAAATGATATTCTGGCTCTAAAGGCCGGCAATGTTGTAACTAGAGAAGAGTATACTTTTAACAATCCATCTGCAAAACCCAAAGTAATTACTCTTTCTCCAGCTCCAGTAATTGTAGTGGAGGGCATATTCGTATTGTACTATAGGCCAATTGCCCAAACACTGGACATGAAGCTGTACATAGATGCCAAGGATTACATTAAACTTATCAGGAGAATTGTTAGAGACGATAAAGAGAGAGGATATGACCTGGACGATGTGCTCTACAGGTATGAGCACCATGTGATGCCAACATATGAAAAGCATATAAAACCTTTTAAATCAGAGGCTGATATCATTATTCCCAATCATAAATCATTTGACAGCGCATTGGATGTAATCGAAACCTATGTACGTTCGAAAATGGGCTAAATAGTTTGCTGGTAATGAATGGATTGGATAAGTTTGCGGCCCGTTAATATGCGAAGAGAAAGTACATACAAACAATCGAGTACGCTTTTAGTCGTTATCCTTCTGGGAATGGCTGTATTGGTTTATCATACAACACAAACGTATGTAAATGCTGTGCAGCTTGCTCATATTGAAAAATCAACTAATGAGCAGAATAAGGATACTCCTGATTCCCATAAAGAGGTTTACACTGCTTCGGATGTAATATTATCTGTTTCCTCGATTCACCTTGACCAGGAGTTCTACCAGATTAAGGAAATTGTATTTGGAGATGAGGAAGATTCAGAAGATGTTCCGTACTTAACTATTCATTTTACTTCATATTTCCGAACCCTGTTCCGACAGGTCATTTCTCCTAACGCTCCTTAAGATTGTTTTTACTGCCAGAGCCTTAATTGCCTTTATAAGGCAAACAAATTATACATTTAATCAACTTTAATAATTAATAGATCATGAGAAATAAAGGTGCAGTTGTAATACTGACAATTATCGTTACTGCATTATGCTTGTATTATTTATCCTTCACATTCGTGTCGAGAAAAATACAAAAAGAGGCAGTGGCTCAGGCCACAGATGCGTCAGGTGTGGTTGACTTGACAAAAAAGCAAACCTATTTGGATTCTATCTGGAATGAGCCAGCCTATAGCCTTTTCGGGATAGACTATACATTTAAAGAAATAAAGGATACAGAGTTAAACCTAGGTCTTGACCTACAGGGTGGCATGCATGTAGTGCTGGAGGTTTCTCCCGTTGAGATTTTAAAAGGACTAAGTGGTAACAATGAAGACCCTGATTTCCTGGCAGCTATTAAAGCGGCTGTTCAAAAACAGAAAACAAGCCAGGAGCCTTTTAGTGATTTATTCTATGAATCGTTCAAAGAGATTAAACCGGATGGTAAACTGAGCACTATTTTTGCCAATGCGGCCAATCGTGGTAGAATTTCTTTTGATTCATCCGACCAGGAAATCATGCGTATCATCAATTCCGAAATTGAAGATGCTATGGAGCGATCTTTCAACATTTTGAGAACACGTATTGACCGGTTTGGAACATCGCAACCTAACATCCAGCGTTTACAGGGAACGGGAAGAATACAGGTTGAAATTCCTGGAGCTGATAACCCTGAAAGGGTTCGGAAACTGTTGCAGGGAGCGGCCAAATTAGAGTTCTTTGAAGTAGCTACGCCCGCAGAATCCGGGAATTTTTTGCAATCAATTAATTCGTTTTTAGTTGCAGAGCAACGTATGGGTGAACAGAAGCCTGACCTTGGTGAGGATAATGCGGGAGAGCAGCAGGAAGAAAGCTTGCAGGGACTATTGGGAGAAGAATCTGATGATAGTGCTTCAGTGGCCGAAAGCGATAGTGCCGAAGCTGCTTCACAGCTTGATTCGCTTTACAATTCAAAAGTGTCACCGCTTTTCAGTCTTGTGTCAGGTCCAGGTGGACTTGTATATAATGTTAAGGACACATCCAAAATTATCAGAATTCTAAAGCGGCCGGATATAGAAAAGCTTATACCACGTGGATTTACGTTTGCATGGGATGCCAAGCCACAAACATATCCGGGGTCAGAACAAGAAGAACCGCGCCTTGAATTGCATGTTCTGAAAATAGGCCGAGGTGGTAAGGCAGCATTGGAAGGAGATGTTGTCACGGATGCACGCCAGACGCTAGATCAGGCAACTCGTCCTGCTGTTTCCATGCAAATGAACGCTATAGGAGCTAAAAAGTGGAGAAAGCTGACAGCAGATAATATTGGCGAGCGAATAGCTATTGTTTTGGATGGTTATGTTTATTCTGCTCCAAACGTAAATGGAGAAATACCAAACGGTAATTCAGAAATAGCTGGTAACTTCACCATTGAAGAGGCAAAAGATCTGGCCAATGTTCTAAAGGCTGGTACATTACCGGCTCCAACACGCATAGTACAGGAAACCATTGTTGGACCTACACTGGGTAGAGAAGCACAAAAGCAAGGAGTAATATCTATTGCTGCAGGTTTGATACTTGTTGTACTCTTTATGGTAATGTATTATGCGAAGGGAGGCTTTGTAGCCAATTTTGCCCTTTTATTCAACATTTTCTTTATCATGGGTATTCTTGCCCAGTTGAATGCTGCGCTTACTCTGCCGGGTATTGCCGGTATTGTGCTTACCATTGGTATGTCTATTGATGCCAACGTACTTATATTTGAGAGGATACGAGAAGAACTCAGAAATGGGGTTGCCTTAAGACAAGCAGTATCTTCAGGATATAGTAAGGCCTTCAGCTCAATTATTGACTCCAATGTAACTACTTTCCTTACAGCTGCTATTCTGTATGCACTGGGACAAGGCCCTGTAAAAGGTTTTGCAATTACCCTTATGATTGGTATTGGTAGTTCATTTTTCTCCGCAGTGTATATAACCAGAGTAATTGTTGAACAGTGGCTTCGCAAAAGAGGTGATCAGAGCAACCTTAATTTCAAGACAAAACTTTCTGCAGGCCTGCTTTCTAACCTGGATATAGATTTCATGTCGAAACGATTCAGAGCATATATTACATCCGGAATCGTGATTATTATTGGTTTGGTGTTAATGACTATAAACGGACTGAACTTTGGGGTTGATTTCCAAGGGGGACGTTCTTATGTGGTCAATTTTAACCAACCGGTAGTTGCATCTGATATTAAGGCAGGTATATCTAAAACGTTTGAAGGTGCCGGTACCGAAGTGAAAACATTCGGAGCCAATAATATAATCAAAGTAACTACAAGTTACGAGGTAGGAGATGAATCCACAGAAGCTGATGAGCGCGTAGAAAAAATGCTGATTGAAGGTTTAATGGATGTTACGGGTCAGCTTTATGTAGCAGATGGCTCTAAAGTTGATGATACTCATTTTTCAATTGTAAGTTCTGAAAAGGTAGGAGCCACCATAGCAGATGATATTAAAAAAGACTCTATGGAAGCCATGACACTTTCCTTGATTGTGATATTTCTTTATATAGTAGTTAGGTTTAGGAAGTGGCAGTATGGTTTGGGAGCGATTATCGCTTTGTTCCATGATACGCTTGTAGTTATGGCTGCCTTTGCCATAGCGGGAGCTTTTGGTTATAGTTTTGAAATTGACCAGGTGTTCATTGCGGCCATACTTACGATCATAGGGTATTCCATTAACGATACAGTGATTGTATTTGACCGTATCCGTGAGACGATAAATCTACATACATCGGTAGATAGAGAAAGCATTTTCAACTCTGCTATTAACAGTACTATGAACCGTACCGTGATTACATCACTTACAACTTTGGTTGTGGTGCTAGTACTACTTATTTTCGGAGGAGCTGTGCTCCGAGGTTTCTCGTTTGCATTGGTGGTAGGTGTTATCGTAGGTACGTATTCCTCGATTTACATAGCGGCTCCAATCGTAATTGATTTAGATAAGAAAAAAAGGTTAAAGAATAGCTAAGACTTATTTTGCAATAGTTAAAAAGG
>JAGQYJ010000064.1:9035-10210 GCA_020436145.1 Cyclobacteriaceae bacterium | reverse complement strand
GCGGCTCCAATCGTAATTGATTTAGATAAGAAAAAAAGGTTAAAGAATAGCTAAGACTTATTTTGCAATAGTTAAAAAAGGCAACCACATAATTGGTTGCCTTTTTCTTTTATACTAGTTCTATTCTCTTTTCCAGAAGAAAGGAGTAAAGAGCATCAAAACTGTAAAGAGTTCAAGACGGCCCAAAAGCATTAAAACAGACAACACCCATTTACCAATGGGTGGGACTGCACTAAAGTTATTGACAGGGCCAACATCTCCAATACCAGGGCCAACATTCCCCAAGCTGGTTGCAACCGCACTTAAAGAGGTAGGAAAATCCAAACCCACCCATGCCATTACAATTGACCCCAATGAAAACACAAGAAAATAGATCATCATAAAGGCCAGCACATGATAGGTTACCTCACCCTGAATAGCATGCTTATTAAGCCTAACCGGAATAACAGCGTTTGGGTGAAGTTGACGTTTCATTTCGAGAAAACTGTTTTTAAACAGCACTATATGCCGCACTACTTTAATACCACCTGCTGTGCTACCGGCAGAACCTCCGATAAAAAGTAAGGCAAAAAAAGCTATGGTAACCAATGGAGACCAGGCAGTATAATCTTCAGTCACAAATCCTGTGGTGGTCACGATGGAAACTACCTGAAAGAGCGTATCCCTGAAATTTTTTTCAAATTGATGTACGGTCGAGGAGTGAACAAAGCCCGTTAGAATAACAGTTACGATAATTAGAAACACACTGTAAGTAACAAATTCCTCATTGCCCAAAACCTTTTTGAATTTTCGCTTAAGTATGAAATAAGTAAGGGTAAAGCTTGTGCCAGCCAAAAACATAAATAGTGTAATGACATAATGGATATAAGGCGATTGAAAGTGTGCTATACTTTTATTTTTAGTGGAAAAGCCTCCCGTAGCCATAGTGGTAAAGCTGTGATTAATGGCATCATAGAATGACATATCACCAGCCATCAACAATATCATTTCAAGAAATGTTAGGCCTACATATATTAGCCACAACCTTTTGGCTGTATCTTTTATTCGGGGCTTTAGCTTTTCGGCTGATATCCCGGGTGATTCAGCTATAAACAGCTGCATACCTCCTATACCAAGTATTGGCAGTATGGCCACTGCCAGAACAATAATGCCCATGCCGCCAATCCACTGTGTCA
>JAGQYJ010000064.1:4756-8937 GCA_020436145.1 Cyclobacteriaceae bacterium | reverse complement strand
GCTTCGCCAGAATAAAACACCTTTAGGTACTGCCTCAATATCATTTAAAATGGAAGCACCTGTTGTAGTAAAACCAGACATTGTTTCAAAAAAGGCATCTGTAAAATTTGGTATGGATCCACTCAAAAGATATGGGAGGGTTCCCAAAAGTGACATGAACACCCAGCCAAGGGTAACGATCAGATATCCGTCCCTTTTTTTTAATTCACGTGAAGCTTTTTTGTTAAGAAAATACCATGTAGGCAGGCCAACAAAAATGGTTATCGCAGATGCAAGTGCAATGGGCCACCAATCCTCTTTATAATAAATAGAAAAAGGCAAGGCAAGCAACATTCCCAACCCACAAATTACCAAAAGTAGGCCTAAAATGCTAGCAATAAGTTTAACATTATGACGCCTCATGAGAAGTACTCTTCAACCTGTTGGATTGATTCCGGCTTACATAAAACAACAGCCCGATCTTTAGGTCTGAATTGGAAATTTCCTTTAGGAATAATGGCTTCTCCTTTACGAATTACACCAGCTACAATCACTGAATCAGGTAAATCGAGCGAGCGAAGTACATCTCTGGTAATCTTTGACTCTACCTTTATAACAAATTCCAGAATCTCAGCTTCAACTCCATGTATGGATGTAAGGTTTATGATGTCGCCCTTACGAATGTACCTGAAAATAAAGTTGGCAGCAATTAATTTTTTGTTAATCATGGTATCTACCCCAATATTTTGAGATAGATGTATATAGTCCACATTCTCTACCAAAGCAATGGTTTTCTTAACATTATGGTCTTTGGCTACCAGGCTTGAAATAATGTTTGTTTCTGAATTTCCGGTAACTGCAATAAAGGCATCCATTTCATCAATGCCTTCGTCTTGCAACAGATCTACATCACGGCAGTCGCCATTAATAACCATAACATTAGGAAGCTCATCGGCAAGTTCGAAACATTTTTCCTTGTCTATTTCTATCAGCTTAACGTTGTATTTCTTGCTAAGCTGTTTTGCTGCGTGTACCCCCACTTTACTACCACCAAGTACCATTACGCGTCTTAGGCCTTGTTTTTTTTCGCGGGTGGCCAGCATTATCACTTTATCAATGGCATTAGGCAATGAAATAAAATAGGCATGATCGTTTTCCATAAAAGTATCATACCCATGAGGGATAATAGTTTCGTTATTTCTTAGTATGGCAACTGTTATAAAGCTGTTGGTTGGGTCCAGTTTGGAGGCTTCAAGAAGTGTTTTACCACATAATGGACTATTTTCATTGATAGGGAGCCCTATAAGGGAGAGCTTTCCACCATCAAAATCAAATGAATCAGTAAGGGCTATTTCCCGAAGCAGCCTTTTAATTTCCCTGCCAGCCAATGATTCCGGAGAAATAATTTCGTCTATTCCCAAATCGTACAGATCAAGCTTGTCCTTACGCATTAAAAACTCTGTATTCTGAATTCGGGCAATTGTCCTTTTAGCTCCCAGATGTTTGGCGATAATACACGTGGAAATATTTGCTTCTTCTGACTGTGTAACAGCTATGAAAAGGTCGGCACTTGATACATTAGCTTCATCCAGAACACTAAATGAGGTGGCATTTCCTTTGATAGTAACTACATCCAGTTGTTTGGCAACCTGGGCCAATTTACCATCATTTAAATCGACTATGGTAATTTCGTGGTCTTCAAATGCCAAAAGTTTCGCCAGGTGAAAACCAACATCACCAGCTCCTGCAACAATTATTTTCATCCTTAAGGATTTCTACATGAACAAATATATTAGTTAACGGTGTGCTTCAAAAGGGCTTCATCTAAGTATTTTAGCTAATGATGAGTTAGGCTTTTTACTGACCCCTTTGAGACCTCGGCCTTATAATTTTGTATCATGATTGTATTTGACGATAATAGTGGGCTTAAAAGCAGAATGGGTTATAAAGAACTTGCCAAGAGTTATCTTGAGCATTATGGTTCTTTTATTGAAGACGAGTTTGTTGTTAATATGATTTTCCTGTTAGACACATGGGAAAATGAAATGGGGCTGAAGTTTGATCGCCTGATGCCCTCTGATTGGAATTTATTATTTAAAGCGGTTCGTGTACTAAACGTAGAACAACCTGCGATCAGATAATTTGTATTAAACAAAAAAAGCCCTCCTGAATTCAGAAGGGCTTTTTTATGCTATTCTAGTCAGGTGTTAAATAACTCCCTCTAATACGTCTTTTATAGGTACGCGCTTACCGTCCTTATAAGGAACAATCCAGGCATCTTTCACTCCCATTTCCCTTAGGTACTTCTTAAAAGTGTCTGCTTCCCAATAATCTCTGAAAAAACCAAGTGTAATTTTTTGCATACCGTCTTCTGTTTCACCGCTAAACATTGGATTGTTATCAAAGAATTTGGACAAATCTTTCTTTTCAAATGCTCCTACCTGCACTTTAAAGACCACTCCATCCATTGACATTGGTGATGGTTGAGCGGCTGGTTTGTTTGCAAGAGCACTTCTTGCTTCTGCAGCAGCAGCCTGAGCAGCTGTAAGCTGACTTTTTAACCTGGCGTTTTCGTCCTGCAAATCTGAAATAGTACCATCTTTATCACTCATTTTTGATTTCAGTCCATCAAGCTCTTTTTTAGTACTACTTAGCTGGCTTTTAAGAGTGCCATTTTCTTCAACAAGTTCCTTAAAACCTTCTAAGTCACTTTTATATTGTTTGTACTTTGCTTTCCACTCTTTCTTTTCTTCTTTAGAAAGTTGAGCAAAGGAAGTTGTAAAGCCAAATGCCAAGCATAGAGTTACCAATAGTAGTTTTTTCATTGTCCGATTTAATTCGATTTGGTTATAAATGTAGTAAATATTATCAAATTAACTATAAATGCCAACTTTTCGGCTTAATCTAGTGAGCCGATCATTTTAGTTGGGTCCACCCATTGATCAAATTCCTCTGCAGTTAAATACCCTAAATTAAGAGCCTCTTCTTTTAAGGTGGTTCCATTCTCATAAGCTGTTTTGGCTATTTTTGCTGCTTTTTCGTATCCAATGTGAGTATTCAGGGCAGTAACCAGCATCAATGAATTATTGAGGTTTCGCTTAAGTACTTCAGTATTAGGTTTAATACCCACAGCACAATTGGTGTTGAATGATTGGCATGCATCCCCTATTAATCGGGCAGAAGTAAGCAGATTATACGCCATAACGGGTTTGAATACATTTAGCTCGTAATGACCTGTCATTCCACCTGCTGCTACAGCAACATCATTGCCAATTACTTGTGCACATACCATGGTCAATGCTTCAGCTTGAGTCGGATTTACCTTACCTGGCATAATTGACGAGCCTGGTTCGTTAGCTGGGATTAAAATTTCGCCAATACCACTTCTCGGGCCGGAAGCCAGCATGCGAATGTCATTGGCTACTTTCATTAAACTAACAGCTAATTGTTTCAATGCACCATGTGTTTCAACCAGGGCATCATGTGCAGCAAGTGCTTCAAATTTGTTCTCAGCAGAAGTAAAAGGTAGCCCGGTGAACTCGGCTATTTGTTTGGCTACTTTTTCAGCATAGCCTTTAGGGGTATTAATTCCTGTTCCTACAGCTGTTCCGCCCAAAGCTAATTCACCCAGATGGGGGAGTGTGTTCTTTAAAGCCTTAATGCCGTGGTCAAGTTGAGAAGCGTATCCGGAAAATTCTTGTCCTAATGTCAATGGAGTTGCATCCATCAGGTGAGTTCTGCCAATTTTAACAACACTCATGTATTCTTTCGAGAGTCTTTGAAGTGTATCTCGAAGGATCTCGACTCCGGGAATAGTTGTTTCAACCACCATTTTATAAATAGCAATATGCATTCCCGTTGGGAAAGTATCGTTAGATGATTGCGACTTATTCACATCGTCATTGGGGTGAATAAAACGTTGACCTTCTCCTAATTTACCACCATTAATTACGTGTGCCCTGTTGGCAATAACTTCATTCACATTCATGTTCGACTGGGTACCAGAACCTGTTTGCCAGATAACCAGCGGAAATTGATCATCTAACTTATCTGCCAGTATTTCATCACAAACCTGCGCAATGGCATCCCGCTTTTCCTGCGTTAGTACACCGAGCTCACAGTTCGTATAAGCTGCTGCCTTTTTCAGGTAGGCAAATCCTTTTATAATTTCTAAAGGCATATGATGGTTTTCGCCCCCAATT
>JAGQYJ010000064.1:0-4658 GCA_020436145.1 Cyclobacteriaceae bacterium | reverse complement strand
CGTATAAGCTGCTGCCTTTTTCAGGTAGGCAAATCCTTTTATAATTTCTAAAGGCATATGATGGTTTTCGCCCCCAATTTTAAAATTATTCCGAGAGCGTTCTGTTTGCGCGCCCCAATATTTATCCGCAGGCACTTTTACTTCGCCCATGGTGTCTTTTTCTATTCTGTAGTCCATCTTCTCAAATGTTTTATTGCCAAAAAATTGTTCAACAAATGTAGCAACAAATAGGGCTAAATTGAGGCAACTAAGGCTTAAGTTTGGGGTGTTTTATAGTTACTTCTCAAGCTGCAATTTTGAAATAATATCCCACAAAACAACGCCTACGCTCACAGAAATATTAAGTGAGTGCTTGGTGCCAAATTGGGGTATTTCTATGCATATATCCGATTGCTCAACCACTTCATCTTCTACACCAAAAACCTCATTACCAAAAACAAAAGCATAAGGTGTATTTTCTTCCGGGATAAACTCATGAAGAAACACACTTTGATCGGCTTGCTCAATGGCAGCAATTTTATATCCCTTGTCTTTTGCATGCATAACCGCTTCATAGGTAGTTGAGAAATAAAGCCACTCAACGGTTTCTGTTGCACCCAGAGCTGTTTTATTAATTTCTCTATGAGGGGGCTTTGCAGTAATGCCTGTTAGGTAAATGGCTTCTATTAAAAAAGCGTCAGCAGTCCTGAAAGATGCACCCACATTGTGCATGCTTCTTACATTATCCAAAATCACGACAATGGGTGCTTTCTGTTGTTGTTTAAATTCTTCGGTGGTCAGCCGGTTTAGCTCTTCGTTTTTTAGTTTACGCATGCCTTACGATGTTGATAAATGGCCCTATTGCAGGTTCTAATTTCGAAATAAAAAATCAATCTTTGTAAGTAAAACAAACGTATCCTTGGCAAAGACGAAAGAAGCAAAAGAAACCCCTCTAATGAAACAATACAATGCCATAAAGGCAAAGTATCCCGGGGCGCTTCTGCTTTTCAGAGTGGGCGATTTCTACGAGACATTTGGTGAAGATGCTATTAAGGCAAGCAAGGTACTTGACATTGTGCTTACGAAGCGGTCCAACGGAGCCGCTTCTGAAATGGAATTGGCCGGCTTCCCTCACCATGCGTTGGAAACCTACCTGCCCAAACTGGTGCGTGCCGGCAACAGGGTTGCCATTTGTGACCAACTGGAGGACCCAAAGTTCGTAAAGGGGATCGTTAAACGGGGAGTTACCGAACTGGTAACGCCCGGCCTGGCCTATAGCGACAATGTGCTTGAAACCAGGCGCAACAATTACCTGGCTTCTATCGCGTTTGGGAAAGATAATATGGGGATAGCTTTTCTCGATCTTTCTACGGGTGAGTTTATGGCAGCCGAAGGTACTGCGGAGCATGTAAACAAGCTTATTCAAGGCTTTAGACCCACAGAGATAATTTTTGCGAAACCAAACAAGAAAGCCTTTGAGGGATTGGGTCTTTCGGAGTACCACAGTTTTGCTTTGGATGACTGGGTGTATGGATATGATTTTGCCTATGAGCAACTTACAGGTCATTTTAATACTCCCAATCTAAAAGGCTATGGTATTGATTCGCTAGGTCTGGCTATTTCTGCAGCAGGTGCTGTGCTCCACTATCTCAATGAGACAGAGCATAAAGAACTGGCACATATCAATTCGATTTCCCGAATTGCTGAAGAAAAATATGTGTGGCTCGACAAGTTTACGATTCGCAACCTGGAGCTAATCTACCCACAGTTGGAAGGCGGGGTACCCTTGATTGATATCCTTGATAAGACAGTAACCCCTATGGGAGCTCGAATGATGAAAAAGTGGGTAGTACTGCCGCTTAAGGATAAGGCTGCTATTGAAACCAGGTTGCATGTTGTCAAGGCATTAAAAGAAAACCCGGAGCTACTTTCTTCAATTGTTAGCAATCTGAGCCATATTGGTGATCTGGAACGTTTGATCTCAAAAGTGGCCGTAGGCCGGATCAACCCACGGGAAATGATTACACTTAAGCGTGCCTTGAGTTATACACTTCCAATTAAAGAAAATTTACAGAAATCAGGGAATAAGGAGCTGGCTCAAAAATCCGATTTGATCAATACCTGTGAACTCCTTCTTCAGAAAATAGAAGAAGAGGTGAAAGATGATGCTCCCATGCTGGTGCACCAGGGAGGTATAATCAAAAAAGGTGTAAATGCAGATTTGGATGAGTTAAGGTCAATTGCCTACTCAGGCAAAGATTATCTTATGCAGATCAGGGACAGGGAAGTAGAGCGTACAGGCATCAGTTCCTTGAAAATTGCGTACAACAAAGTTTTTGGCTACTACCTGGAAGTGAGCAATGCACATAAGAACAAGGTGCCACCGGAATGGATACGAAAACAGACCCTGGTAAATGCGGAGCGTTACATTACAGAAGAATTAAAGGTTTACGAAGAGAAAATATTGAATGCTGAAGGGCAATTGCTGATGATTGAGCAGCAACTGTTTCAAAATATTGTTGCTTTTGCTGGCGAATATATTGAGCAGATTCAGCAAAACGCTCAAGTTCTTTCCACTATTGATTGCCTATGCTCATTTGCCAATGTGGCTATAAAGAATAAATATGTAGAACCGGAAGTAGACGATTCGGACGTTATTGACATTAAGGAAGGAAGGCACCCGGTAATTGAGAAACAGCTGCCACTTGGTGAGGAATATGTACCTAACGATACCTTTCTAGACAATTCTTCACAACAGATTATAATTGTTACAGGACCCAATATGGCTGGCAAGTCGGCTTTGTTGCGGCAAGTGGCTTTAATTGTGCTTATGGCACAAATGGGATCGTTTGTTCCGGCAAATGCTGCTTCCATTGGACTGGTCGACAAAGTATTTACCCGTGTTGGAGCTTCGGACAACCTTTCTATGGGTGAGTCTACCTTTATGGTGGAAATGACAGAAACTGCTAGTATTCTCAACAATCTTTCAGATAAAAGCCTGGTGTTGATGGACGAAATAGGACGAGGAACGAGCACATACGATGGGGTTTCCATTGCCTGGTCAATTGTAGAATATCTGCATAACTCTACCCATGGCAGGGCAAAAACCCTTTTTGCCACACATTACCACGAGCTAAATCAATTAACAGAGGATTTTGAACGGATCAAGAACTTTAATGTTTCCGTAAAAGAAGTAGGAGATAAAGTGATCTTTATGCGCAAGCTTAAGCCTGGTGGCAGTGAGCACAGTTTTGGTATTCATGTAGCCCAAATGGCAGGTATGCCAAATCCGGTCGTGCTCAGGGCGAATGAAATCATGCATTTTCTGGAAAAAGAAAAAACCAAAGACCGCGAGAAAAAGAAGCTTAAGGAAATGCCCAAAAATAATTTTCAGATGACCATGTTTGAAGCCGACCCCAGGTTTAAAGAAGTGGAAGAAATGCTGGGTACTATTGATATTAATACCATTTCACCTGTAGAAGCACTTCTTAAATTGAATGAAATAAAGGGAAAACTAAATAAAAAGGAGGGCTAATGCCCTCCTCTCATGCAAGTTTCAGGTTAGGTTAGCTTGCTTAATTTATTCGAGTTATTTCTATTGCAGCCTTACCATTAGAACCAAATGGATCCTGCGTTACCGTATAAGTACTGCCGGTTTTAGTTATGCCCCATAAAGTCCTGTCGGTTGTACGCTCAGAAGTAAACATATCTGAATGAGTTTGTGTTGAACCATCTGGCAGTCTTACAGTCATGGTATAGTTGGCTGTTTCGGTACTTGTTGGGCCAGACCAAAGTTGAGCAACTGCATAATAGGTACCATTTGAACTCCCACCATCTAATTGAACGGTTTCAAGTCCATCTCCATAGTATGACCAATCAATATAATTTTCGGATGCATCAATCAGAGCCAGGTCTAAATCAAAATCATCAGTAATACCAGTGGTCGAGGTCCACGCTAAATCTATTTCCACATCATCCTCCTGTAAGGTAAAGGTATATGTTGTGTTTTCTCCAAATTCAACTTCATCAACTCCAGGGCCTGAAATGGTCGTGAGATTAACAATTATGGTTTTATCGGTAGGCTCATATTCATAATTATTGATGATACTGAAACTTATATCTGCACTGGTACTTCCTGCAGGTATAGTAACTTCCGTAGAAAAGAAATTGTAATCTGAGCTTTTTATAGCAGTACCACTAAATTCAAATTCAATAGTCACATCACTCCCAATGGATTTATCCATTAAAATGGTCACTGTTTGTGTTCCTGAGCTTTCATATCCCATATCGCTGATACTGGAAAAGCTAATCCCGACCGGATCAATAACTGTACAGGCATTAAACCCTCCGATGATAAAGATTATGCTAATCAAAAGGCTTGAAATTCGTAATATGTTTTTCATGGCTATACAGGTTAGTTTATTTGTTTTATTCAAAAAAATGTAGAAATACATCTATATGTGGAGTCACCATTGTATTTACCATGAAAAACTTTGTGAAAGGGCTACTTTTTTTTGTAAACGATTGATTATCAATTACTCAATATAAACTCCTCTGCACGCAATTCCATATAACTTAAGGGATTTCCCTTAAGCATAAACCCCAGGTGCCCACCCTGTTTTGGAGTTTCTAAAAAGAAGTTGGGATTGTCTTCAGCAGCTTTAAATGGATAACATTTT
>JAGQYJ010000063.1 GCA_020436145.1 Cyclobacteriaceae bacterium | reverse complement strand
TTTTTCTCAAGCCATGAAAGCAGGGTGGGGCCGAAGTTGAAACTTAAACGTGCATAGTTATTAACAATATCAACTATTTTGTTGTCATTATTAAGAACCCTGGCAACTCCATTGGGGTGATAACACTCATGTGAAATGCGCTCGTTCCAGTCATGATAAGGTGCTGCAGAATCCTGCAGTTCGATCTCTTCTACCCAGGCATTTTCACGTGGCGGCTGGTAAAAGTGCCCGTGAATGCAAACAAATTTCCTTCTCATAAACTAACTAAATCGTGCGTTTCAGGATACTCACTCCTAAAGGCGGCAAATTTATGCTAATTGAACATGACCTGTGGTGGAAACCTTCATTTTTTGTTTGCAAAGGTTTGGCGTTTACATACCCGCTTCCTCCGTATTTCTGATAATCTGTATTCAGTATTTCTTTCCAGGAGCCTTCTGCGGGCATTCCTATCATATAATTTTCACGCGCCATTGGAGTAAAATTGCAAATAATAACGAGGTCATCGTCTGAATTATCTGCTTTCCTTATGTAGGCCAGCACACTTTGGGTTGCGTCTGAAAAATCTATCCATTCAAACCCAAAAGCTTCATAATTTTTATCAGTTAATGCTCTATTTGATGCGTACAATCCATTGAGGTCTTTTATTAATTGTTGTACTCCCTTATGAAGATCGTATTGAACAAGGTGCCATGCCAGGCTTTCATCATGCTTCCATTCTGTGGTCTGGCCAAACTCACCACCCATAAAAAGTAACTTTGACCCTGGATGTGTAAACATATATCCATACAATAACCTTAGGTTGGCAAAACGTTGCCATTCATCTCCAGGCATCCGTTGAATTAATGCACCTTTGCCATGAACAACTTCATCATGTGAAAGGGGGAGCATAAAGTTTTCTGCAAAAGCATAGGTCAGGCTGAAAGATATTTCATTGTGATGAAATTTGCGGTAGTATGTATTTCGTTTGAAGTACTCTAGTGTATCGTTCATCCAGCCCATCATCCACTTCATGCCGAAGCCCAGCCCTCCAATATAGGTTGGGCGTGATACATTAGGGAAAGAGGTAGATTCTTCAGCAACCATCAGGCAATCCGGGAAAGTACCATATACAGATTCGTTTAACTCTTTTAAAAACGAGATAGCTTCAAGGTTCTCGCGACCTCCAAATTGATTAGGTATCCATTCACCCTCTTTGCGAGAATAATCGAGATAAAGCATGCTTGCTACCGCGTCAACCCTAAGCCCGTCAACATGATATCTATCGAGCCAGAAAAGAGCATTGCTTATCAGAATGGATCGAACCTCATTTCTTCCATAGTTAAAAATATAACTGCTCCAGTCAGGATGATAGCCTAATCGGGGGTCTTCATGCTCATATAGTGCAGAGCCATCAAAACGATAGAGGCCGTGAGCATCTCCGGGAAAATGTGAAGGAACCCAGTCCAGGATAACACCAATACCTGCCTGATGGAATTTATCAACTAAGTAACTAAAGTCTTCCGGTGTACCAAACCGTGAGGTGGGAGCATAATAACCATGTATCTGATAGCCCCATGAACCATAAAATGGGTGCTCCATAATGGGTAGAAACTCAACATGCGTAAAGCCCATTTCCTTTACATATGAGACCAATTCTGTAGCCAATTCACGATAGGTGAGCCATCGATTACCTTCTTCAGGATTCCGCCTCCAGGAGCCGAGATGAACTTCATAAACTGAAACCGCGGTTTTGTATGAATTGGCTTGGTGCCTTTGTTCGGTAACCCACTTTTTGTCTCTCCAGCTATGTTTTTTATTCCAAACTACCGACCCGGTTTTGGGTGGTTCTTCCCACAGCTGTGCAAATGGGTCACCTTTTTCCAAACCTTCGCCCGTTTGGGAGATTATGAAGTACTTATATACTTCCCCTTCGCCAATATCCGGAACAAATCCTTCCCAAATTCCTGAAGAATCCCATCTTACATTGAGAGTGTGGCTTTCCTGGTTCCAGCCATTAAAATTGCCCATCACGCTAACTCGTTTGGCCCCGGGGGCCCATACCGCGAAGTATACTCCTGTTTTGCCTTTATGTTTAACTACATGGCTTCCAAAATTTTCATAAAGTTTATAGTGTTTTCCTTCTCTAAAAAGGTGGATGTCCAGATCAGAAAATTTGGAATATGTCTTTACGTTAGTACTCATGTTTAATCGTTGTTCAGAATTTGATTTATTCCCTTTAAAGGGATAATTGCCCAGTTAGGGCGTGAATTAAGTTCATAACCTAATTCATATATCGCTTTTTCAAGTATATGGTATCTTAAGAGGTAATCTATTTCTTTATAGTAGCCAATGTCCAGGCCGCTTTCAAAAGCGTTTTTAATATATGAATCAAGAAAAACAGCTACAATGGTTCTGTAATATCTGCCACCCGCCTCAATTAAAATATCCTCGGGCAAAGAAGTGGGATTATCGGCAAAGATGGTGCTGAAAATAGCATAATGAAACGACCTGAACATGCCGGCTACATCCTTTATGGCAGGCTGCTTAATTTTTCGGTCACGAATAGTACTGTCTGGCTCCCCTTCAAAATCAAGTATAAAGAAATCATCATCAGTCATGAGTACCTGTCCCAGGTGGTAATCGCCATGAATACGTATGCGATGACTATTTAATTTCTGATAGTCAAATCCAAGAATAAGATTCTTAATGGTTTCGGTGCTTTCAAGAAATTCCTCCGCCCAGGCCCTGGTCTGCCCTTTAAATTTTTCAAGCATGTTCTCAATAATAGCCACCCTATTGTCCAGTTGGTAGAGTAGGCGGTTATGAAGCCATACCTGGTAATCTTCATTAAAAATGGCTGGAATAAACTCATGGTGTGTTTTTTCTCTGAAAAGAGCAAGGTGCATTTCAGCGGTACGTTTGGCAAGTAAAGCAACTTTTTCCAGTGTTTCTACACCTACCAAATCAAGCATTGTAAGAGGTAGCTTTTCTGGAATACAACCTCTATAGAGAGGAACTTTGGGGATTTGTTCTATATCAAGCTTCCTTCGTTCAATGTTTTTAAAATAAGCTTTCACCCGCCCTAACATATAAGCCCATGCGTCACCGTTATTTTCTATTTTTTTCTGCATCAAACCCAGCGAAACGGGATATACGTTATCCCTAAGCAAGGTTATACTACCCATATAAACAGGAGCATTTTGGAAATCCGATCGCTCACTAAGATGGTAGGAAACTTCGTAGTCCGGGTTTGTGCCGCGGAATAGCTTGCGATATATCTTCAGAAAATACTTATCGTTGAAGACAATAGTGGAATTACTCTGTTCTGCAGATAGTAATCTTGATATCGGTGTTTCAGCCCTTAGCGATTTACCACGGTGATAGGTTATAGTGCCTTCTTTAATTTTCACAGATCTTTTATGGCTGATGTTCTCAAAAAGATCATTTCGGTACGCACTTACGGCCAGGGCTTCGGCAAGCATTTTTTCTTCCTGTTTGCACTTTAGCTTGCCAAGTACAAATTCATTCTGATCAATTTCGGTCGCATCAACCCAGGCAAGTGGCAGGTAATACTGCTCTGAGTAGGCCGTTTGGAAGACCACTTCAATGATAAGCACCATAGCCAGATGTTTTTCGTATGGCGCCATTTCTGCAAACGAAACTTCATAACGCTTGATAGGTGCATTTTTTGCTCCAAACCACCTACATTTCTGCATGTATTGGGGCAGTATTTCATCCGTCAGTATTTTAAAAAGTTGGTCGCTTTGGTAAGCGTCTTTCCATGCTTCTTTTATGGTGATGATTCCTTTCATGATTTGAAGTGGATTTTAAAAAGGTGAAAAGGAAGGGTAGGAGTAAGTTCAATATAATTCCATTCATCGTGCCAATTGTAACTATTGTCTGTGATCAGGTCCTTTATAATTAAATTATCACCTGGGTTGGAAGGCATTCGGTGAAGAGGTAATTGCACCATGCCCGATTGCTTGTTATAGGGGTCAAGGTTAACAATGCACAAAATATGCTCATCCCCATTTTTACTTCGTTTGTGGTAGGCAATGAGTTGTTCGTTTTCAATGTTGCAAAAATGTATGTCAAAAGTTTGCTGAAGAGCAGGGTGAATTTTTCTAAGCGCATTAATAAGCTTGATCATGGCAATAAGCCGATTATTTTTATCCCAGTCCCAGTAGCGGGCTTCATATTTTTCGCTATCAAGATACTCCTCCTTGCCGGGTATACTATCATGCACCATTTGTTCAAAAACAGGACCGTATATACCGTAATTGCTCGAAATAGTTGCTGCCATAAATAACCGGGTTAAGAAAGCATGCTCACTTCCATCTTGTAAAATGAATGGGTTAATATCAGGAGTATTTGGCCAGAAATTAGGGCGAAAATATTCACGTTCCGGCCCTTTGGTTAGCTCAGTAAGGTATTCTACAAGTTCATATTTGGTGTTTCGCCAGGTGTAGTACGTGTACGATTGGGTAAAACCCACTTTTGCCAACGCCTGCATAATCTTTGGCTTGGTAAAAGCCTCTGAGAGGAAGATACAATCAGGATATTTCTTATGCACTTCGGAAATTAGCCATTGCCAGAACCTGATAGGTTTGGTATGAGGATTATCCACTCGAAAAATACGAATACCTTTATCGGCCCAGAAGAGTGCTATACTTAGGAGCTCATTCCAGAGATTCTTGTAGTCTTTTGTTTCAAAATAAATAGGTAATATGTCCTGGTATTTTTTAGGTGGGTTCTCTGCATACTGAACTGTTCCATCAGAACGCCACTTGAACCATTCAGGGTGCTCTTTAACGTAAGGATGATCAGGGGCACATTGCAAAGCAAAGTCCATGGCTATTTCCAAGCCAAGTTTATGGGCGGTTGCGACTAACTTTTCAAAATCTTTAATAGTGCCTAAATCGGGATGAATGCTTTTGTGGCCACCATGTTTGCTTCCTATAGCCCATGGAGAACCCGGTTCTCCCTTTTTTGCACTCGGGCTATTGTTTTTCCCTTTTCTAAACTCTTCCCCAATAGGGTGAATAGGAGGAAGATATACTACATCAAAACCTAAATCTGCAATTCGTTTCAGTTGCGATTCTGCATCCTTTAGTGTACCCGTTCTGTTCTTATTTTTAGAGGCAGATCTGGGGAAAAATTCGTACCAGGTACTGAACTCAGCTTTGGAGCGTTCAACTCTTACTCTAAGAACTCGATCGTATTCCGTGGCATACTCTTTAACAGGATACTTCCGAAGAACCAATTCCAATTCATCAGAAATAGCCAATTCAACAGCCTTGTTATAGAGCTTTTGGCTATTAATCAGCCTCGAGAAATCTTCTATCCATTTTTTGTCCTTACCTTTTGCCTTGTGGCTTAGCTGAGTTGCTATAGGAAGGAAATCCTTTAACTCTACTTTAATCTCTACTCCGCTTTCAACTTTTCTCCTTACATTATGCTGCCAGGTTAGTGCATAATCCACCCATGCTTCAACTGTGTACTCATATGTACCCTCTTCCTTTAATTCCAGATTAGCATACCAGCGGTCATTTTCATGTAGTTGTAAAGGCATATATTTCCATACCTTGCTTCCTGGCACCTTAAACTTTAAATCTCCATTTATTATATCATGACCGTCTGAAACCAGATCTGCTTCTACTCTTAGCAAATCATTTATTACTCTTTTGGCATAATAAGATCCGTCATCAACAATGGGAGTTACTCGTTCAATAAGAACCCTATTTCTGGTATACATATGGCTTATTTATCTACTTATTTCGAGGCTAATTTAAAGAAATAAAGAGTTATATATTCCTCATTGTCAGACTATGTTTCCTGCAATCGTTTGCAAACCAATCAGCTATTTATATCAAATAGATAACCCATCGAACTATTACTAAAATTCAATGGGTTATGTATTGTTTAACTCTTTGATATTGAATTCTTATTCTTTTGAGGCAGAAGAGTTAGCTTCCTGCGAAGCCTCATAGTTAGCTGCCTTTTCAAAGAGTTTTTTGACTGTTAATCCCTGGACGACAATGGAGAATAATACTACGCAGTAAGTCATGATTATAATGAGGTTCACAGTGTCTCTTGACATGCCTCCTGACGTTTTTGTATATTCATATAAGGATAGAGCCAATGCTACCGATATGCCGCCTCTAAGTCCACTCCATGTCAGTATTCTTATGGTGTACTTAGCAATATGATTTTTAATTCTATAAAGACTAATTGGGATTCCAACACCAATTACCCTTGACACAAGAACGATTATTATGGCAAAAACGGCAGCTAATATGTAATCCAGGCTCCATGGGATTACAATTATTTGCATACCTATTAAAATGAAAAGAATGGCATTCATGGCTTCATCCATTAAGTGCCAGAATTTATATACATATTCGCCTGCCGCTTTCTCCAGTTCTGAACTTCGGCCTTTATTACCCACAAATAATCCCATGGTTACCATTGCCAATGGACCAGAAACATGAAGCATTTCTGCAATACTTGCCCCCCCAAGCACCATGGATAGCGTAACCAGAACCTCTATTTCGGTATATTCATTTTCTATAAGAATAAGTAGCCTAAGGCCTAAGAAACCAAATATGGCTCCAAGGCCAATTCCACCTACAACTTCCTGTCCGAACAACAGACCAACGCTCCATGGGTTAATATGCTCTCCGACTCCCGCTTGAGCGATATGTAAAATTGTTAGAAATACAACCACACCTATTCCGTCATTAAACAGTGATTCACCAGCAATCTGTGCTTCAAGATTTTTCGAAACCGTTGACTTCTTTATCATAGCCAAAACAGCTATTGGATCCGTAGGAGATATAAGGCCCCCGAAAAGCAAGCAATAAATTAGATCGAGGTGGATTCCAATAAAGGGCAGTAAAAAGAACATGGCGTATCCCACTACAAAAGTAGATATGAGCACCCCCATTGTTGCCAGTATAAAAATTACCCATTTTTCTTCTCCCAGTTTTCGCAGATCAAGTTCCAGAGCCCCTGCAAAAAGCAGGAAACTTAGCATCACTTTAAATAGCACTTCCGAAAAATTATACTCGTTCATCAACTGGTTGGCCAGTTCCTTAAGCGTTCTAAAAATTACCTCTCCAAAAATGATAAACAGTGAGAGGCTAAGTGCCATAATCATCAATCCAATAGTTGATGGCAACTTCAGGTATTTTACATTGATAAGCAGAAAAAAAGCTGCGAGAATGATTAGAAGGGTAATAAAATCAAGAACATCCATTACTAATAGGTTTGGTTATAACTGACGTAAGTTAGTTAAAAGAAGGGACAAGTACAATCAATTTATTTGGGTCGAGACAAAACCGTTTTTTTTATCTTAATTCGATGAAAATAATGCATAAAATTGCTATCTGCTCCAATGCTATAGATTAATTTTGTGTTACGAATAACCTGGGTTGCAAACCATGGAATCAGAAAAAAATCTCTCTACAAAAGACAAAACACTTGCTATAAATCTTGATCGCTCTATCTATGGCAGTTTTGCTGAAATTGGAGCTGGCCAGGAAGTGGCTGCAAATTTTTTTAGAGTAGGCGGTGCGTCCGGAACCGTTGCCAAAACAATGTCTGCATACGATATGGCTTATAGCGATGCCATATATGGAAAAATTGGTAGATATGTGTGTGAGGAGCGTTTGCTTGCCATGCTGGACAAGGAAATGGACTTACTTCATGACCGATTACCTCACAGGATAAAGGATACCACGTTTTTCTCATTTGCCAATACTGTAGAAACCCTGAATTATGCCCGCACTAACCGTGGACATGGATGGGTAGGCTGTCGTTTTCAGTTGTCTCCGGAATCTGAACCAAACGAATGTGTTATTCACGTTATTCTTAAAGACCCTGATGCAACATGGCAGCAAGAGGCACTGGGAAAACTAGGTGTTAACCTTATTTATGCTTGCTATTTTATTAGAGATGCAGATGAGTTTTTATTATCACTTGTTGATGGTTTCAGGCAGTTTAGGGTTGAGATAGATATGTTTCGCCTGGAAGGCCCGGATTTCCCCAAAGTGGATAACCGCCTGATGAGTTTAAAACTTGTAAAGTTAGGCTTTACAAGAGCTGCCATGTTTGGACCAAGTGGTAATGTGCTTATGCCTTCGGAGGCATTGTATAAAAAGAACGTTCTTATTCTGAGAGGAAGATTTAAGCCGGTAACCCATGTAAATGTTGACATGTTATTTTGCGGAAGAAAGCGGTTTAAAAAGGAAGAAGATGTTGATCCTTCTCAAATAGCTGTGCTTACAGAGTTGACATTGCAGGATTTGGAACGTGAAGGTGGAATTGATGTTACCGATTTTCTGAACCGGGTTGACCAATTATGTTCTTTAGGACAAAATGTACTTATTTCTAACTATACGGAATATTACAGGCTGGTTCGACATATTACAAGGTTGAATAAGGATCATAAGGTGGGTTTGATATTGGGTATTTATAATCTTCATATGATTTTTGAAGAAAAGTACTATGAAAATCTGAAGGGGGGGCTACTGGAGGCGTTTGGAATTCTCTTTGGTAGAAACGTTATTTTTTATGTGTATCCTTCGTTGAAGAAAAACTCTGATGAAATTTATACCATTGAAGATTTTGAAGTACCTGCCAGGCAAAAAAGCATGTTGCAATACCTTATTGACAATAAGAAGATAGTACCTGTTACAAATGTCTCCAGCAGAAATCTGCATATCATTTCTGATGATGTGCTGGAGATGATTCAAACCGGACAGGAGGGTTGGGAAGAACTGGTTCCACATAAAGTGGCTCATGAAATAAAAGAAAAGAAGTTGTTTGACTACGTTGAACCAAGCAAGGTCACTTCATGAATTTAGTGCCTGGTTCTGTTGCTGATTTCCTACACACCCCTGTTTCTTTGTCTCATTTAGAACTTGTAGTAGTCGAATTGCCACAAGTGAAACCATTTTATTCAGCCATTGGCGTGCGAAACTCTCGTAAAGCACTGATTATCAAATGGCATACTCATGATGGGGTTATTGGCTATGGAGAGTGCTCCTGCAGGCCTGATCCCTTTTATTCCCACGAGTTTGTTGAAGGAGCAATTCAAGTGGTTAGCGATTATATCTATCCTTTGTTAACTAAGGTAAGAACATACGGAGAAGCTTTAGCGGCACTTTCAAAAGTCAGAGGATGGAATTTTACCAAGGCAGCCGTAGAAATGGCAATGAATGATGCGATCCGCAGGTCTGGCGGAATCGGTATTCTTGAATCTTGGGGACGTGAACGCATACAAAGAGTGCCGGTAGGCATTTCCATGGGTTTATTTAAAGATGAGGCTACTATGCAACAATCAATTGAGGATGCCATTGAAGAAGGCTATCAAAGGCTCAAATTTAAAATTAGCCCCGAGTATTCTCATCCCTATGTGTTTAGAAATATAGATGAATGCAACCACCCGAATATCAGTTTTGATGCCAATGGATCTTTTGGAAAAAATGATTTTGATGAATTACGCTTGTTTGCTCATTTTGAGTATGTGATCGAACAGCCCTTTGCACCAGGTAGTTTCTACCTTAAAGAGGAATATCAGTTTGCAAACCCTTCATTGAAGGTGTGTCTTGATGAGGAGGTTGAATACATGGGGCAATTGATTGAGCATAAAGACGAGATTAAGGAGATAAACATTAAACCTGGACGAATAGGGGGGCTTTATTATACCATCGAAATGATTGAATATTGTATTCAGAATGCAATTCCTGCCTGGATTGGAGGTATGTTTGAGACAGGAATTGGCAGAGCCCAGAACTTGCAGATAGCTTCCTTTTTGCAGGGGGCAAAAGCGCATGACCAAAGCCCTTCCAGCAGGTATTTTACACAAGATGTGCTCGTTAAACCCATTGAAATGGATGGAGGGTTTATAGATTCTTCTTACTTCTTCAACCCCGAAATTGATGAAAAAGCACTTCAGGAATTGACGGTTAAATCGTTAAGTTTGGGAAGATAACTTTTACATCATGCATGATTTTTTGATTAAAGGAGCTACCATTTATAATGGTTCCGGAGAAAAACCTTTTGTTGGTTCTGTTTCTGTTAAAAATGATGTTATCAGTGGTGTTTATAAGGAGGATACAGAATTGCCTGGGGCACACCAAACAATCATAGCGAATGGATGTGCTTTAACACCTGGTTTTATTGATACACATGCCTCCACAGGGTTTGGCTATTTTTTTCCTCATGCGGCCGATCACAAGTTATTCCAGGGTATTACCACTGAAATATTTGGTAATTGTGGAACTTCTCCAGCACCGATTGAAAACCGATTGGTGCCAACCATGGAAAAACTAGCCAAAAATCTTGGGTTTACCTTTAACTGGAGAACCTTGGATGAGTATTTTACCATTCTGGAGAAAACCGGAATTCAGTTTAATGTGGCAACTCTTACAGGTCACAGTACATTGCGTGGCGGAGCTCTTAAAGATTGGAATAGTGTTTCAGAGAATGAACTAAGTTTAATGAAACATTGCATGGAAGAATCTTTGCATGATGGATCCTTGGGCTTGTCTACCGGTTTAATTTATGCCCCGGGCTGCTTTGCCGAAACGGATGAAATCGTTGAATTGGCAAAAATTGCCAGGAAACATGGTGGGGTTTATGCTTCACATATGCGCGATGAGCGTGATAAGTTGGAAGAAGCCATTGAAGAAACATTGACTATTGGTGAAATGGCAGAAATTAGTGTACTTGTTAGTCATTTGAAATCTGCAGAAAAAAGAAACTTTGGTAAAATACCTGGTGTCTTAAAAAGATTAGAAGAATACAATCAGACGCATGAGCAACAAGCCAAAATTGATGTTTATCCGTACACAGCTGTTTCTACAAAACTACGTGCTTTTATTCCCAAAAGATTTTTGGAAGGTGGCCTTGAGGAGGTAAAACATAGGTTAGATAGTCCGGAGGTTGAATTAGAGATTGCGGATTATATTATTAAGAAGGATTATGATATGACTCAAATGCTCATTATTTCGAATGAGTATCCTGAGTGGGAGGGTAAGACCATATATCAAATAGCTAATGAATTTAGCTGGACACTTGCCGAGACCATGTGTGAAATATTGAAGCGAGATACTGAAATGTGGATTGTGTACCACTGCATCAATCAAGCCGATATTGACCTGGCAATAACATGGGAAAATGCAATGATTTGTACGGATTCATGGAGCCATCCCATAAATGCTCCGAAGCGCATTGGAGTACCACACCCCAGGTCGTATGGAGCGTTTACAGAGTTTATTTACCAATATGTTTTGCAGAAAAAAATGCTCTCTTTTGAAGAAGCTATACGAAAAATAACATCTATGCCGGCTGATTACTTCAATATTAAGAACAGAGGTAGGATTGAAGTGGACTATAAAGCCGATTTGGTTTTGTTTGATATTGAGCATATTAAGCCATTGGCAACCTACACAGATCCATGTGTTTTATCAAAAGGCGTTGAACATTTGTGGGTTAATGGGGTACAAATGATCGAAAACGGGGTTATATCCGATGCAGTTCCTGGGGAAATAATTCGTAATGAAATGTACTAATGGAGAAGGAATTAATTAGGAATGCAACTTTAGCAGATTGCGCAGTTATTGCCTCAATATACAATGAATATATTGAGAAAGGTAATGCTACCATGGATAGGATGCTTAAGTCTGCTGCTGACATTGAACGCTGGATGGCAGAATTCAATGAACGAGAATTAATTCAGTGCCTGGAGTTAAATGGTGAAGTTGTTGGATGGGGAATAATTAAACGATACAGTGATAGAGAGGGATATGGTACCACATGCGAAACGGCCGTTTACCTTAGAAGAGACAAATTAAGAATTGGCTTGGGAACCAAAATAAAGAAGTCAATTATTAAAAAATGTGGAGCGTTGGGCTATCATCATTTGGTAGCAAAAATTTTTGCTGGCAATGAAGGAAGCATAGAATATAACCGCAAGTTAGGTTACGAAGTAGTTGGCACTCAGCGAGAAGTGGGAAATATTGATGGAAAATGGCTGGATGTTACTATAATGCAGTTAATTTTGTAATAACCATTTTTTAAACTACCGCCATGAACACTTTAACTCCAGGTTTACAACGATTGATCGACTCTATAGAAGCCTCTGAAGAGCACATTACAGTGCAAAGGGCAGCTGAACTTATGAAAAAGGCACGAATAACTGAAGATGATTTACAGCCTTGGGCAGATTACGCACACCCCATTCAGGATGGTTATGGTCGTAAGCTGGCATATCATACGGAACATTATGAAATTATGATTATGACATGGAATCCTGGGGATTATTCTTGTGTGCACGATCATGGATATACCCAGTGGGGGGCTGTTCAGGTGTTTGGTAACGTAATGCACCAAACTTATTCTAATAATGGAGAACGTTTTCGTTTAGGCAAGAAGGAAATACTTCCATATGGGAGTATAACCAAGGTTAACAATGCGCTTATTCACCAAATGGGAAATGTGACCACATCACCCTATCTTACTTTGCATATGTACGGGGCAAATGAACCTCATGAGACTGTAACAGCAGATATGAAAGTTTATGAGTTGGAAACAGGTGATGTTCGTGAAACTTCTGGTGGAGCTTTCTTTAACCTTACGGATGAAGAGGCACCTGTAACCGGTAAAATGAAACCAATTGATAAGGATACCTTTGTTTATTATTCATCTATATTAATGCAGTACTACTGTCGCTATTCTGCAGAGCAAATACGGGAAAAGCGTCTATCCTTATTGCGCAGGCTCGAAAATATGGTTTGTGACCAGGTAGTTGCATAACCTTGTTGGGCTGTTTTTTTAGTTTATTACAACTGCCTTTATTCGCAGTTGATTGATTGTAATTCACTGTCAATTATTTCTTTTAGCCTTTTATAATTGCTATAGCCCAATACAATTTGATTGTTAACAAAAATGGTTGGTGTGGAAGTTATTTTTGCTTGCCTGTACTCTCTGGCGTCTTTCAGAAGCTTTTTTTCCAAGATTGGATCACTAATGAAAGTCTCTAAATTTTTATCATTTTCACGAATTTTCGAAATCACTTTGTTGAGCATAGATGTATCCAGTTCAGGAAACCTATCAGTTGTTTCATCAATAAACTGATTGAACTTGCCTAAAGAATTGGCATAGTAGGCATATTTTGTAGCTATAAGAGTGTTTTTTTTAGAAGCATGAACAAGGTAGCGAAACACAACTTTTATTTTTCCCTCGTCTATAAAGTCTTTTTTAAGTTGTGGATAATTAGTTTCAAAAAAATCATTGCATGCCGGGCAATCAAAACGAGAATAGATAAATAATGTTAAACATGCATCTTGGCCACCAATCACTATATCTGAATCTCTTACTTTGTTTAGTTTGTCAACACGTTGGTCAGAGTATATTTCATATAAAAAACGGTTCGTATTGAATACCTTTTCTTCAAGACTATTAAGCTTTATGGCACCGAGAATTAACAATACCAAAACAACTTGAATTTCAACAACTAGCAGAACCTTTGCCGGGTTTTTAAACTTCATTTCTCTATTAATGGTTAATTAATGCTTCCTTTTCAAAAGCTCTTGTTTCGGGCTTTTTCACCATCTTTTCATACTGCTTAATAAACTTTTCCTTTTGGTGTTCGGTAAAGTATCTTGTGCCTTCGCCTGATTTCCCCTTTCTAATAAACTGATCAAAGATTTTTTTTGACTTTTCAGGTTGATCACCAAATTTCTCTTCATTTTTTTTCATATACGAAAAAGAACTGTACTTCAACGCTCTTTCAATACTCTCTTTTGTGGGTGTAATCTCACAAAATTTTACAATTCTAGTGATCTCTTCTTCTTTTTTGTTAATTAGATTTTCATAACGGACATAAAGAATAGGGAATCCTTTTTTATTCCGTAGCCAGTCCTTGGTATGCTTAAACCAGCTTTTATTCTTGAAAAACGTTCTTAAAAAGTTTTCGAATTCAAGGTTACTTCTATTGTAATTCTTTTGTTGATGATAATGCGATACAGCTACATCCATTCCATCTCTATACACATATATAAATTTTCCCTTTGTGCTCTTTGGAAAATCTTTGTAAAAATCATGTGACTTAATAATTCTGGGTGAAGGCAGTTCTATTGGCTCTTGCCTTTTAAAAGAGGCGTTTTTAATCCAGGGAGAAACATCATAAATATGATTAAAACTCATATTACCCTCAGTAGTAAGATGATACAAAATCATCTGCATAAGTGTGGTTCCTGATTTGGGATACGTCACAATGTATATATCATCCTCTCTTTCGCCAAATTTTAACTTGTACTCCTCAAAGTTTATCTTTTGTGACAGTCTTAAAAACCAGTTTGAAAATCTTGAGATTAATTTATAAATGTTGAAAAAAAAATTTGAGAGCAATCTATAGCCTACATATTCACTGGTTTTTGATTTATCCATATATTGAATTTAGAAAGTCAAGGCTGATTTGGTTATCAAAACAGCCTTGAGAATCACATTAACTGCATGTAGCTCCGTAGTCATTCACCAATAAAGATTTTACTTCTGACCAACTATCATAATCGTCTGTCCAGGTACCAGAGTCTGAAGTACCATTATAGGTATATGTAAAAGTTCCATCCTGGCAAGCTTTTCCAGAAATTGAATATGAACCATAAGAGTAGGAAAAAGTACAACACTCGTTTGGATCCTCTTTTTTGCAAGATTCAACGCTTGCAATAATTGCTATTAAGCCAATAAGTCTGGCCGTCCATTTAACTATTTTCATAATGTTAGGTTTTTAGTTATTGCTTACTCATATCGCTTTTCAGCATTCGCGCTCTGTAAATTTTTAAGTAGTTATAACAGAATTTCTACATAAATACATATTGGGTAGGCAGCCCATTTTAAAAACCTTTCCAATTAAATTTTAATAAATACTATTTTCATTAGTTTTTATTTATCAAAAGAGTATTTTAAAATTATTAAATCATTTTGAATAACCAATATGATAATCTCCGTATTGGTAATATGATTTGAAAATATTTAATAAAAAAGACTTAAATATGATGAAAGTGGGCTCCAATGCTACGTTATTAGGTACTTAACTTTAATAATAGTTGATCACAGGTCTTCTAATTCTTTTTCAAGTTTTTTTAATAGTTTG